>CAKSGG010000046.1 GCA_934454215.1 uncultured Clostridia bacterium
TTTTCCCGTTGTTTGAAAATGCCGTTACCCCTTTCACAGTCGGAAATTCTTTTACCGCATCGCTTATATACCTGACATATGCGTCCTCATCTGCGTTTTCGGTAAAAATACGCTGAAATTCCTTGTCATCGCATATATGCTCCGCCGCATATTCTATCATCCAAATATTAAAAAATACAATTTTATCATTTTGCTCCGTTTCATGCAGTGCGTTTTGTATTGTACTTCTTTCAAGATAATTTGAATAATTATGATACACAAAAATCGAAAAGCAGATAAACGGAATAAAACAAACCGTAATCATTGCGGCAAGCATTTTATTCCGTATTCCAAATATATTTTTCATTATTTATTCCTCCGTATTTTTCAGAAAAACCTTTGGGGATTTTCCGTAATAGCTCTTAAATGTACGGCTGAAATTTTCATAATTCAAATAGCCTATTTTTTCTGCAATTTCATATAATTTGTACTCGTTGCTTTGAAGAAGTTCCAAAGCTTTTTTCATACGTATATCCGTCAGATACTGATTAAAGTACATTCCCGTTTCTGCTCTGAAAACTCTTGAAATGTGATTATATGTAACAAACAGTTCGTTTTGAGCAAGCTTATTCAGTTTCAGACTCGGGTCGGAATAATGCTTATGCGCATACGCAATTGCCCTGTTTACTATAGCGCTGTATTTATTGCCTGCATTAATTATTTGCTCTGTCAATTTTATAAACCATTCCGCATAATCGTTCACCGAACCGTCATTTACAAGCCGTTTCCCGTTTTCAATATCAGACTCATCAATGCTGTCAACTCCGTTTTGAGTTATATATAATCTTATTTCGTAATAGCTTTGGTCCAAAAGCTGACGCACCTTATCAATAAACTTAAGTGATACTCCTTTTACATCAAAAAGCCTCGGTATCGCCTCTTTTAATTCCGAAAGCTGCATAGACGTCATATAATATCGTATTTTTTCTATTCGTTTTTTTACATCAATATCGCCGTCAAGACTGTCATACGACGAATACATCAGTAATTTTCCGTTACCTGCTATATAGCAGTATTCGGCGCTTTTTACCGCTTGATTATATGTTTCTTGTATCTTGTCAAGCCTTTCAAATTTTCTGCTCATTCCGCCATTGACAACACAATATATTTTTTTGTTCAATCCGCTTACAATTCTTTCATACAATTCATATCCGCTTATATGCGCTATCCCTGTCGGAATTATCAATATATATTCATCACTGTACCGTCTTGTGCAAAGTATGTTTTTTCCCGAAATGACTTCATTTACGGTATCATCTATAATTTTATGAATTTCTTCAATCGATACATTTTCCTTGCTTCTGAGCTTATTATAATCAAGAATTTTAAGCGCCATAACACGTTTTGTCATTTTCTCAAATTCCGCAGCAGCCTCGGCGGGACAATCATTACCCTCCGTTCCGTCAATCAGATGCCCTATGTACTTTTTTAACTTATCTTCATCTTTTAAAATCGTATTTTCAAGTGATATTATATCCGCAAGCCTTTTGAGTGATTCTTCAAATTCCTCGGGTATAAGCTCGGATTTAAGAAAATAATCGACCGCTCCCAATTTGAATGTTTTTCGCACAAAGCTGAAATCATCATACCCGCTTAAAACAATAAATTTAAGCCACGGATATTTTTTTGATGCTGTATCTATAAATTCCATTCCCGACATTCCCGACATTTTTATATCAACAATCGCAATTTTTATGTCGGGCGTTATAATTTCCAATGCTTCTTCACCGCTTGAAGCATTGCCCGATATTTCTATTCCTATTTTTCCGTAATCAATTAAATTTGACAAAACCGTATACATAAACGGCTCGTCATCAACGATAATCATACCAATCATGCCAGTACCCGCCTTCAACATTCAGCTTTATCAGCCATAAATTTCTACATTATGTTTATTATAACATTTTTCTTTGTATATTACAAATCCTTTTTTATCCTTTTTAATTATTTTTTACATCACTGCTTTGAGAGCTTTAAAAAATCTTTCTTTATGCTTATAATCATCAGATACAAACGGACTCTTCAATACCAAATTATATATTTTTTCAAAATTCTCATTAGTGTTTTCTATTCCGATTTGTGACAGTCTTATAGGAACGTCATGCGTTTCCATAACATTTTCCAGCCATGGAACAATATCCTCGCATTGATTATATATACTCTGTGCAATAAGTCCTATTCCTACAACCTCTCCGTGCAGAAATGTAAGCGCCTCCTGCGTGAAAAGCGTTCTGACGCAATAATAAAACTCATGCCCTATGGCACTCTGCCCGAAACCCTTTGATATTCCGCTTATAATTCCCGTTATCGGAATTGCAAGATATATAAAGCTGTTTAAATCCTCCGTTACCTCGCCTTTTTTGACAGCATCAAGTGCTGACGGGAGCAAGCTGTTTAAATTATTATATGTATGCTTTGCCAATATACTTGCCGTATAAATGTCCATCGGCATTGACGATGTATCAATCGTCGGCTTGCCGTTTTTCATCTCAATATATTTTGCAATTGCGTCCATATATCCCGCCATAAATAAACGTATCGGCTGTTTTGCCATTATATCCATATCAACAAGCACCGCATTTACTTCATATCTTTGATAAAAATTCCCTACGGTTTTCCCTGTATCATCGTAAAGCACGCTCAAGGTCGTGTATGCGGCACAGGTTGCTGACGATGTCGGAATATTTATAACAGGGCAGTTTAATTTGCACGCTGTCAACTGCGCAAAATCCATTATACGTCCTCCTCCGACGCCTACTACCATATCGCAGTCTGATTTATTAAATCTCTCTGACGCTTTTTCCGCACCGCTGTAGCTGCAATGCCCTTCATAACAATATATTTCATATCCGATTTTATTTTCATCAAGTGATTTGCACAGCTTATCCTTTACAATTGACAATGCAGTCGGCCCGCCTATAATAAATGCCTTTTTCCCGTACCGTGCAATTTCTTCACCTGATTTTTCTATAAGCCCCTTTTCCTGTCTGTAACGGCCGCAGCCGAATTTATATGCTATATCTATAATCTCTGACATTTCTTTCTCCTTTCAGCAACCCAAATATCCGCCGTCAACAGGTATTATTGCACCGTTTATATAATCGGCCGCAGCCGATGATAAAAATAATACAACGCCTTTTACATCATTCGGCGTACCCCAGCGCTTTGCCGGTATTCTTGCTGTAATCTGCCTGTTTCGTTCTTCGTTGTTTATAATTGCCGTATTCATTTCGGTAGCCATATACCCGGGAGCAATCGCATTTACATTCACACCTCTGTGCGCCCATTCATTAGAAAGCGCCTTTGTAAGCTGTGCAACTCCGCCCTTGCTTGCCGCATATGCCGGAACGGTAAAGCCTCCGAAAAAGCTTAACATACTTGCCACATTTATAATTTTTCCGTATCCGTTTTTCAGCATCTCATTACCGGCAAGACTGCACAAATGAAATACTGCCGTAAGATTTATTTCAATAACCTTATCCCAATCGCTTAACGGAAATTCCTCAGACGGGTGACGCTTTTGAATACCCGCACAATTCACCATAATATCAACGCCGCCAAGAATTTTAAGTGCCTTGTTAAATGCCGATGTTCTGCCTTCTTCACTTGAAATATCACCATATATTCCATAAATTTCTCCTAATTCCGAGAGCTCATGAACTGTATCATTCAGCTTGGGGCTTATATCTATTACAGCCGCTTTTGCGCCGTATTCCAAAAAGCCTTCGGTCATACCCTTGCCCAGTCCCGTCGCTCCGCCTGTTATTATTACTTTTTTGTCTTTTACATCAAATAAATTCATCATAATCCTCCGTTCTGTCATGACAATTCAGGGTCTGTAACCGCTAAATCGTATCTTCTGCTTTCATGCCGTCTTGCTCCCAAAATCCAAAAATATATGTTTTTACTGTCCGGGACTGCTGCCGTGGGGTGATATCCGACAGGAGCTTCAACCATACTTCCGCTTTTTACTATATGACACACCGCATCATCAAAGCTGCTGCCCATTTCATAACTGAAATGCAAGCCGTAGGTTTCTATATCAAAATAGCAATACACCTCTTCCAAATCCTTTTCATGCTGATGAGGCGGCCAGCTTGTCCATGCTCCGTCTGCACTCCATGTTACACCGCATATAAGCCTTGACGCTTTATCCTGCGGAGCAAGCGTAAACATAACCTCACGCTGTCCGCTCCCTTCTCCGTGAATTTGGTGTATATCCCCTATGGGCAGACTGAAATCCATTTTTCTGACAAACGGCTTTCCAAACCCCTCGCACGGTGCTTTCCCGATATATAAAACAGCGTCGTTTTTGAATTCTATTATTATTTTTGTTTTCGACGGAGCATAAAAGCTGTCAAGTTTTTGCAGCTCATATTTATTATTATCTACGAAAACAACTATATCTCCACTTACAATAAGAGCATTTATTTCTTCTTTTTCAAAATACAAATCATACTTTTCGCCGCCCTTTGCATTTAACCTTGAAACGCCCAAAACCTCCGTTTCATCGCAATACGGAACAATAACGTCATTCATTCCGTATTCTTCGCTTGATTTTTTATGCCATAGCTTTAACTTTTCGTTCATGTCAATCCTCCGTTAATAATTTTATTATTCTTTTCAGCGTATATTTTCCGCATGAATCGTTAAACAGCTTCATCGCAGCCACTGCCGTTTTTGTACCGTTTACTTTTCCGTCTATATAATAAACACAGTCGTTTATCTTTTTTGTCTGCATTTTTTCAAAATATACAGTAGAATTTTTTGTTACTTCTTCTTTGTTTTTTATTCGCTGTATAAGCCTGATGCTGTTATTTATATCCGTCAGACCAAGCTTTTCAATTATTTTATTGCGCAATATCGGCTCTTTCCCTTGTATACAGGAATAATAACGCAAATCAGCCCAGCCGTCATTTTCAGGCTGATTAAATAATTCACCGTCAATTACGGTTGTGCAGTTGCCTTCGTCCCACCCCGCACGGAACGGGGCATAAAATGTGTTTAAATCAAAGAAAGTATTTCCCGGTATTTCATCGGGATATAAATTATTATCAAAACCGCCGTTATCTATGTACAGAACAGGCACTCCGCATTTCGTAAAAAGCTCTGATACCTCATCTATGCGGTCGCATATAAGCAAGTCGGGCTTTGACTTTTTCATTGCATCGTCAATATAATTTTTCAGCTTGTCATCACTGGGTACAAATCCGTATTCGGGAATCACGCAGCCCAACAGAATTGAAATCCAATTCCATATCTGCACTGCACCGTTAATCTGAGTTTCTATGCTGTCCGATAAATACTCATCATGAACAAAATATACAATTTTATCGCTCAGATTTATTTTTTCATTCGGGTAGCACCATAGCTCCATACTGTTTTCACATAATATTTTACTGTCTTTTTCAAAGCTCATATACAATTTCAATTCCGTCGGGCAAGCAAGCGGCGGCATTGTAATATTTATTTTAGCCTTTTTTGAAATCTCACCCATTTTGCAGCCGGTATCCATAAAACGTTCATTGTAAAAAATATTATTATTATCGGTCAACACACATTTTAAATCCGCACTTGATACGTCTCTCCCGCTGAAATTCGATACCGTTATATTAAATTCCGCATTTTCACCGCACCCGAATGTTCTTCCGTAAAAATCTCTGTCCGCAAAAATACCGAGAGGAGAATTTGCAGTGCTTTTCAATATTTCCGTTCCGCTGTCACCGTATTCTCCCATATCGTCACATAAGCCGCCGCACCGCAAGCCCATTCTGAAAAATGTCCAGTATACATAGCCGCTGATTCCGCTTTGTCTGCGCATTGCTTCAAATGCCGTTCTTGCACACATAACACTCAGCCTGCGGGAATTTTGTATTATGCGTTCTTTTAAATCCTCCAATCCGCTGTAGGCAAACAGCTTATCATTTTCTGCCTCTGCGCTTAAACAATATCCGTTTTGCGGCATAAGCTTGTCTTCTCTGCCGTCGGGACATACTCCGTATTTCCCAAACTCATGTACTATACAAGGCTTATTATCCAATGCTCCTTCAAGAAAACTCCACGGAGTTTTTGCCAATCCGTCATACGCCCATCTGAACTCCTGACTCCATAAATGCGGTGTCATTATATCATTGGGCAATTGCGGCGTTTCTCCCTGATAACCGAAACACAGCATTGCCAACTGATTTTTTGTATTTTCTTTTATGATGCTATACCCGTTCAGCGCTGTAATATGCTCTTTTTTATCCTTAACAAGGAGCTGTGCACCTTCGTTTCCCAGACAATAATCCGCAATACACGGATGAGTTCTCGTTTGAATAATATAATTTTTCAGAATTTCAAATCCTGTTTGAGTATCTTTTATGCGATTGAAATTTGATAGTATCGGAATTTCAACACTTACCATTATTCCCAATTCATCACATACCTGCAATTCCGTTTCTGTCGGCGAGTGTGTATGATAACGGTAAAAATTAAACCCCAGTTCTTTAAATTTTTTGAAACGCTTTCTTATAATGTCCTTATCAATAAGCGGGCTTATTGTCGGCGAAAAATATTCTTCACCGCCGCCAAATGCGTAAAACGGGATTTTATTTAACAATATCCTGTTTCCCGAACACTCCAAAGTCCTTATTCCGAATTTGAATTTATACTCTGTTTTTCCCACAGCGATTTCAGCAGTATATAATTTAGGATTGTCAATGCTCCACATTTCGCACCCTGACATATCAAATTCAGTTTCAATTATATTATCAAATCTTTCAAAATGTTTTTTTATCACGTGTCCGTCATCGGTTATTTTAATCTCCGCATATACATTTTCCGCATTGATTTTTGCCGTAATTTTAAATTTATCATCACCGCAGATTATACACGGCTCCGTAACTCTGAAATCCGTACATTTTATAAACACATCGTCAAAAATTCCCGACCAGTTTAAAACGTCAAATCTCATTCCGCCGATTAAATCAAGATTTTTTTCTTTAATTACAATTCTTAACGTATTAATTCCCATTTGTAAAAAATCTGAAATTTCAAACTCAAATGCAGTCTGACAATATTCCACTTCACCTATATAATTATCATTCACATACACCTCTGCATACGGCATTACGCCTTTCAGCGTTAAAACCATATACTCAAAAAGCTCGGAAATTTCAAATTGTTTTGTAAATTCAGCCGTTCCGATAAACCCATTCTGCATTGCATCGGACGGGAATTTGCCGCTTAATTCTTCATAGCTTTGAATAGCAGACGGAACATTAACATTATAATTTATTCCGTCAACCGACATACTCCATTTTCCATTTAGTTTTATTATCAAGTCAACACCCCCTACAGCTATATAATTATATTTTATCATATACATATCCATATAAAATGAAAATTTATGATATTTCTTGATTTTACAAATAAAAAAAGCGTTTTTCCTTGCGGCACAAATACCACCCGGAAAAACGCTTTCAGCTTTATTTAATCATTTATATCTTCCGCATCAACAGATAAATCTTCTTCAGGCGCTTCAATCAATTCAGGGTCTTCTTCAGGAAAATGAACCCCCTCAATATGAATATTCACCTTCTCCACTTTTAAGCCTGTCATGGTTTCAACGTTATCTTTGACGCTTTCCTGAATTTCCCACGCTAATTCGGGAATCCTTACACCGTACTCCACCACAATGTATAAGTCAATTTTAACGGCATTTTCAGCCATTTCAACCTTTACGCCTTTTGACGGGCTTTTCTTTGCCGAAATTTTTTCAACAATACCTCCGGCAAATGATGAATACATTCCCGCAACGCCCTTTGTCTGAGTAGCTGCAATACCGGCTATAGTCGAAACAACATCAACCGAAATTTTTATGTTGCCGATTTCAATATCATCCTCAACAACCTCTGTATTTACTGCTTCATCTGTTATTTCAGTGTTATTTACTTTCTCATCCATTACCGTATCTCCTCTCGTTAATCAATGTTATTAATTCTATTGTACCACAAATTTTACTGAACTTCAACTATTTTTACATTATTTGATGAAATATTTAAAGTTTCTGTTGCAATTTCGGTTAATTTAACAACATCATCGTCATTAAAATTATCTTTTTTTACCATAATGTTGGCAGTTCCGTCCTCCAGACAAACACATATCTGGCTATATCCCTTTGATTGAGCAATGCTTTCCATGGAGTTTTCACGTTCCGTATTTGATGCGGTTTCAATAATTTTATCTCCCGCTTTTTTTCTGATTTCACTGTCGAATTTCTCATTTTCCGCCGTACTGTTCAATATTTCAAGCGATTTTGAACGTGCGGTTTCACGGTTTAATTTTGCCTGTTCAAAGTAATTTCCGTCATCTTTGACAGTTTCGACATTTGCAGTTTCCTTTGTTTCCTCCCCCTCCGCCGCAGTATCTGACGTTTCTTCAACATTAGCTTCGGGATTTGAAACATATTGAGCTTCTCCAAGTTTTTTCCCCGTTTCTATGTAGCTTTTACCGTCGGTCACACTTATTGTATCCTGATATGACCAGTTCAAATATCCTGCCATACCGATTAATACAACAAGCGCCGCCGCAATTATCTCCTTTTTCTTAAATACCATGAATATCAGTCCTTTCATTTATATATTTTCCGTTATTTTCTCTTGTATATACATATTTTATGCGGCTCTACCTTTAATACCGCAGATACCGCTTCGGTAAGCTGGCGTTTGATTTTTATATCGTCAGCGCCGTCCGCAGTAACAATTACGCCCTTTACGGTCGGATTGCTCTGATTTATGACCATCGGTTCTCCTCCCGCCATAACCGCCTTTTCATCATATGTTGTATCGTTTTTGCGTTTTTCATAAGCTATATCTTTTTCACCGGTGTTTTCATATGTAATCATCACGCTTACGTTACCTGCTCCGTCTATATCCGAAAGTATATTTTCAAGCCTTTCTTCCTGAATATCAGAAGTTTTTATATCCTCCTTTCCGTTATCCTTTTCCGAAAAAGCTGTCATGAATATTATTCCTATGATAAGAACACATATAATCATAAGATTATTTTTGTTTTTCAGAAATTTTAATACTTCTTCCTTATTCATATTCCACCTCGTCCTTTTTTATTCCGTAAATCTCACAAAGACGCAATGTTTTTTTTACATCTCCGTCAGACCCAGATATTTTTATATATGATATTCTCTCTATTTCACCTTTATCATTTACCGATAACTCAACGCTTGCTTTTATATTTTCATTAAACTCATCTTTAAATCTTTTTTCTATATCCGTTTCAATCCTGCTATGCAGTTGTTGGGTTATAAAATCCCGTTCAATCGCCTCATAGTCGGTGATTTCGTCATAAAAATTATCAAATCCCGCAAACAAATCCGTATTTGTAAGCTTTGAAACAGGCGCTATTATACAGCTTATTATGATAAAGCCCGTTATAACGGAAATATATTTACGCCATTTATCGGGAGCAAGTATATTCGCCATTGCAGAAAGAATTGTAGCACCTATTACGGTTATTATGTACTGTTTCATATCAGACTACCTTTCTTTGTTAGAAAAAAATGCGACGTTTGTTCCGTTTTGTCACATGAAAAAGGAATAAGCATTTTACATAAAGTTAAGTCACAAATGTATATATAATATTCAAGTGCTTAAATTTGTAATAAAATGCGACGCTTGTTCCGTTCCGTCACATGAAAAAGAAACAAGCAGTTCGCACGAAGTTAAGCCGCAGACGTATATATAATACTTCAAGTGCTTAAGTTCGTGATGAAATGCGTCGCTTGCTCTGCTCCGTCACATGAAAAAGAAACAAGCAGTTCGCACGAAGTTAAGCCGCAGACGTATATATAATACTTCAAGCGCTTAAGTTCGTGATGAAATGCGTCGCTTATTTTTTATGTGTGGTTTGTAAAAATTATCATCAGGCTTATATTTATCAAAAATAAAACAACCGTCATAATCACAACCCCGAACACTGTCGTAACAGCCTCGCTTATTTCCCAAAGCATTTTACTGATTCTGCTGTCAGTAACGGGTTCGGCAACCGCAGCCGCTATTTTCAGTATCAGTTGAATTATAAATATTTTTATAACGGGCAATGCGCAAAGAGTCAATATTACTATGATACCTGCCGAGCCTACGGCATTTTTCATAAGCCTTGTACCGCTTATGATTGTTTCCAATGTATCCGACAAAAAACCTCCGACGACAGGAACAAGACTTCCTACGGCAAATTTTACCGCTTTTGCGCTCATTGCGTCCAATGCAGGTGCGTTAAATCCATATATGGTGCTTATACCCGTAAACAATGTGATTATAGCCGCCATAAGCCATTTTGTTACGGAACGTATAACCTTGCAGAAATTTGTAAGCTGTACTTTATCGCTTATACCCCCAACCACTCCCAATATCGCACTGAATGTCATAAGCGGTACAAGAGTACTGTTTATCAGTATAGATACAATATACACCGCCCCCGACAATACAGGACGAAACGCCACCGCACTGACAGGCGCTCCGCTTGCAGCAACCGCAAGCATAAAAGCAGGCGAAAGCTTTGTTATAAAATCCGTCATTTTTCCTATAACCTCCGAGGCATACCCCAAAGCAGTCGTAAAGCATTGCAGACTAAGACCGCTCATCATGGTAAAACAAGCAAAAAAGGCAGCCTCAGAACCCGTCTTTGCACCGAACGATGACGAAAGCATATTAACAACCGCACTCAATACCGAAATCAAAAGCAAGGTCACAACAATTTTTGCACTGTTTCTGATTTCTATTGTAAAATCATTTGCGATATTGTTTATTATTTTTACAGGATTAATCGTAAAATCACCCGACTGAATCGAATCCACGGTTTCATTAAAAAACGTCTCTCCCTCTATATACGGAGAAACCTCTGTGTCGGCATATGCGGCTGCGGTAAAGATAAAAAAAATCAAAACCATGCAAAAAACAAGCTTTTTCAAATTTTATTCACCGCCTCTATACATACGTTTAAAAATGAAGTTATTATAGGTATTGTCAGATATAATATAAATATTTTCCCTGCAAGCTCTATTTTCGATGCAATAGAACCTTCTCCGCAGTCGCGCAGCAGCTCACCGCCGAACTGAGATATGTACGCCACTCCGACAACCTTTAAAATTATTGTAAAATATTTTATATCCACACCGCTTTTTTCTGTTATATAACGAATACTTTTTATAACGCTCAGCAGACAGTCAATCGAACCGCTCATGATAACAACAGCCGTAACAAGCCCCGCAAGCATGGCATACTCTCTTTTGTATTCCTTTAAAAACATTGATATTACCGCACCGGTTATACCTATAAGAATTAGTTTGAATATATCCATCTTTATAAATTAAACATACTTTTTATCGTATTGAACAAATCGCTTATCTCTCTCGATACTATTACCAATGCCGCAACAAGTCCCGCTATCGTAACCAAAAGCGCCATTTCATCACGTCCGGCACGGCTCAAAAGCTGATTTAAAACAGCTACAATAATGCCCAGTCCCGCTATCTGAAATATCAAATCCACATTCAAAGCACATCACATCCCTAAATAAATACTAATATTAAAAAAATTCCTGTCAGCACACCGCCGCCCGAATACAAACGGCATAATTTGTCCATATCGTATTTTGCGGCTTTTATATGTAAATCCAGAATATTTCTGACGCCCTCGATATTTTTTATCTGATGTTCAACGTCTGTCATTCCGATACGTTCTTTCAGCATAAGAATTGTATCTATGTCTCCAACAGCAAGACATAGACGTGCCGAATATTTTTTCACTGCCGCTGTCAATGCGGATTTTACACCGTCTCTTTCAATATGTTTTGCCGCTTCTTTCAGCAAAATATTTCCTGTATTTATAAATGCCTGTTTCAGCTCCGTTTCTCTGAACGCTATTTCAGTACTCAGCAATTCAAGCGCATTTTGGAAATCGCATAATGAGTGATACCTTGTTTTTAACTGCATACTTTTTTTAAGTCCCACATAAAAACAAGCTCCGCCCGTCATCAGACTTCCGATAATTTTAAACATTAAAATCCTCCCCTTTGCAGATTTTTTCTATTGTTCCCGCACCGTTTCGCTTTGACAGTATACATATTAATTCAAAAAATTTTAAACATTCCGAAAAATCCTTTCTTTTTTGAACCTGTTCCAAATTCAGACCGTGAATACTTGTGATGATTTTAACTCCGCTGTTTATAATAGATTCAATAGCCGATATATCTTCATGTTTCCCGATTTCATCCGTAATAATAACCTCGGGTGACATAGAACGCAGTACCATAAGCATACCGTCACTCTTTTTCACTCCGTCCATAACATCCGTAAAAACGCCGAGATTGAACTGCATCGCTCCTCCGCTGACCGCCGCTATCTCACTGCGCTCGTCCACAATACATACCCGCCTTCCGCTTTGAGACAGTATTCTTGCCATATCGCGCAGCATTGTTGTTTTTCCTGCACCCGGCGGTGAAATAATAAGCGTATTTTTTACATTGTCATTTTGTATAACGCTCTTTGAAAGCTCTTCTGCTGCGCCGATACATTCACAGCTCAATCTGTAATTAAGTGCCGATATATCTTTTATAAAATCGACTTGTCCGTTTTTTATAACGCCTGTACCGCATATTCCTATACGATGTCCGCCGTCAATAGTAATAAACCCTTCCGCTATCGTATGCTTTCTTGCATATACGGAGGATTTTGAAGCAAGCTCCAATGCTTCCTCTATATGCGTCTTTGTAACCTTTACCGCCCCTTTGGGGGTTCGTGTCAAAACTCCGGCAGGATTAAGAAAATATTTTCCGTCACTGTAACAGAAATAAAGCGGCTTTCCCAACCCCATATGTATCTCATACGCTTCATCAAAATTTATCTTATACATATATTTTCGCAGCCCCGACGGCATATAATTTAAAATACCTTTTTCGGCTGTGTTATTATTTACGGTATACATTTCTTTTTCCTTTCTTTTATATGGCTATTTATATATGTATATTAAAAATAAGGACAGGATATAACCGCAACATAACCAAATTTTATATAATTTCATCTTAGAGATTGATTTTAATTAAAATATATGTTATTATATTAATATAATTATTTTACGGAGGCTTAATATGAAAAAATTTATAGCGGCAATTGCCGCATTTACTTTAATTACTCCGTCTGTATTTGCAGCGGATAATTTTGAACAATACAATAAATACGTATATATGCAGTTAAAGCCCGCTGTGGGGTTGTGTGATATAAACGCTTCTTTTGCAGGGCATGAGGTTGATTATTCGGACGTAAACGATTACTTCGGCGGTTTAATATCGGCAATGAATATCGACCTTGACGGAGACGGAAATGATGAGCTTGTGACAATAGAGAGCAAGAATGTAAACGTATACTCCGTTGAAAACGGGAAAGTCGTTAGCCGCGGAAGTATTGCCGAACGTCTTATCGGTAATGACGGCGAATCTTACGCAAATGTGTTTATAAAAAATAACGGCGCAAAAAATTATTTGGGAATTGAAAAATTCTTTGCCGGCGGAGGTCAGAACTGTTATCAACTTGAGTTGTTCACGGTTGAAAATTCCGAGCTTAAGTCCGAAATGTACATTTATCACCTCGCAGGTGACGGAGAAGTATATGAAAGCGTTTCTCAAAAAGGCATGAGCATATTCTCTCATACAGAGGGCAACGGGCTTTCTACTCTCAGCGACCCGAATAATTATGTTTCGATTTATATGGCGGCACAATCCGTACTGTCACAATACGGCATTAATGAAAAATTCCTTGACAGATATGACAGAATCGGATATACGGACGAAGCATACTTACAGAAAAAAACCGATAACTACGGAAAAGACCACAAAATATCGGCATCACTGACGGATATAACTCCGATTACATATATATACGGAACAGGTGTAAGAACTGCGCAAAGACCTATCGTTATATTCTACGACAGCAGCAGACTAAACGATTTTCTTAAAGAGGTTTATGATATTAAGGTTAAGCTTAACGGAAACGAAATTTCATTTCCCGACCAAGAGCCTATGATAAAGGACGGCAGAACTCTTGTTCCCGTAAGGGCAATTTTTGAAGCTCTCGGAGCTGAGGTTTCATGGCTTCCGTCCGCTCAAAAAGTTGTTGCAAATACTGCCGATACAAATATAACAATGACAATAGACCGTTCGGAATATTTCGTAAACGGCGAAAAAAAATACCTTGATGTGCCCGCAATGCTGATAAACGGCAGAACAATGGTTCCTGCCAGAGCTTCGGCAGAAGGCTTTGGCTGTAAGGTTGATTGGGACGACGCCTCAAAAACGGTATTGATTACAAAATAAATATTCAAAAAAATGCACGGGTTAAAATAACCTGTGCATTTTTGTTTATTTAGTCCGCAACTTCTTCAGGTCCCATTGACCAAGTACTTGCCCCTCCTATACATTCAATATATTTGCTGTCTTTATATACTCTGTACTTTGCAATACCGTCCGCATTTTTTGTCACTTTGGCATTTACCAAATAATAACTGCCCTTATCGTGACAATTATATTCATATCTAAAGTATTGATTACTTTCAGGACCTATTTGATTTTTTACAAGCTCAATCGCCCAATTACCCGACTGATTTTTTAAATACTGTTCCCATTTCTGAATCCTTGCTTTTGTTCCGTCCAGATAATCAAGCGCATATTTCTGCTGTCCCTCATTCATGCTGCCCCAGTTTGCGTCACAGAACCATTGAAATTCGTCTTTTGCCTCATAATACAAGCCTTGATTGAAATAATTAATTCCCTTTGCCATTCCGTTGTCAAAGTCATTTCTTGTCATTGCAAATACTGACATATTTGCTGTCAGCGCAAGCAGTGTCACTATTGCAATTTTACTTAAATTTCTCATACTAATCTTCCTCTTTATTCAAATTTACCCTCTGAGAAACCATATGAAGGATCATAATGCATATTATTCGACGGACCATTACCTACGGTAATTTTCATTTGCAAGGCATTGTTAAGCGGTATTGTTATTTTCTGAGCAACATCGTCATATTTTAATTCCTTTGTATACGCAATAATTCCGTCAAGATAAACATTCAACTTTGCGTTTGCGGCAGGAGTATCATCGATGTGTCCTACTGTAAATGTGAGCTGCTTGTATTTACCGTTAAGATTAAACAATGCCCACCTACAGTCATCACCTATTGTTATTTTTTCAAACACAAATCCGTTGGTATATTTCTGACCCGACATGGTGAAATATTTATTATCCGTAAGTCTGTATTCCGTTCCTCCTTCATATTGATACGGACCGCACACATCAAGCCAGTTTTCAACCTGACCGGGCTTTGCGCCGAGATAAATAACCTTTTCCACTCCGTCCCATGTTACTTCTTTTCCGATAGCCTGACCGACAGCTCTTACAGGCAGATATGTCGTGCCGTTATATATAAACGGCTCAACCGGCTGTCCGTTTGCATCCTTAGGCTGAACCTCTTCGCCATCCATAAAAATCTTTATGTCCGAATATCCAACCTCAATTAATTCGCTTGCATTTTTTGCAAGAACCGCACCTCCCGTAAGCAATGAACCTACAAGTATACCGGCAAGCAAGCCTTGAACTTTTTCTTTTACCATGTTTTTTTCCTCCTTGTATTTTTATTTATATAATTAAAAATGCGCCAATCCGAAGATTAGCGCATAAAAAACGCAAAACTCCGAATTGTCGCCAAACAAATCTCAATATCTTAATTTACAGACATGAAAATAGAGCTGTGCATTTTTTGCATAAAAATACACGTCTATAAATTAAGTTTCAAATATTCAGATTTGTTTGGCAATTTATATTATAACATAACTTTCCATATTTGTAAATACATTTTGTATATTTTTATAAAAAAAGAACCATTTAACAAAAATTAAATGGTTCTTTATATTTATAATGCCGCTGCGCCTATAACTCCCGCATCGCTCTTTAGCTGTGCAACGCTCACACAGTCAATCGGAGCAATTTTTTCAAGCAACGGTTTTAAAATGCGCTCTCCCTCATTTGACAATCCGCCCGCCAAGAGAACCTGTTCGGTATCAAGCACATTTACAAGGCTTATAATTCCTGCCGCAACATAACCTACAAATTTATCAAACACAGCCTCTGCAACAGGACAATTTTTATTAAGTGCCTTAAACAAGGTTTTTCCCGTTACAGTCTCCGAATTTACAATTTCGGCAAGTATGCTGTCGGGGTTTTTCGCTGCGGCATCTTTGGTCTGCCTTATCAGCGCCGCCGCCGAAGCGTACTGCTCCCAGCAGCCTTTTCTTCCGCAGGGGCAATCCAGTCCGTCCATTTCGACGCAAATATGACCTGCCTCGCCCGCTGCGCCTCTGCCCGAATATATTTTTCCGTCAATAACTATTCCCGAGCCGATTCCCGTACCGAGCGTAACAAGAACAATGCTGTTATATTCCTTTCCCGCTCCCGCAACAAATTCGCCCAAAGCCGCACAGTTTGCATCATTTTCGACACGTACAGGCATTTTTAATTTCTTTTCGAGTTTTTCCGCAAGAGGATAATTCTTAAACGGAAGATTTGCCGCATAAATCTTTCCGTCACTTATTGTTCCGGGCGTTCCGATACCGATTGACGCAATCTGATATTTTTTCTTCAAATCCTTGCACACTGCGGCAATTTCCTTTGTTATATCATCAGCCGTCATTTCCTTATTAATCTCAATAGAAGCACGGTCAATTATTTCATTATCATCAACAACGCCGATTTTCACACTCATTCCGCCTATGTCAACACCTATTCTCATATCGGAATATGCCTCATAGTCGCAGATAAGAGTAACATCAGGGTGAACCTTTAAAAGGGTTGACGGATTATCGGTTGTAATATCGCTTGTAAGCAGCTCGCTTATTGCCTTATGCTTTGATGAACCGTTTGCAAGAAGAATAATCTTTTTAGAACTCAGTATTGTTGACATTCCCATTGTCAGTGCGTGCTTAGGCACTTCATCTTCATTATCGAAAAATCTTGAATTTGCTTCAATTGTATCTTCCGTCAGCGACGTCAAATGCGTTTTTGCATTAAGGCTTAAATCAGGCTCATTAAATCCTATATGCCCGTTTCTTCCTATTCCGAGAATCTGAATATCCACTCCGCCGCTTTCTTTTACCATTTCTTCATATTGCTCACATTCTGTGTTCGGGTCTTCCGTCTCGCCGTCGGGAATATGGATTCTTGTTTTATCAATATTCACATACTTAAACAAATTCTCGTTCATAAAATAATGATAGCTTTGGTCTGAATCATGACTTATCGGATAATATTCGTCAAGATTAAACGTAGTAACGTTTCCAAAATCCAACTCGCCGTCATTATACATCTTCACAAGACACTCATATGTTCCCACAGGCGTTGAACCGGTTGCAAGTCCAAGAATACTGTCGGGCTTTTTCTTTATCTGCTTTTTTATAATATTAGCCGCTTTTTTCGACATTTCCTCATAATTTTTACATACTATTACTTTCATTATAATCTCCATTCCGCCGTTAAATACGGCATATATTACTTAATTACTTTTCCGCCTATTATAACATTGCAAAGCTCATTATTTTCATTAACTGTTATCAAATCGCAGTCGTAACCCTCTTTTATTATTCCTTTATTAACGCCTATTAGTTCGGCAGGAGTTTGCGACGCCATTCGGAATGCGTCTTTTTCGGGGATTCCAAATTCTATTGCTTTTCTCACACATTCAAGCAGTGTTGACGTACTTCCCGCAAGTGCGCCGCCTGCCGTTCTTGCGGTTTTATCCCTGACAATCATCATTTGACCACCCAGTTCATACTCTCCGTCGGGCAGTCCCGTCGCCCTTATGGAATCGCTTATAAGAATCATTCTTTCAGCACCGAAAAGCTTATATAAAATTCTTATAACAGAGCCATGAATATGTTTTCCGTCACATATGACCTGTGCATACATATTTTCATCAAAGCCTGCGCCGACTACGCCAGGATTTCTGTGATGCAGCGGAGGCATTGCATTAAACGTATGTGTCAGACATTTTGCGCCTGCCTGCGCCGCTTTTACGGTTTCATCATAATCAGCGTCCGTATGCCCGATTGAAATAACCGCTTTCGATTTCTTTATGTATTCCTCCGCACCTTCAATTTCGGGTGCAAGAGTAACCATTTTTATATTATCATAAGCTTTAAATTCATCTATATCGGGCTTGCGCACACACTCACTGTTCTGTGCGCCTATATGTTTTTCGTTTATATAAGGTCCTTCAAGATGATAGCCCAAAATATTTGCTCCGCTTTCGGGAACAGGTGCATCAAGAACTGTCTTAATCGCCTCGTGTGTACACGTCATTGTCGTCGGCAAAATTGATGTTGTGCCGTTTTGTGCATACAGCATTGTAAATTTTTCGGGCTGTGCGTCCATAGTATCAATTCCTCCGATACCGTGCGTATGTATATCAATCAGCCCCGGATATACTTTTTTTCCGTTGAAATCCGTTCCGCTGCGTTCGGTCTTTCCGATTTTCGTTATTACTCCGTCACTGCAAACAATATCCGTTATAACGCCGTCTATTTTTAAATTTTTAAATACAGTCTCCGACACATAAATCACCCTTTCATTAAAACTCTGCTGCTTATAAGTCCTTTCGTCTGCCTCCACGCCCTCCCGGGGTTTACGGAAGTTTGTGTGGATAACCCGGAAAGGATGTCGGAGGCAGGCGAAAGGACTTATGAAAATACATTTATCTTTCGTTTTCTTAATTCTACCACAAAATATTACTTTTGTATTTATACAGAAGTATCAAAAATTTATATATTCGGACTAAAATCTTGTATTTATTTATAATTTGTGATAAAATGTATATAAATAATAAATTCGGGAGGTATGGCTATGGACGGATTTTCCGTTACGGTTCTTGACAAAGTATTCGACATTGAAGGCATAATAACGGTACACTATTTCGAGTTCGGAAAGAATTATTTATTCATGGGCGAACGTCACAACTTTTGGGAAATAGTTTACATAGACAAAGGCGAAGCATTTATTCTGGCAGACGAGGAATGGTATAACCTTCAAAGCGGCATGGCGGTATTTCATAAACCCATGCAGTTCCATAACATTAAGGCAAACGGCACTATTGCGCCAAATGCCGCAGTAATTACATTTGTATGCAACTCTCCCGATATGGCTTTTTTTGATGACCTTATAACGGAATTAAGCTCAGAGGAAAAAAATCTTATCGCAAAAATTGTCACCGCCGCAAAGGACGCATTTATAACTCCGCTTGATGACCTGTTTACAAAAAAGCTTGATAAGTCCGGCAATGCCGCCGCTGAACAATTAATTAAGCTGTATCTTGAAGAGCTGCTCCTGACAATATATATGCGCCGCAGCAAGAAAACAAAGAAAGCTGTTTTATCAAATGCTACAGAAGAACAGGAGGTCGGCTCTGTTTCGTACAAAGCAATTCAATTTATGAATGACAATATGCAAAACATTTCTC
The DNA here is from genome assembly GCA_934454215.1 of uncultured Clostridia bacterium. Lineage (GTDB taxonomy): Bacteria > Bacillota > Clostridia > UBA1381 > UBA1381 > Ornithomonoglobus_A. The sequence continues at coordinate 19,593 of CAKSGG010000046.1, forward strand.
ATATATGCGACATAGCCAACGCACTTGCATTAAGTGAAAGCGAACTGAAACGCACATTTAAGCGTGAAACGGGCGTTGGGGTTATGACATATTTCAGAAACATGAAAATTCATTATGCAAAACAAATTCTGCGCAGTGAAAGTATGAATATAACCGAAATATCGGACAAACTCGGATATAACAGCATACATCATTTTTCGCGTGAATTTAAAAATTCAACGGGAATGTCACCCAGAGAATATGCAAAATCAATAAAACTTCGCCTTGACGGAGCGATTCAGGATTCGGAATAAATCCCAAAAATAAACGGATATTTAAAAAAATCTTTTTAAGTTTTTAATAATTGATTTTATATCGGGATTGTGTTATAATGAATATCACAGTGTGTAGCACATACGGCGTAAATCCGGCTGTATGTTGCTGCACACTGATTTTTTTATGAACGGAGAATTTTTTATGAATAAGGAACAAACATTAAAGAAAATGGCAGAAATGCCTGTCGGCAAGCTGATATTGACAACAGGCATACCTATGATTGTATCAATGATTCTTCAAGCGGTATATAATATCGTTGACAGCGCTTTTGTTTCAAATATGGCGTTAAACGGTGAAGAGGCATTAAACGCTCTAACTCTTGCATTTCCGATACAGATTTTGATTATTGCCGCAGGAATCGGAACAGGTGTGGGCGTAAATGCACTCGTATCGAGATGTCTTGGTCAGGGGGATATTCAAAAAGCATCAAAAGCCGCCGGGAACGCCCTGTTTCTCGCCGCTGTAATTACAATACTTGCAATGATTTTCGGTATATTCGGGGTTAAGCCATACATATCCTCTCAAACAAAAAATCCTATCATCTATGATATGGCGGTTAAATATCTGCGTATATGCTGTCTGATTTCATTCGGGAACATATTTTTTGCAATATTTGAAAAACTGCTCCAATCAACAGGTCTGTCGGTTTACTCGTCAATCGCACAAATTGTCGGCGCACTGATTAACATAGTTCTTGACCCGATTATGATTTACGGCTTGTTCGGCTGTCCCGAAATGGGTGTAAGCGGTGCGGCATATGCAACAATTATAGGTCAAATTGCGTCATTTGTTATTGCCCTGATTTTACATCTGAAATTTAATACCGCAATTAAAATACCATTAAAATCACTTGTCCCGTCAATCGGAATTATTAAAAGTATATACCGAATCGGTCTGCCTGCCATTATCGCTCAGGCTCTTATGTCCTTTATGACATACGGATTAAACATTATTCTTGTCTCAATCAACGAAAATATGGTTACAGCCTACGGTATTTACTATAAAATGCAGCAATTTCTGTTATTTGCCGCATTCGGAATGAGAGACGCACTCACGCCGATTATTGCCTTTAATTACGGTCGGTACAGCAAACAGCGTGTAAAAGACAGTCTAAAATACGGAATTATCTATACAAGCATTATTATGATTGCCGGAATTGCCGTTCTTGAAATTTTCGCCGCTCCGTTTGCTGAAATTTTCGGACTTTCGGGCGCTACCGAAGAATTGTATATAAGCGCCATACAAATTATATCTGTCAGCTTAATTTTTGCAGGAGTAAATGTTTCTTTGCAAGGAGCTTTTCAGGGGTTAAATGCAGGAAAAGAAACTCTGCTTATATCAATAATGCGCCAACTGATTTTCGTTCTCCCGTTCGCTTTTCTTTTCTCGCTTATAGCGAAAAACGATTCAAATTATATGTGGACGGTATGGACAACATTCATACTTTCGGAAGGGTTGCCATGTATATTTGCGGTAGTATTTATGAAGAAAATTTATAAAAACACGGTTCAAAAGCTAAATAATTAAGGCTGTTGCACTGCAACAGCCTTGCTTTTTTATGAAAATAAATGTTCAAGAAGTGTTTTAAGTCCTATTCCGATAAGCATTATACCGCCGAGAATTTCCGCCTTTTCGCCTAAAATATCGCCGAATTTATTTCCGATATATAATCCTGCAAACGAGAAACAAAAAGCCACTACTCCGATAATTATTGCCGGGATAAGTATGGGCGTATCCACTGCGGCAATTGTCACTCCGGCAGCCAATGCGTCTATGCTTGTGGCTATAGCCATAACAGTAAGCGTTTTTGCCCCAAGTGGATTTTGCGGTATTTCTTTTTCCTCCTTAAGAGCTTCAATAATCATTCTTACTCCGAGAAACAATAGCAAACCGAAAGCTATCCAATGGTCTACTGACTCAATATACTTTAATGCAAGCCCTGCAAAAAAGCTGCCTATACATGGCATCAAAAACTGGAATATCCCGAAAAACAAGCCTATTTTTACAGCGTCCTTAACCTTTATCTTTTTTAAAATTATTCCATCTGTTACACTGACCCCGAACGCATCCATTGCCAATGCCACTGCAAGAATAAAAATTGAAACAATACCCACGTTTTACACTCCTTTTATATCGTGTTTAATATAATTTATATGCCACTCTGCACGCTCTTTTATACGCTTCGGTAAAATATTCCTCATATGTCATTTTTGAATAGCAATCATTTTCGTGTCTGCCGGGTTTTGACTGAATATTCAATTCAAAATTCAAATATTCTGGCAATGTCGATTTTTTCAGTCTTTCTGCATTATAATCCCAATCCGCAACACCGTCAAACGGCAGTAAAT
>CAKSGG010000047.1 GCA_934454215.1 uncultured Clostridia bacterium
GACTCAATTTTAAGAATACATAATATGCAGATTGTAAAGGGCAGCTATACGGAAGAAACAATGCCGGAATATGAGCCATACAAGCGTGTCGGTGATTTGGACAGCGCAAGCGGGAAATATAAAATCCCCGTCACTGTCAGTGGTAAGAATTTAATTCCTTATCCATATGCAGAAACAACAAAAGCAGTCAATGGTATGGTGTTTACAGATAACGGTGACGGAAGTATTACCGTAAGCGGAACACCGACTACTTACACAGCTTTTTCATTTTGCGCCCACATTCCCTGTAATCCAAATCAGACATATACAATCACAAAAAATCAAGTTGGTGTTCAGAATATATCATTTGTATTTTGTGATGTTAATAAGAGTTTGACTATTACACGCGAAACAATTTCAAACGCCGAAGAGAATACGTTTACCGTTACGACAATGGGAGAAACAAAAAGTTTTATCCTGCTAATAAAACGTCAAAACAATAATATGGAATGTGCTGGTACTATCAAACCAATGTTAGAGCTTGGCGAAACAGCAACCGAATATGAACCCTACAAAGAGCCATATACAACAAACATCTTTTTAAACACTCCGCTCGGCACCGGCGAAAGCATTGAATACAAAGCGGATAATCTGCCCGATATTGCCGTATCGGACGGAACAAACATAATAAGCGTTGGTACAGAGGTCAGTCCGTCAGCGTTTGAGGCGGAATACTACAGTAATATCAAGGAGGAGTAAAAAAAAATGGAGCTTTACAAATTTATAAACGAAAACAAGGTTAAAAAATATGACGGCAGTTTTGTGGTGCTTAGCGGCAGGATTTACACAAATCCGAAAGAGGAAACTCTAAGGGCTGTCGGATTTAAACCGATTGTTAAGGCGGATATGCCCGAATATGATGAGAGCAGTCAGTATATTACATCTGTATATACAGACGGAACAGATAATATTACGGAGAATTTCGAGGTTCATGATTATGAGGTGATTTCAAATGAAAGTGACGGAGACTTGTCGTGACATATCGGCACTGACTGACAAAGCACAGGAAGCGTGCAGGTTATTTCTTGCCGAATGTCAAAAATGCGGATTGAAAGTGCGTATAACCGAAACATATCGGTCGCAAGAACGGCAGAATTATTTGTACGAGCAGGGTCGAACACGAGCAGGCAAGGTTGTGACGTGGACGAAAAACAGCCGCCACAAGAGCCGTAGAGCGTGGGATATTTGTCAAGACGTTAAAGGCAAGGAATATTCCGACAGTACATTTTTTAAACGCTGCGGAGAAATAGCAAAAAAGCTAAACATAACATGGGGCGGCATATGGAAAACACCCGACACGCCGCACTTTGAAATTGCGGAAAACTGGAAAAAACCGAATTTAAAGGGGGACGAGGAAATGACGGTTGAGGAACGAATTAAATTTAATCAGTTGGTTAATAGCGTGTCTGAATTGACGGCAGAGGTGGACGAGCTGAGAAAGAACGCACCGAGAGTGTATCATTACGGTAAGGACGTGCCCGAATGGGCTAATACTGCACTGTTCAAAGCAATGCAAAAAGGTGTATTCAAGGGAGCAAGTGCGGACGATTTGAACGTATCTGAGGACACTTTAAAAGTTTTGGTTTACTTTGAAAGGTTAGGTCTGATATGACTACTGATGAAATTTGGAAATGGTCGTTTGAAATATGCGGCATAAAGTCGTATCATGACAAGGGATTTAAGGGTCAAGGAATAACCATTATTAATCACGAGGCAAATTCGGGTCATTCAGCTATGACAACAAATATGTTGAAACGTGTCGCACCGGAAGCTACGGTTATCAACGCGCGTGTCACACAAACAACATCGGCTGAAAAGCTATACAGTTATAACTGGAAAATTGACGGCAAAACGTACACATTTGATGAAATGCTTGCAAAATTTAAACCCGATATTATCTCTGTATCATTTATTGGAACAGCTTGCAAAGAACGTGATGATATGCTGAAACGACACATCGAAAACGGCGATTTTATCATGTGCTGCGCAACAGGCAATAACGGTGCAGAGGGTGTACAAGGTGTATACAAAAATGTAGCAATTAATGTAGGAGCTTGTTCCTTTAGAGGGTGTAAATCAAAAATAGATATTATGCCTTATAGTGGCAGGGATAAAGATAATTTGAATGTTGATTATGTCGGTTTTATGGGTGACGGCACCGGTACATCTAACGCTTGTCCTTTTGTAGCAGGGCAAATTGCCTTGTTTATGTGCAGGTATGGTAAGTTGTCGCAAAATGAATTTAAACGCAAAATAAAGCCGTTCTGCATGGATTTAGGTGATGTCGGCAGAGATTACAAATATGGGGACGGATTGATTATGTTACCTAAGGAGTTGAAGCAAATGGAATTTAAGGACGTTGAGCCGAACAGGTGGAGCAAATCAGATATTGACTGGGCGGCTGATAACGGGATTGTAAACGGTTTCGAAGATAACACGTTCAGACCCGAACAAAATGTTACACGTGAACAGTTATGCGCTGTTCTGAAACGATTTTATGAATTAAGAAAGGATTGATTATTATGTCAAAAACATGGATTAAGGCAGCGGCTGTCAGAGCCGTAAAGACTATCGCACAAACAGCTATAGCTACAATCGGAACAAGCGTTGCACTCGGCGATGTAAATTGGGTTGCTGTATGCTCTGCTTCCGCATTATCGGGAGTGCTTTCCTTGCTTACAAGCATTGCAGGTCTTCCCGAAGTTAAGGAGGAATAAGCATGAACGATGAAAAAAATTGTCCGTGTGAAGCTGTACGAGAACTGAAAGAAATTGTCGCCGGACACGAGCAACATTTGCAGAAGCATGACGAACAGCTAAGTCACGGCACAACAAATTTCGCCGTAATCAACACAAAATTAAACATCGTTCTCGGTGTTTTAGCAGTGGTCGGGACGGCGGTGTGCGGTGTTGTGGTGAAGATGATATTTTAAAAAGGAAGTGTTGACATGAATAATTTTTTATCGGGTTTATTTGGAACAAAAGAAGAAAATGCAAGTGTGAAAAACGCCGTAAATGATACAGCCAACACACTTTTAAATCCACAGCAGCAAGAAAACAAATTATCATATAACCCATTTTTAAACCGTGATGGAACATTGTTTAATAAAATGATTGATTATAAAAGCGTGCTGAGCAATCCAAATGTAAGCAACAATGCGAAAAAGTACATATCCGAAGCTACCGGGTTGCAGCCCGAAAGCTCACAAATAAGCGGTGAAAATTATTCTGAAATACAGTCAAAACCGGTTGATACTTCCGATTTGTCAAAGCTTGATATGGTGACAGAGTTACCGAAGTTATCGTCAAATCAGATTAAAACAATAATTTCAAAGCGTTTCGGAAAATCAAGTGTTATAGCACCGTCCGACAGTGACGGAATATATAATGCTCAGCAGAAAACCGGTATTTCCGCACTTGCGATTTTAGGTATAGGCGCGCTTGAAAGCGGTTATGGGACAAGCAATATTGCCAAAAAGAAAAACAACATATGGGGGTATGGAGCGACAAACTCTAACCCTCTCGGCAATGCCAAAACATTTAACCAAATGGCTGACGGAGCGCTGCAATTTGCAAATCAGTTTAAAAACACATATTACGATAAATACGGAGCAAAATCAATATATTCTGCCGGAACAGGAAATAACCCTGCCGGAAAAGGTTATGCGTACAATAATGACGGCTCAATCAGTTCATCATGGGCAAATCAGGTTGGAAGCATAATGAATACATTTTATAACGATATTGGCGGCGGATACACTCAAAGCAGCTCTAATAAAGCAAGCAACAATTCGATTGTAAATACCGCTTCTAAATATTTAGGCACACCTTATGTATGGGGCGGTACAACGCCTAAAGGTTTTGATTGCTCCGGGCTCACGCAGTACGTTATGAAAGAAAACGGAGTAAACATTAACAGAACAGCTGCCGAACAGTTTAAACAGGGTACGGCAGTAAGCAAAGAAAATTTACAGCCGGGTGACCTTGTCTTCTTTGAGGGATATAAAAAAAGCAAAACAAATCCTGGTCATGTAGGAATATATATAGGCAACAATCAATTTCTGCACGCACCGAGCAAAAACGATAAGGTTAAGATAAGCAACCTTTCAAGCCGTTCAGATTATGTAGGTGCAAGACGATATTAGGAGGTAATTTTTAAATGAAAACATATGATATTAATAAGAGCCTGAATGAAATTTTAAATTATAAAGATATGTACAACAAATCCAAACAAAACGGTGATGCGCAAGGTATGAAGAGTGCTGCCGACAATGCAAAAAAATATTATCAGCAGCTTAACTCATACGGCAGAAATGACATGGCGAACAAACTTGCAGCATCCGACTATAACGAAGCCGCAGGGATTGTTAAGAATTATGCTAAGAAAGGTAATACAGAATTCAGACCGTATATGTACAGTTTAGGTGAAAAATACGGCTTATCAAAAAACGATATTGATAATCAAATTAAATTTGATAACGATACCGGAGAAATAAGCTTTGGCGGTCAAAAAATAGGTAACCCTACTGCTATTTCGGACGGTAAATCATATTTTGATGACACATCAAAGCTTAATAAGGCTTTTTCCGATTATGTAGACAAAAGCGGAAAAACATGGTCAAATGACACTGTTTACGGACAGAATATGCAGAATGCAACACAAAATCTTCAGGATACATATAACACAAAATCAAATCGTTCAAATGAATTGTGGGGATATGTTAAGTCTGACCCATTTGAAACAAAGGCGGCAGACGCTATAAGAGAAATATACGGCATCAAAGGTGATAATGCTTCCAGAAATTCAATTGCATCGGGCGCTTCTGAAAATGGCGGCAATATAGACAGTTTTGCACAGGCGAACGCAAACCGTTGGAGAGCATATTACAACAGTCTTGCAAATCAGAATATCATGGACTACAAGAAAAATAACGTTGCCGATATGCGCAATGTTATAAATGATGATGTTGCAAACGCTCTGAACATTACAAACCAACAAATGTCAGCCGCGCAAGAAGCCGAAAACACACGGCAAAACGAATTTCAGCGCAATTATAATAAAGCGCAGCTTATGGGATATTGGGATGATATGATGAACACCGGCGGCACGATGTCATACAAGAACGCATATCTTAATGATAACGGTACCTTGAAAGACCCATCTATAGATTATCAAGCAATAGAGGATAATCTACAAGCTAAATTAAACAATCCGTCTATAAGCGACAATGAGCGCAGGGGCATTATAAAGCAAATAAACGATGTAAGAGAAGCTCGGCAGATAAAAGTAAATAATGTTGACGGATACCAAAAATATTTGAATACTTTGATTTATCCGTCCGAAACAAGAGAACAGACAGCCGCTGAGCGTCAAGCTGAATTTAATAGAGGACAAACTGCGCTTAATAATGAAGTCAACAGAGAAAAAGAAAAATCAGCAGTTACAGGGCTTGCACCGGTTAAATGGAATAATTCATATCTTGACATCGGTCTTACCAAAGGTGTTGATTATATTGCACTGGGAGAAGCTCTTGAAAAGAGCGGTGACACAAATGCGGCACGTCAGGCATATGTAGCGGCATGGGCTATGTATAACCAAGACCCGTCAAGCGTTGCGTTATCAAGGCTTTTGCAGCATCCGATTTCAGCACAAGAAAACGAAACTGTCAGACAGTTTAATGTACAGGCGCGTCAGGCTGATGAAGCACTTAAAGTTAATAGTGACTATAATAACAAGTCGCTTGACACACAAGCTCAATTAAAGAGAGAAGAATTTGAAAACAACAAAGAACTGGAAAGAATAAAAGGTCAAAACGAAATTGATTTAAATAATAACTCCACAGAAAACACTTTAAGACTTGCCGAAAATGGTATCAACGCAGGTGGTGACAATAGTTCAAAAAGCTCTGAGGCAGGTACAAAATCATCAACCAATGACAACAAAGTTCCGTTATCGGAAAGTAAAGTAGAAAGTTGGGTTAAATATTTCAATAATGCAGTTGCTGAAAAGTATGGTGAGAATTACAAAGCATTACAGCAAATTGGCAAAAATATTTACAAGCGTGCTGATGCTGATGCTGATTTTATAATTATCAAAGTGCTTGAAGACGATAGCCTAACTCTGCCACAAAAAGAATACTTGTTATATGATAAATTCGGAATAACAGAAGATGAAGTTAATAACGCAGTAAAAGACAAACATTATGCAAAATAAACGGAGGTAATACATCATGGCTGACTGGAGAGAACAGGCAAAGCAGAGTTTAAAATCGAGAGGGTATGTCGCACCGGAAAAGCGTTCATACGAACTCAAGCTCAATGACGGTACAAATTTCGGCGAAATCAGTTACGGCGCATATAAAGCTGTCAGGGATAATACCCTCGACAGCTACACGCCGACAAGTCAAAGAGATAAAGAAGCAATAAACAAATATAAATCCTACATAACCAAAAGTGCATACGGTGATTTTATTGTTGGTGGTAGTGATGAAAACCCCATTTTAAGTATACCGATAACAAATGCTAAAAATGCAACTCTATCGCTTAACACTGTTAAAAACATTGATGATTATATTAATAACAATAAAGGTAAAAAAGCATATGAAATAGCAAAAGGCTTAGACAATTTTATTCGGTCAAACTATAAAGATGAAGAAAGACAAAACGCATTATCGTATGCAGGCATAAAAAAATTATCTTTGCTTGATGAAAAAAGAAAGAATGTTAAAGGCTTAGGATTATCTCAATTGCCGGCTAAATTTGTTGCCGGTATGTATGATATGGCAAACAGCGCATCACGTGGGTTTAAAACAATTGCAAACAAGCTTGATAATTCAGGTGTAAGCTATAATGAAGAATATCAAAAGGCACAAAAGTATTATGAGGAAAATCCAGACGCATTAGGAAACGACCTTTTTAATTTGGAGAATATATACGGTGCTGCTCATGATTATTTATCAAAGTTATCTGTAGACGATTGGCTTAAAAGATATGAAAATACAAATAAAGTCATGCAATTTATAGGAGATGCCGGATTTAGAAGTGCCGGGCAAATGGCAGGAGCGTATGGAATGTCGGGTGTTTTCGGAATACCTCAAACTTCAAGTATCGTTAAAAACAATCCATTAGTTAATTTAGGTGTAAACGCAGCGTCCAAAACAAAAGCCGGGAGCGTTGCTTCAAAGGTAATTTCTTCTGCTCCGGAAATAAAAAAACTATCAGGCAACGGAGCTGTATCAAAAATTGCAAATAAGGCAATAGATAAAGCTAATTCCGTAACGGCAGGCAAGGCTCTTAAATTTTTAAACCCACTTGACAATCCGACCACTGCCATAATGAGTATAGGTGCGGCACAAGATAAATATGATGAGCTTGTGAAAAACGGATATGATAGGGAAACCGCAAAAAAGAACGCATTATTTACAGGATATGTATCAGCTGTTACAGAAAAAATGGGCTTTGATGGCGCACCCGAAAAAATGCTTTATACAATGAGTGGATTTAAACCCGGCAGTGTTTCTGTTTCAAAAGCAAAAAATGCAGGTACAATTTTAAAAAATTATCTGTCTTCAAGTGTAGGTGAGGGTGTAGAGGAAATATACAATCTCGTATTTGAACGATTAGGTGACAAAATATCAAAAGTCGGATATGTTGATGATAACGGGAAACTTCAGCAAAGAAAGATTTTCGGCAATGAAGGCATATTTGATGTTAAGGGCTCGTTTGAAAACTTTCTGGGCGGTGCTGTAGGTGGTGCTGTAATGGGAGCTTCCGGCATTTTGGGTACTATTGCAAATTATGATGTAAAACAGCTCCGCAATCACTCCAGTGATATTAAGAGCGTTACTGACACAATGAACGACAGAATGCGCAAAATATTGAATGAAAACGGCATAAAAGATATTAATATGCCCAAATCACCCGACTGGAAAAAAACCACTCTTTCCGAAATAAATGATTATTACGAAAAGACAACAAGCACGCTTGATAAAATTCTTGGCAGAGTTCAATACATGGATGCGGCGAAAGAAAATGCATACAATCTTAGTGATGATAGATATGTATATGAAAGCAATAATAATTTTGGGGAAGCTAATAGTTCTATGCCTATAAGCTCTAATTATTTTACACAATCTGAAACTATGGAAAAAGTTAAATCAGACGTTCCCGAAACAAATGATTTGCCTGTCAAAAATATATCTAACAATATTATAAACAGAATGTATTCAAAAGTTAAAGCAAAGCCGGCAACGTTAGCAGCAGAAGTGATTGAACACACAAACAACGCTGTTGTAAATGACAATTCTGCTGTTATCACACCGCAGTTTGTAGAAAATTATGCGGCTGTATATTCTGATGCGCTTAAAAATTCGGTTACGGCTAAAAAAGTCGGCGGCAGCAGTGAGCTTACAAATGCACTCACAAATGATGTTGTATACAACAATATTGCTCCGGAGCTTCAGAACAATGCCAATTACCGAACTGTATCGAACGAATTTAAGAATATTCTTAAGAAATCTGTTGAGTTAATAAACACAATCAAAACTGAAAACGGTACAGCAAACAATACATTTTTAAGTCAGGTAAGCGGTATTTTGAACGATGATTATTCGGGCATAAATATTCAAAGTGAAAATAGCGTGTCTGAAAGTGCACCCGATACAGAAGCAGTAAGTAGCACCGAGCCTACAGTAAAAGATATAAATCTTACAAAGGTAGGCGATTTTTACGAAGCTTACGGAGATGAAGCTGTAGAGCTTGCAGACAAGCTTAATCTTACACTTACGCCTAAGAAAGTGAACGGTCAGACAGTGCAAGTGGTGGGCTTCCCTGCTGACAGCCTTGAAAGATATGCACAGACACTTGGAGGCAGTTTTAATATTTCTGTATCAGACACGCCAAATGCAACAAATTTAACGGGACAAAGCACACCTGCAACCACCGAAAATACCGTTGTTAATAAAGATACAACGGACACAGGCATAATTGACCATGCAAAGGGAGCTGACGGTTTAAAGCTCATTGATACCGAAGAAAACACCTTGATAAACGGCAAAACTCTGATTACAGGTGTTTATGAGCTTAATTCCGACAAAGATTTTAGCAGAAAATCATATAAAAAAGAAAAATTTGATTTTTTTCGTGTAACAGGGAACCCATGGGCTGAAACAGTGAGCGGTACAACATACGGACACTACGGTTTTTATAAGAATAAAGATGGTCGGTATGTTACAATGCATCTCCAGACAGGCGCTGCTATCTCACTTGTCGAAACAGAAAGTAAAGCCAAGTCGCTGATTAAAGCACTTGATGATAATCTTCCTGAATTGCCGGTGAGCATAAAGTCATTCCTTGATGGATACCGTTACTTTGGAATTACGCAGGAACTGTCTGATTCAATTAAAAACATCATCAATTCTTCCGATAAGCCTGTTGTTACGAAAATTCAGGACGGCAAAGTACCTTTCAGCACAAAATCCGGGCTTGTCAATTATGTAAAAACGCATATTGGCGATAAGGTTCGTGTTACATTTAACAACGGTGAATCTGAAGTGCGCACGTTGGAAAGCATTAACAACACAAAACTGCGCACTAAAAAGCCTGACGGTTCTAATAGCATTGCGGACCTTAAAGGAATAAAATACAGCGACAGCGGATTTAGCATTGACTACAGCACAGGTGTTTCCGTAACATACGATTTTATAAACACTGCCGAAATACCTGAAAAACAAAGCACAAGCATTACAGACACACCGGAATCAGAAATTGAATACACACCTTATAGACGAGGTCAGATTACAAAAAGAGACGCCGGGATATTTTATAAAGCATATAAGAATGATAAAATAAATGCTTTGCCAGAAACATCAAGAATGCTTTATAATCAAGCGGATTTATTAATAAAATTTGCTCGGCAGAGGTATAATCGAGACCATACGTTTTATGACCGTATAGAGGATTTAATGAAAGCGCTTGTAAATGAAAAATATTCAGATGCTCAAAATATTGTTGATGAAATAGAAGAAGATTTGATAAAGCGCTCAGGTCAGAAATCTTTATTCTATAAATATAAGCAACGATTAGATGACGGAGAGAATATAAAATCAATAAAAGGGATTGTTTCGGATAATAAAATTTCTGAAACTGATAAAGAAGGCGTAACAAATACAGAAAAAACGGAAGAAAATGCACCTGCTGAAATTGACACCTCAAATGCTGATGCGTTTAATGGCAATATAGAAACATTCGATGATGCTATAGAAGCTCTTGGAGTTGACAGGGAAATTCTCACAGATGTTGCAAGTCAAGTAGTGGATGGTAGTCCTATAAATGTAATCAGTGCGTATAAAGACCTAAAGGCGTCTGTTGACAGAGAGAAAGCAAAAAGATATTATGACAGCAAACTCAGCGAAGATGTTCCCATTCGTAGAGTAAATATGTGTGTTGATGTGGATTTAAGAAACCTGCTTACAACATATGCTGAAAAAGTAAAAGAAGTTGTTGAAAGTGGCTTTTCGTCAGATGCCATCTTTAATAACAAAGCTATTCTGAATATGTCGGACGATGACCTAAAGCTCGTAAACGACATACTTGAAGGACGAGGTCCGGAAATTACGGAAACCGGATTGACAAATGAGTCTGAAAGTGATACAATGGTATCAGAAAAAGTAAAAGAAGATTTCAAAGTCGGCGATATAAAGGATAGTGCAGAAAATGTTCACGATGGAATATTAGGAAGAAAAGGCGAAAACGATAATTCAGTACGAAAATCCGAGTCTGTATCGGAAGCTGACGAAAAAGCAGCAAAAATATCTGATATAATGCTTGAAAAGCTTGCTTCGGGCAAAAAAATAACATCTGACGAATTGTTTAAAACAGCTGCCGACATATACGGCGGAAGCATGGCAGACAATACGTTTACATCAAAGGATGCATATGACGCGTTAGAGCTTGCTGTCAACAGATATATTTTATCGCTTGACAACATATCCGAAAGCAAAATGCTTGAGCTTATGAACAATTTGCCATCGCAGACAAAACGCACTGACGGCATGGATAAATTTCAGCAGTTTTCAACACCGCCGTCAATTGCGTATCTTGCGAATTATGCGGCAAACATAAATGCAAACGATACAATGCTTGAGCCATCAGCCGGCATTGGTGGCATAGCCGTTTTCGCAAAGCGTGACGGTGCAAAAGTTATTGTAAACGAGCTTGACACAAGACGTTTGGGAATACTTAAAAATATGCCATTTGACGCGTTCTATAACGAAAACGCAGAGCAGCTTAACAATATTCTCGGCGGTAAAATAGAGCCGACAGTAATCGTTATGAACCCTCCGTTTTCATCATCAAGCGAGCGCAACATAAAGAACACAAAAGTAGGCGCAAAGCATATTGAGGAAGCTTTAAAAATATTAAAGCCTAACGGGCGCCTTGCCGCAATAGTCGGACACGGTATGTCAGATGACGCGCCTGCATTTCGCTCGTGGTGGAAAGATATTAAGCAGAAATACAATGTTGTCGCCAACATAGGCATTGACGGAAAGAATTACAACAAATACGGCACAAATTTTGATGTTCAGCTTTTGGTAATTGACAAAAACGGAAGCACCGAAAATGAAACAATCACAGGAAAGTACAGCGATTTAAAAGATGTAGAGAAATTATTGGGAGGTATAAGAGATGGAAGACCTGAACAACATATTCAGACAGAGAGAGGACGCACTGGCATATCTTCAGCAGCAGAGAGAGGAAATAGCGGGTTGGAACAAAGAAAAAGTGAGCCTGCACGCGAAAAAACTTCTCGAAGCACAGGGGATAGAAACAAATCCGAGAATATTGTATCTGACACAGGCAGCAATGAAAATAACAGGACTGAGAGCAGAAAGTTTGGGGATAGAGAAAATGATGTTCGCAGACCTGATAGACCTGACGAACGAGCTTCTGGGAATGTCGGTACTCGAACAGATATTTTGGATAATGAATTACCCGACGCCGACACCGGAGGAAGACGCGATGTTGGAAGCGGACGAGAAAATTCTGAAGCAGTACGTGAGCAGAATAGAGAAGTCGGAAGCGGAAACAGTTCAGAAAATGCTCAAAACAAAAACACTCAAAGAGCTGATAACGTTGATAGCACAGAACATGATAGCACAGTCGCAGAAAGAAGAAAACCAAGAAAGCGTAAGGTAAAACAGCTTACTGACAGTGTATTTGAGCAGTACGAAGTACAGCCGCTTACTGTCAAAGGTGCAAAACCACATCCGGCACGTGTCAGCGAAAGTGCTGCTATGAGTACGGTTTCTATGCCGCCGCTTACTTACAAGCCTACATTTGACAAAAAAATAATCGAGGGCGGAATATTATCCGATGTTCAGCTTGAAGCTGTATCATATGCCGGACAAGCTCATGAGCAGGTATTGCCTGACGGCTCAACAAGAGGTTTCTTTCTCGGCGATGGTACAGGTATAGGAAAAGGCAGAACAATATCCGGAGTTATTCTTGATAACTTCAACAAAGGACGTAAAAAAGCAATTTGGATAAGCGAAAACACAAAGCTTGCAAAGGACGCAGAAAGAGATATAACGGCTTTGTTCGGTGATAAAAATGTACTGCACATATTTGAGGGCGGTAAAAAAACTGAAAAATCACTCGACTTTGACGAGGGTATATTATTTACCACATACAGCGCCGTTTCAAAAGGCTATGACAAAGAGGGGTCAAACCTCGAAAAAATTGTCAACTGGCTTGGCAAGGACTTTGACGGCGTTATAGCATTTGACGAAGCCCATAACATGAAAAATACAGGTCTTTCACAAGGGCGCAGAGGCAGAGTGCAAGCAAGCGGATATTCTTTAGCAGGGCTTGAGCTTCAGAAGCTGCTTCCGAAAGCAAGGGTCATTTATTCGTCTGCAACGGGCGCAACAGAGGTTGAAAATCTTGTATATGCTGACAGGCTCGGCTTATGGGGCGAGGGGACACCGTTTATAAGCAACAAGGACTTTGTTTCCAAAATAAAATCGGGCGGCATTGCAGCTATGGAAGTTGTTGCAAGCGACATGAAGAGCAACGGCGTATATTTGTCAAGAAATATAAGCTATGATGATGTTGAATATTCAAAAGTTATTCACAAACTCACAGACCAGCAAATAGAAGTTTATGACGAGGTTGCAAGAGCATGGCAAATTGTACTCGAAAACCTTGAAGAAGCTTTAAAGGAAACAAATCAGATTAAGGACGGCAATGCTAAAGGCAGAGCTGTAGGAGCTTTTTGGAGTTCACAGCAGAGGTTTTTCAATCAGATTATCACGGCTATGCAGGCTCCTACCGTTATAGAGGATATTCAAAAGCAGCTTGATGAAGGTAAATCATGTGTAATACAGCTTACGAGCACAAACGAAGCTTCACAAAAGCGAGAATTTGAGCGCATACAGGAAAACGGTCTTGACCTTGAAGACTTTGACCTCACTCCGCGCCAAATGCTCATGGACTACATAGAAAAAAGCTTTCCGGTACAGCAGTATGAAAATTACAGAGATGATAACGGTAATATCAAGAGCAAGCCTGTATATGACAGTCAGGGTGCTCCGGTTATAAATCGTGAAGCTGTTAAAATGCGTGAGCAGCTGCTCGACAAGCTCGGAAGCATAAAAGTACCCGATTCCCCTATTGATATGATTATAAGTCATTTTGGGTCTGATATGGTCGCAGAAAATACAGGCAGAAGCAAAAGAGTTATAACAAAGGACGGAAAGCATATAGTAGAGCCTCTTTCAAAAACAAAAGCCCTTGCAGATGTTGAAGCATTCCAAAACGGTCAAAAGCGAATTATAATATTCTCGAAAGCCGGAGGAACAGGCAAAAGCTATCACGCTGACAAATCGGCAAAAAATCAGCAGCAGAGAGTACATTATTTGTTCGAACCGGGCTGGCAGGCTGATATTGCTGTTCAGGGTTTCGGACGTTCACACAGAAGCAATCAAGCTGTTGCGCCAATATTCAAGCTTGTTTCTACAGACCTAAAAGGGCAGGCAAGATTTATGTCGACAATCGCCAAAAGACTTGCACAGCTCGGAGCTATTACAAAAGGGCAAAGGAGTGCGGGAAGTCAGGGCTTTTTCAGCGACAGTGATAACCTCGAAAATGGTGTATCGGCTGATACGCTTGCAAATTATTTTCATGATTTGGTTTCGGGAAAGGTTCCGGGTATTCCGGACGGAGAGCTTATACTTAAAAAGCTCGGCTTGAAAGATAAAATCCTTGACGAATACGGAAGAATACGCGCTGGCGCAAACGAGCTTAGGGACGTTGTTAAATTCCTGAACAGAATACTTGTGCTTGAAGTAAGAGTTCAGAACGATGTATTTAACGGATATTTTAATAAGCTTCAGGAAGCAACCGAAGCGGCAATTGCAAACGGCACACTTGACAGAGGTCTTGAAAATTATAAAGCAGACCATGTAATTGTGAACGAAAGCAAGGTTGTAAAAGAAGATAAGAAAACAAAGGCTACTACAACATATTACAGTCTTACCGCGAAACACAAGATAAAGCCTACAAAATTTTCAGATTTAGACACTCACCTGCCGGGCTTTCAAGGGTTTTTCAAGAACAAAAACACCGGTGCTGTCAGAGCTGTTTGGAAAAGTGGTTCAAGAACGGACGCAAGCGGCATTGTAAGCGATAATTTTAGGCTTGTGGGAGCTGATAAAAAACAATACATACCCGAACAGCGTTTGCGCACCGGGTGGGATAAAATATCAACCGAAGAAGCAAAGGCGGCTTGGAACAAAGAAGTCGCGGAGCTTCCGGAATTTCGTGAGGAAAAGCTACATCTATTGAAAGGCAACTTGTTGTCTGTATGGGATAAGCTTCCATCGCAGGGCGTAAGAGTTTACAGAGTGCTTACAGATGACGGAGAAATGCTTGTAGGAAGAATAATTCCCGAAAACGATATTGACGGCACACTTTTAAGGCTCGGAGCTGAAAGAACAAAGCCGAAGATAAGTGTAAGTGATATTATATCAAACATTAAATCCGGAAATACAATTGTTCTTGATAATGACTGGAAGCTCATGCAGCGCAGAGTTTCAGGTGAGCAAAGAATAGAATTAACCGGTCCGAATTATTTTACGGAAGGGCTTGAAAAGAAGGGTGTATTTACCGAGCGTATCGGCTATCGAACAAGATATTTTATTCCGGTTAATACAAATACTGAAAAAATAATTGGCAGTTTAATGGAAAACAGATTTGTAAAAGAGGTGCGAAGTGATAATGATTATGATTTGAATACATCAAATTCGGGAGATGTCGGCAGATGGGTATCACGTAATAAAAACAACGTGCAGGAAAATGAAAGCAGTTTGTCGGAAAACGAAAACAATCCGAAAGATAAAAAGGACGCCGTTAAATCACTTCCCGAAATTATAAACAGCATAGAAAAATTATTTGATATTCCGATAAGCACGGGAAATGTCAATTATCGTGAGGCACGAGGCGTTTTCAAGCGTATGCCGGAAACAATACGTCTGAAAGTAGCAAACGACTTGCCGACAGCTATTCATGAGTTGGGTCATTATATTGATAAGAGAACCAATTTATCAAGCAGTGAATATATAGGTCAAGCAATGAACATTGCAAACGAGGAGTTTTTAAATCAATACCCTGAAAACAAGCGTCCGGGCGAAGCTGTTGCTGAATTTGCAAGACTATTTTGTAAAGATGAAAGCAATGTAAAAAAACTGGCTCCTGATTTTTACAAAGATTTTGTAAGCACGCTCGAAAGTATAAATATGCTTGATGATGTAAAGAGTGTTGCAAAATTGACGCAGGCGTATATGTCACTGCCAATGGAAGATAGATTGAGCAAAGCGGTATCATCTTCAAAGCAGACCAAAAAGCAGCAAATTAAAAATGTGTTAAATTATGAAATGCGCGAAAAATTCATGTCTGATTACGTTGACAACTACATTGCAATAAAAAAAGCAACAAGTGAAGCGAAAGGCATGAGCGACAAAAAAATTCGCAGCAGCGAAGATGCATATATATTAGCGACAAATTCACGCAACGCCGCTTCTGTAGCTGCTTATGTAATAAGTGACGCAATGACCGATATTGACGGCAATATAAACATCGGAGAGTCTTTATATGACAGACTAAAGGGCATTGATGATTTAGACGAATTTAATAATTATCTTGTATTAAAACACGCAATCGAATGGATTGCGCCCGAAAACAAGGATGTGAAAATTAAACGTGTATTCGCTGATGACGAAAGGCTTAACAACGCTGAAAGCGTTTTAGAAATGACCGCCACTATGGAGAAGAAACACCCGGAATATTCGGAATACGCTGAAAAGATTTACTCCTATCAAAGAGATGTATTAACAAATTTTGCTGTTACAAGTGGTCTTATGAGTGGCAAAATGGTGGATTATCTGTATGAGCTATATCCACACTATGTACCTTTTTATAGGCTGAAAGACGGAGGAAAAGATATACACGGCAGAAAAGCAAAGGCGGCATTTGCAAATCAAAGAAGCCCTATAATGCATGCAAAAGGCAGTGGTCAAAGCATTATTTCTCCTATAGAAAGCATCGTAAGCAATACAGAGAAGATTGTAAAATCTGCAATGCGTCACAGAACAGCACGTGCTTTAGCTCGATATGCTGATAGTATTGAGGGGTTTGGCTCGCTGATGGAACGTGTACCACCGGACGTAATGCCGCACACGGTTGATATTACAAATTACAAAGAAAAGCTGCAAGAAGCGCTAAGTTATGAAATGAACGAAAATGAACTCGATAATATAACAGATATTATTGACGGAATATTCGGTGACACCATTACCGGATACACTCCGATAACGGTGCAAGGCAAACATATTGTAACGGTTATGAACAACGGAGAAGCGCAGTATTATCAGATACATGACGATATGTTGTACACCGCACTCACTGAAATGAACCCGCAGCAGTTGAGCGGAATATTACAGATTTCGTCTAAACTCATGCTCCCTATGAAGCTACTCATAACTCAAAACAATCCGATTTTTATATTTACAAACGCTTTAAGGGACTTCCAAACGGCATACAAAAACAGTGATACTGTCAACAATCCGTTTAAGTATACTGCTGATTATTTTGCGGCGCTGAAAGATATAATCAAAAACACTGATGATTATAAAAAATATAAAGCTTTGGGCGGCGGACATTCAAGCAAGCTTACGGCTGAAATGGATAGCATAAAAAAGCAACTGAGAGTAATAAACAATGTTGATAAAAACGCAGTAGAACGTATCGGCAGTAATATAAAATCAGTTACAGAAATGATTGCTACTGTCAATGATACGGTTGAGCAAATTCCGAGATTTGCCGAATTTAAACGCAATATCAAAGACCGTCAGAAAGCTATATATGCAGCAGATGATATTACAACCAATTTTAAGCGCATGGGTACAAAAGGCAGAAAGATGAACGCAGCATTCCTGTACTCCAACGCTTCGGTACAGGGCTTGGATAAAATGGTTAGGTCATTTACAGACGTAAGCAGTAAAGAGCGCTCACGCCGGATATGGAAATATATCATAAGCGCTTTTATCATGACAGCACTGCAAGCTTTTTGGAACAGAAAAACAGATGATGAAGCTGATGATTACGAAAATCTTTCAAGCTATATGAAGAATAATTATTATAATTTTTCAATAGGCGGAGGTAATTTTATTCGTATTCCGAAAGCAAGGGAATTATCACTGATTGATAGTATGATGGAGCGGTGCATAGATAAGGGCTTCGGCGACAAAGATACATTTTATGATTTTGGCGGATATGTTGCGCAGCAGCTCTTACCGTCATTTATTCCAAACGACTATTCATCACCGAAAAGCATAATACATGATGTGCTTGGTAACACAGTAGCCGGACCTTTTGCTGATATTGCCTTTAATGAAGATTTTAAAGGAACGCCTATTGTATCTTCAGCATATAAAAACTTTAACGGATTAGATAAAGTGCCAAAGAAAGAGCAGTATACGGGCAAAACATCAGCCGCCGCTGTAGGTTTAGGCAAAATGCTGAACGTATCTCCGCTTCAGATAGACCACATTTTATCAAGCTACGGCGGAATACTTGGTCAGTTAAACAGTGCTATTACCATAGAGCCGGCAAATATAGATGCGACATTGGGCTTAAAAAATAAATTTGTCGCAAACAGCAATTATTCAACTGATAAGCTTAATATTGCATACGAACGCAGAGATAAGGCATATACAAAATATCTCAATTCGGGGAGTTCAAAAGACGCTGTTAATTATGAGCGTTACGCACAATTGGCAGATTACATTACAGAAGCGAATAAGGCAGTTAAAAATCTTCCCGGTAAAGCGCAGGCTAATGCACGTAATGGCATCTTAACAGTTGTAAAGGGTTGGAATATGCAAAACAATTCTGTTGATACCAAACTGATTAAGGAGTTCTCCGGCATTAATTCTGATGATTGGCTAATGACAAAGCTTCCCAGCTCAACAATAGAATATACAAAGAATAAAGAAAAATTCTATTACACAATGACACCTCAGGAATATACACAATACACTCGCAGAGTTTTGGAAACAGTCAAAGAGCATAAAGAAAGTGCAGTGAATAGTAATAAATTCAATCGCGCCGACAGTGAAACGAAAGCAGCGATTATAAAAGATACTATTTCCGATGCAAAGTCAAAGGCTAAAAGCGACTTTATAAAAGCTAACTCAAAAAAATTCAAATCGGAAAACGAAAAGTGATTGAGAGGGGCGTAACTGCCCCTCTATTCACAAATAAAAAACCGAAACAGAATTAACCGTTTCGGAAATTTACTATTACCGCGAACATAAATAGTTCGGATAATATTGCTATGGCGACCCGGATGAGGCTCGAACTCACGACCTCCAGCGTGACAGGCTGGCGTTCTAACCAACTGAACTACCGGGCCAAAACTTAATCAGCTATACTATTATATCACAAAATTTATTGTTTGTCAAGTGGTTTTTATGATTTTTTCACGGTTTTTGAGTAAATTAATTTTTTTTCGAATTTTGAAAAATCCGTAGAGGCGGATATTATCCGCCGGTACACGAACGAATGATAAATAACACGCATAATATAAACCGTATTTGTTTTATCGTCTAACCTATAAAAAACAGGCTCTATAATATAATTTCATCAATATCATTATTCGCATCATGAGTAATTAACAGCTTATAGGTCATATTTTTCTCTTATACTTTTTATGGATTTAATAGCATCGGTAACATTGCCGTTTGCAACCGATTTTTCAGCTTTTGCAAGCTTATCGTAAACAGAACTCATATAAATCGTTTTCTCATAAGCTTCCATACTCATTATAACCATATCCCCGTAACTGTTTTTGGTTACAAAAACAGGCGCGTTTGAGGAATGACATATTTCAGATATTTGACTTGTGTTTTTCAGATCACGAATGGGTATTATTTGCGGCATAATCTCATCTCCTTAATTTATTGTGTCTTTATTATATCATATTTTTGGGTGTTTTTCGACTCTATTTTATTATATCACTCCGGGCGATGCTTAGGAACATAGCGCTTAAAAAAAACAAGAGCCTGCTTGTTCGCAGGCTCCTATCCGGAAGCATATTAATTATTCTTCTTCAAATGCATCCTTACCCAAACCGCAGATCGGACAAAGCCAATCTTCGGGAACATCTTCCCATGCAGTACCCGGTGCTATCCCGTTATCCGGATCGCCGATTTCGGGATCATATACATATCCGCAGGGACATACAAATTTTTTCATAGTAATCTCCGTTCCGCCGCATTGTATCGGCATAAATAATAATCAATCTCTTATCGATAAAAAATGGTAAGAGATTATTACGCCCGTGTGTTTTTTTCAGGCATAGTGAGAAAATTTTCACACAAGCAATTCAATTTCCGCCAAAGGCTGATGTGAAAGAAAATTTCACGTTTGTTCTTCTTTTATTTACTCATAATCTGAGAAATTGTATCCAAAATTTTATCATGGCAACCGCCGCAGCCTGTAGAACAATGTGTTATTTTTTGAACATCTTCAAAAGCTTTTTCTACATTCTCAAATTTCGTTTCGCTATGAAGTGCATTTTCAACATCTGCATAGGTAACCTGTTTGCAATTACAAATAGTGTAGTTTTCCACGATATATCACCTTCAAATTTATCCGAAATATCTCTTGAGCATACCCTCAAAGCCTTTGCCGTGGCGCGCTTCGTCTTGAAACCGCATTTTAAAAGTGCCCGTAGATACTGCGTTTCGGCAGTTTTTCTCACTGTGGATTTTATAATTTCCCACGGATTTCCCACGTGATTTTCATTTCCCACAAAGGTGTTATAAGTGCCTTATTTTACTGGCTTTGTGGCTAATATCTCATCGAAGTTCAATCCGTCGTTTTTTTCTAAGAATTCTATCAAAGCCTGTCTGGTTACTTTTCTGCATCCTAATTTGATTGAACGCAGCAAACCTTTATTAATCAAGGCGTAGACATAATTCTTATTAACTTTAAGTAGTCCTGCTACCTCTTTTATAGTATACACTAAATCTTCGTTTTTGTCAATGATTTGGGTGCTTTTTTGCGTCATTTATTTTACCTCCTCATACTTCAATATGCCATAGTGAAAATAATGGCTAAATTCTTTCCTGAGTTTTTTCAATGCACTGTTCTTTTGCACATATAAGCTATTCATATTTGTATCCAATAAAAAAGCTATCTCTAATAGCGTGATATCATTTAAAACATTTAAGATGATAATTATACGCTCTATTTTCGATAGCTTTAGAAGTGCTTCAATTATTATGGAATTGTCAATTGTATAATACAAGATATGTATTGCTATTTTATCAAAAATTTTTCTGCTTTCTATGCTTAAATCCTTTTCCGTAAAGGATAAGTTCAGATTATTTTCGTGTTCGTTGTTCTGATACCAAGAAGTAATTGTATATAGTAAACTAAACATATTTTTTCACCTTCCGTTCATAGTATGTATCGTGTACCGTCCTGTGGACAAAATTCCTTCCCCGACGCTCGTAGCTTGCGAGTCCATAGAAATTTCATCTCTCCGCCTTCACTGTGGCCGAGCTGCGTTTTACAGAAGTATCATTATACCTCCTGTTGTGTCATGGCGAAATACGGTTGCAACCCGTATATTATTACTCTTGGTTCTGCTTGCCGGGCAGACGGATAGCCGCTATCAACAGAAGAATGTATCGGTTCGGACAATATTCTGTTTTCAAAGATCAGGAGATGTCTTCACCTATAAGAACAACAGCTTTTTATATAATCTAATCGGTATTAGAAATTTTTTTCAAAAGTTTGAGCAGCCCTCTTACGAGAGCTGCTCTGCGTTAAATAGAGAACTTACTGATGTTCAAAGCTATATGCATTAAAATATACTGTCTCAAATCCTCATCAAGCTTTCCGTCAATGACAGAATATCGGTCGATAAGCGGAGAATACTGTTCCAGTATTATTTCAAGCGCATAATGTTCTCCGGCAACTGCTGCCGTCAGTATGTTTCTAAATTCGATATTGGTCATGACTGCTCACCGTCCTTATCCAGCTCATTTCTCAAAGCCTTTAATGCCTTATACCTCTGGTTATAGACATATTGCGGTGAACAGTTTAGCTTTTTTGATATTTCATCCGGACTTATGTT
>CAKSGG010000048.1 GCA_934454215.1 uncultured Clostridia bacterium
GTCTACAAAGGGCGTGATTTGATAATGATTGCAATAATCGACTACGGTGCGGGAAACATTTTCAGCGTGAAAAATGCGCTTGATTTTATCGGTGCGCAGTCCGTTATAACGGGCGATGCGGAGCGGATTTTAAATGCGGACAGAATTATTCTGCCGGGCGTGGGAGCGTTCGGCAGTGCGATGCAGGCGCTGACAGTTTCGGGACTTGTTCCCGTTATAAAGCAGGCGGTGAAAAACGGCACTCCGATTTTGGGGATTTGTCTGGGTTTGCAGCTTATGTTTGAGGGCAGCGAGGAATCGCCGAATGTTGACGGCTTGGGTATTTTCAAGGGAAAATGCGTAAAAATTCCCGACTGCGGTCTGAAAATTCCGCATATGGGCTGGAATAGCATAGAGCTTGCAAAGGAAAGCAGAATTTTATCTGAGGATTATGTTTATTTTGTCCATTCGTATTATCTTACAACTCCCGAACCCGAAATAATTTCGGCATATACGGATTACGGAAAAAGGCTTGCGGTTGCGGTTGAGTGTGACAACGTATTTGCAGTTCAGTTTCACCCCGAAAAGAGCGGCGGCGCAGGTATGGAAATATTAAAAAAATTTATGTCGGTATAGGGAGCTTGGTCATGTATGCAAAAAGAATAATTCCCTGTCTTGACGTTAAGGACGGACGGGTTGTAAAGGGCGTAAATTTTGTAAATTTAATAGATGCGGGCGACCCTGTCGAATGTGCAAAGGCATATGATAAGGCAGGGGCGGACGAGCTTGTTTTTCTTGATATAACGGCGTCGTCGGACGCTCGCGAAACGGTTACGGATATGGTGCGGCGCGTTGCGGAGAATGTGTTTATTCCGTTTACGGTCGGCGGCGGTATAAGAACCGCTGAGGATTTTCGCAAAATTTTAAATGCCGGAGCGGATAAGGTTGCCGTCAACAGTGCGGCGATAAAACGCCCCGAGCTGATAAGCGAGGCGGCGGAGATTTTCGGCAGTCAATGCGTTGTGTGCGCAATTGACGCAAAGCGCAGAGCGGATAATTCGGGCTGGGACGTGTATTTGAACGGCGGACGTGTCAATACGGGTATTGATGCGCTCGAATGGGCGGAAAAAGCGGAGCGCTTGGGCGCAGGCGAGATTCTGCTGACAAGCATGGACTGCGACGGTACAAAGTCGGGCTATGATTTGGAGCTTACAAAATCGGTAAGCGAAAATGCGGATATTCCCGTTATTGCCTCGGGCGGTGCGGGAAGCATGGAGCATTTCCTTGACGCATTTCGGATAGGGAAAGCTGATGCGGTTTTGGCGGCAAGTCTGTTTCACTTTAAGGAGATAGAAATATGCGATTTGAAAAAATATCTGAGAGAAAACGGAGAGAGCGTAAGACTTTGATTTAAAGCGGCGTTTAACACAATGTTTGAAAATATTCTTATCGGACAATATATTGAGGCAAGCTCGCCGATTCACCGTCTGAGTGCGGTAACAAAGCTGATTATGACGGTTATTTTTGCGGCGGCGGTTTTCGCAGCGGATAAACCTGCTCCCATGCTGATTGCGATAGTGATGACATTGGCGGTTATCCGTCTTGCGGGATTAGAATTAAGCCTTGTATTAAAAAGCACAAAATATATTATATTTTTGGCTTTTTTTACTTTTATATTCAATGCGGTTTTTACCGAAGGCGAAAGAATTTTCGGATTTGGAGCTTTAAATGTTACAAAAGAGGGCGTTTTAATCGGCGCACTTTGTGCCGTGCGGCTTGTGATTCTTGTGTGGTCGGCGGCGGTTCTTACTCTTACGACACGTCCTCTCGATATGACCGACGCAGTCGAGGATTTACTGTCCCCATTATCAAAATTTAGTGTCCCCGTGTCGGATATAGCGGTTATGATGGGACTGACGCTGCGTTTTGTTCCGACTTTGGGACTGGAGGCACAGCGCATTTCTGACGCACAGAAATCAAGATGCGCGGATTTCGGCGGCGGTTCGGTTGTGAAAAAAGCAAAAGCGGCGCTGCCGCTGATTATTCCTCTGCTTGCGGGAGCGTTCAGACATTCGGACGCTTTGGCGGAGGCGATGGACGCACGCTGCTACGGTTCAAATAAGCGAACACGAATGAGAAATAAAAAACCGAGGAAAATTGATTTATATGCGGCAATAATATTCGGAGCGGTAACGGCTGTGCTGATTGGAGTGGAATTAATATGAATATAAAGCTTACAATCGAATACGACGGCTCCGCATATCACGGATGGCAGATTCAGAAAAACGGCATTACGGTTCAGGAAAGCATAAAAAAAGCCGTAAAAAAAATTACCGGTGAGGACGTAAACGTGATTGGCTGCGGACGTACCGATTCGGGCGTTCATGCGCTGAATTACGTGTGCAACTTTAAAACCTCGTCAGCGATTCCACCGTGTAAATTCAAGGACGCTTTAAATTCAAGACTGCCCGATGATATTCGCTGTAAAAAATCCGAGGCGGTCGGCGGGGATTTTCACTCGTCATATTCGGCGTCGGCAAAAACATATATGTACAGAATTTTAAATACGCCCGATAAAAATGTATTTGAACGCAATTATTCGTGGCATTATAAATATAATACGGACATTGAAAAAATGCGTGCGGCGGCACAGGCGTTTTTGGGCGAGCATGATTTTATCGGCTTTGCGGCGTCGGGCTTTACGGTCAGCACGACCGTGCGCACGATTTACGATATAAAAATAAATAAAGAAAATGGCATGATTACCATTGAAGTGACAGGAAACGGATTTCTTTACAATATGGTAAGAATTATTGCCGGAACGCTTGTCATGATGGGCAACGGAAAAATAGATTACAGACTTGCGGGCGAGATTATAGCCTCAAAGGACAGAAAGCGTGCAGGTATAACCGCACCGCCGCAGGGGCTGTTTTTGAAGGAGGTGTATTACGGTGAAAGATGATAACGATAATTTTGAGATGTTCACTCCCGAGGACGTTTCTTTGCCCGAAGATGATGTTTATGACGGGGAAACCGAAGATGAAGATGAATTTGACGGCGATAAATTCGAGGAGGAATATCGGCGCAGACAGGAGGAAGAAAAACAGGAAAGACGAAAAGAAAAATTCAGAGCGGTCATGATTGCCGCCGCTGTTCTTGCGGTTATCGTTATTGTACTTTTGGTTGCGTTCACAAGCGTGGGCGACACATACAGGAAAAATTTTAAAAATAATTTTGATAAGCTGTTTTACAACGAACCTGCGATAGATATAGGCGCAACGGAAAAAAACTCAAACGTTCAGGAATACGTTGACGAAGAACGTGCGCTGAAAGTAAAAAGCATAGGAAATACAAGCAAAAATGTCAAAGTTGTGCCGTTTGAGGGGGCTGCGTCAGGCTCATTTGAGTCGTATCAGGGCGGCTTGATATGTGCAAAATCAAATTATTTAAGCTTTATAGACAGCGCAGGCAATGTAAAATGGGAAAAGGACACATCAGTTGCCGACCCCATACTGTCGGTTGACGGACAGTATGCGGCGCTTGCGGCGCAGGGCGGTACAAAACTTTGTATGTACAGCGGAGAGGATTTGGTTTTTGAGTGCAGTACCTCCGATAAAATCAAAAACATGAGAGTTTCCGCAAACGGCGATGTTGTTCTTGTGTGCGACAGGGAAAACTACAAGGGCGCAATTGTCGTTTACAACAGAGACGGAAAAGAAGTATTTTCATGGTCGTCGGGCAAAAACGACGTTATAAGCGCAGATATTTCATCTGCGTCAAGACGTGTTGCGGCGGCACTTCTCAATACCGATAAAAAGGTGTATTCGGTTATAAAGGTTTTTGACATAACCTCAAAGGTGAACAGCGAAGAGGCTGTGTTTGACGATACGATAATTTTTAATATAGATTATGCGGGCGATACCGTTACGGGCTTCGGCGACAACAGTCTTGTCAGCGTTACCTCTATGGGTAAGGTTTTGACGGATAAGCGCTTTGACAGAGTTGATATAAGCCGTTACGCCTTTGATTCTGAGGGTAACAGGCTTGTGCATTTTGACAGTGCAGGCATACCTGTTTTTCACCTGTACGGGAAAAAAGGCGTTCTGAAATCCGAAATGCTTGCGGATAATTTCGCCGACTGCACAGCGGTGAAAGGCGATTTAATTTTGTATAACGACAGCAGAGACGTTATTCTGCGCCGTATGGGCAGCGACAGAATAAACGAATATACCGCAACGATGGATATTCTTGATTTGGTTTTGATTAATACAAGGGTATACGGTATAGTTCATTCAAACAGTATAGAAATTGTAGGGATATAGCGGAAAAAGCAGGCGGCACATCTCATCTCGAAATCAACCCTACGAGGCTGGTCACAGACTTCGTCTGTTGCTCGCCCATGCAGCCCGAGTATCTGTATACGTCGGCGGATTGATTTCAAGCGACAACTGGCCGGTCGCGGACAAAGTCCGCTGCTCGCCCATGCAGCCCAGTTTGCCTGTTTTTCTGCTGATTATTTGGTATAGCAGAAAAAGCAAAAATGAAAGACGATTTACGAAAAAAACTAAAAGCAATGCGGCGCAGCCTATCCGCCGAGGAAATGGCGGCGTCGGCGGAAAAAATAAATAAAAGGCTCAAGGACGTGCTTTCGGGCAAGCGCTGTGTTATGGTGTATTTGTCGGCATTTAAAGAGGTATGCGTGGACGGTACAATCCGCACACTGCTCAATAACGGTACGATTACGGCGGCTCCCGTAACAAACGAAGCTGATTTTTCGATAACGCCGTTCAGACTGACCGATTTAAGCTCCGTTACGCACGGTGCATACGGCATAAGAGAACCGCTGAAAAATCAACAGGTAGATAAAAAAGCGGTTGAGGTCGTAATCGTCCCCGGAATAGGCTTTGACCGAAACGGCGGAAGAATAGGCTTTGGCAAAGGCTATTATGACCGCTTTCTGTCCGATTTTGACGGTCTGAAAATAGGCGTGTGCTACGATTTTCAGCTTGTCGGCAAAATTGAAACGGACGAAAACGATATACCCATGGATATGATTATTACGGAGAGTGATTGCTATGTTATTTGATACTCATGCACATTATAACGATGAACGGTTTAAAGACGATGTCGATGAGGTTCTTTCGTCAATGCCTGATAACGGGATAGGTCTGATTATGAATGCCTGCTCATCAACGGACGAATTTGATGACATAATCGCATTATGTGACAAATATACTTTTATGTACGGCTCTGTCGGCGTACACCCTCACGAAACGGCAGGCATGACAGAGGACGATATTGAGCTTATAAAAAAATATTCACGTCATGAAAAGATAAAGGCAATCGGCGAAATCGGACTTGATTATTTCTATGATTTTTCGCCCAAAGAAACTCAAAAGGAATGGTTCGCAAGACAGGTCGAGCTGGCGAAGGAGCTGCATTTGCCCGTTATAATTCATGACAGGGACGCACATAAGGACACGATGGACATTCTGCGTGCGTGCAATGTCCGCGACTGCGGCGGCGTGTTTCACTGCTATGCGGGCAGCGTTGAAACTGCAAGAGAGATTCTCGATTGGGGAATGTATATAGCGTTCGGCGGTTCGCTTACATTTAAAAAATCCGTGCGCCCGAAAGAGGTCGTAAAATATGTTCCGCTCGACAGAATCGTTACGGAAACAGACTCGCCGTATCTTGCTCCCGAGCCGCAGAGAGGCAGGAGAAACGATTCAAGATATATGCACCTTGTTGCGGAGCTTATTGCACAGCTTAGGGGTACGGATTATGATGAGATTGCAAAAGCCACTTACGAAAACGGAAAAAGACTGTTTGGCATATAGGGGGTATATATGAAAGTATTATTAATGTCTGTAAAAGCGGGCTACGGTCATCATTCTACAGCACAGGCAATACAGGAATATTTTGAAGAACGGGGTCACTCGTGCAAAATGCTTGATATATTCACATATATAAGCGAGCGCCTCGGAAATACGATTAATGACGGGTATCTGCTCTCCACAAAGTATCTTTCAAAAGCTTACGGGAAAGTGTACGATAAATTAAGCCGTGGAGATGAGCCGTATGATAAAATATCGGTTACGTCTATGGTTTCAAATCTGATTACGAAACGGCTAATCGGCTTTGTTGAAAATTTTGAGCCTGACGTGATTATCGGAACGCACAGCTTTGCGGGAGTTGTTATGACTATTCTGCGTGGAAAACACGTCATAAGCTGTCCGCTTGTCGGGATTGTTACCGATTTTACGGTGCACCCGTTCTGGGAAAGCACGGAGCTTGACAAATACGTTATTCCCGACAGCCTGCTTACATACCAGATGAACAAAAAGGGTATTCCGACCGATAAGCTGCTGTCTATCGGCATACCCGTAAAAAAGGCTTTTTCAACAAAAATACCTAAGACTGAGGCGAGAAAACGGCTGGGAATTGCAGATAAAACCACTCTGCTTGTGATGATGGGCTCGATGGGCTACGGAAATATAAAAGACGCAATCATGGAAATTGATATGTTTGACGCTGATTTTCAGGTAATTATCGTATGCGGAACAAATGAAAAGCTAAAAGATTTCGTAGATAAACGGACATGGAAAAAAGATGTGCGTTCATACGGATTTGTAAATAATGTTGATGTACTGATGGACGCTTCGGACGTAATTCTGACAAAGCCGGGAGGCTTGACAACCTCGGAGGCTTTTGCGAAAGGCTTGCCGCTTATTGCAATGAATCCGATTCCGGGGCAGGAGGACAAAAATATGGCGTTTCTGGTCAATAACGGCGCTGCGATTGCCGTAAAAGAGGACGAATACACCGTTTCCGAGGCGCTGTATCAGATTATGAACGAGCAGTGGCGCATGGAGCTTATGAACGAAAGCGTGCGTCATATCGGCAAGCCTGATTCCACAGCCGATTTATATGAGGCTGTTATAAAGGGAATCAAAACGGAATAAGTATGTTTACCATAATTGTGCGGCATAGTATATTTATCCACCTTATCCACGCACTTATCCACGGTTTCGGGCATCAAAAGTGACCGAAAACGGAGGAAAATATGAGTTATTCATCAAAATCGTAGATAACTCAACGGGTTTACATAAATTTTTTTATCTACCACAAGGGGGCCTTGTAACAATGGACGAATGTCTGATTTTAAGCGAGAGATTAAAGAACAGGAGGATTGAGCAAAAAATGACCCAAACCGATTTGGGTAAGGCGGTGGGTCTGAGCGATGCGACAATAAGCGCATATGAAAAAGGCGAAAGACTTCCCGACGCAATGACTGCGCTGAGAATAGCCTGCGCACTTCATGTTCCGCTTGATTATCTTTGTAATTTCACGGATGCGGAGTACAGCATATTCGTACCGAAGGATATAGAGCTGAATCTGCATAAGCTTAATGCGGGCGGCATTAAAAAGCTGTGTGAATATTACAGATATATTTGTTCTAAAGACGAATATCTTGCCAAAAGCATAGATGAGACGATTTTGTAAAAATTAAAAGGGGCGTTCAGCCCCTTTTAATTTTCAATAATTTTAATTGTAATTACGCTCATATCGTCCGCTATTTCGCCGCCGTTTCGCTTTAATGCGTGTGCGGCTATTTCCTCCGCCATTGTCTGCATGGACTGCGACGGCGCTTTTATACTGTTTTTCAGCCATTCGGTTTTTACCTCTCCCGATTCCGTTATTCCGTCGGACGCCATAAGCAGAATATCGCCGTCCTCAATGCGCTTTATCTGCGGCAGCACCTCCGCAAACGGCGCTGTCCCTATCGGAAACGCCGCCGAAAAAATTGTTTCTACACTGCCGTTTCTGTACATCATCGACTGCGCCGCTCCGACCTTGTAAAACTCGGCACTGCCGTTCATCAGGTCTATGCACAGCAAATCGAGCGTTGTGAAATAGTCCTCGTCAGCCCTCATGCACATTGATGAATTAATAAGCTCAACCGATGTTCTTATGCTGAATCCTGCTGTCAGGAACTGCTCCAGCAGTGAGGCGGTAACACCGCTTTCCTCTGCGGCTCTTTCGCCCACGCCCATACCGTCGCATATGATACAGTACAGCTTATATTTATCCGTTCCGAACACACGCACGCTGTCACCGCATATATCCTCCTTTGAAATCTGTTTTGTACCTATTTCAATGCTGAAACGGGGTCTTGATACAAAGCTTAAGCCGCCGCCCTCCGCCTTGTCAAAGCCCATATTCACGCACATTATATCCGACAAAATAGTTTCGGCTTCCGTAATGCGCGTGTTGTCGCTCAAACGCAGATATGCGTCGACACGTTCGCCCTCCGTTATGCTTATTTCATAGACGGTTATGCCGATTTGCTCAAATGCACGAACCGCCTCTTCCTCCGCATCGGTGCAGAAGTCCACTTCAATTTCCTTTGATAAATCTTCAAGGATTTCGGCGGTTTCATGATACTGCATTGCCGCTGCGTCACGGTTGTCAAGCCGTTCGCCGTCCTGCGCAATACCGAGTTTGAAAAGCTCATAGCAATGCTCCGTTTCATATACGAGCCGTTCGGCACGCATACACCTGTCTCTGAATGACAGCGGCATCATGTTAATTTCAAGTATTCCTTTTTGTTCAAGAGTGTAAAGCATTTCTGCTATGCCGTCCGTGGTTTTGTCCTTATCCTTGTCAAGGCATTTTGAGCATTTGGGGCAGTCAAGACATACACGCTGTACGATTTCACTTATAACGTCGTCCGTTGATGGCGACGTCAATTCCATGCGCCTGCCCGATGCGGAGCGAAAAGCGTCTTCAAGCTCCCTGAATGATTTGGCGTATGCTGTCAGCCTGTCCGACAAATAGCCCCGAAGCCGCTTGTTGTCGTTTATCGCTTCAACCATGCTTGTATCGCCGATAAACATACTGAATTTCTGCTGAATAAAATTCGGCGTAAGCGCAAACAGTGCCGAACCGATAAGCACATCATAAACACTGTACGGCAGGGGCGAGGTTTCGCCCGAATAAAGCAGAACGGCGCACGCTCCGCCCAAAAAGCCGAGAGCCGTTCCAAATCTTCCGAAATTCTTTAAAAATGCGCCGAATACGGAGCTTAAACCGAATGCGCCCATTATAAGAATTTCATTATTTGCACCTGTGATAAAGCCGAGAATTAAGCCTGTCAGAGCCGCTCCCGCTATGGTTGTGTTCAGTGCCGCCGCAAGAGCCGCATATACGGTTATGATATTTGCGGCGCTTATATTGTACGGCAGCATGGTTTTGCCAAGCCCCAATATGAATACGCCTGCCGCAGCAGCTACACTCATCAGCTCCTCCTGAGATGAGGCACGTCTTTTATTTTCGGCAGTGTTTCCTGCGGTCTGAAATACCGCATACATGACACTGCTTATAGTGCTTTCGATAAATAGAATGAAAATGTCGTACGGTCCCGAAAAGCTGTAGAGCATTGACGCCATACCGCTTATAAAGACAGCGCCGCCGCACGCCGCTGCACCGATTATTTTTCCGCCTTTGCGGTACAGATTTATAAAAAGCCAGAACATCAGCGCCGCCATTGTGTATTTTACGGTAACGCTCGCCGCTCCTGCCGAGAGTAAGCTCAGATACATAACAGTTATGCCTATGTACGCAATTCCCTTGTCATAGCAGGCGGCGAAGAATGCCGCTCCGAACGGGAATGCTCCCATTACCGCCGCACGTCCCGCAAGGAATAAAAGTACTGACGGGATAATATCCTTTTTTTCGGGCGCACGCAGAAGCGTTGTATTTCGATTTATAATTGTTTTTGCCATTGTTTTTCTCCTTTTGGTAATTTATGGTATATTCTTAATATATTCTATCACTTATTAAAGAAAAAAGCTGTCGAAACGTGCGCAGAATACAAAAAAGTTTTTGACAAAATATGACATGACAAAGACCGTAAAAGCTCTGCATATGCCCTTGACATGAAGTTTAATTTATGGTATAGTTAGGTAAAAATAAAAAAGGAGCGGAACGATGATAAAAGAAATGCTGGAAAAAGCAAAAGACGGAGATTGCATTAAAATTAAATCGGGACGGTATTTTGTTTCCGATACAATAATGCTGAAAAATAAAAAAAATATAGTTATCGAGGCGGAGGACGGAGTATATTTTGACGGTGGAATTATTATACCGAACGATGAAGTGAAAGCATATAAGGACAATATCAAAGTTATTGATTTGTCGGAATATAAGCTTGACTTGGCGGAGTACGGAACAAGAGGATTCAGACGTTCGTATGTTAATGCTCCGAATGAGCTGTTTATAAACGGAAAACCGTATAAGGTATCGTGTTATCCCAAAGGCGGTGCGGTAACATATAAAGAGGGAGATATAAAAGACAAGGGCAGTGCGCCGGCACATTATGAATATGATGACCGTCCTGCGGTTATCAATGTAAGCGATGAAAAAATACTTTCGTTTGCGAATGAAGCTGATTTATACCTTGCGGGATTTCCGAGCGCCTCGTGGGCAGACGACTGTATTAAAATTGCAAAAATAGACAAGGAAAATAAAACAATCACGACTGCCGAACCGCATTTGTTCGGATTTAAGGTTACGGGACATTCGTCATGGTATATACTGAATTGCTTTGCGGCACTGAGCGAGGCGGGCGAGTATTATATAGACAGAAAAGAACAGAAACTGTATTTTGTGTGCGATGAGGAAATCGAAACGATACAGTTATCCGTTCTCGGTAAACCCATGCTTTGGATTGAAGATTGTGAAAACATAAAAATGAGCGGTATTACCTTTGAAAACAGCCGAAACAGCGCAGTATATATTGAGGGCGGAAACGGGTGTACATTAAGTAACTGCACATTCAGAAATCTCGGAATACTTGCGGTACAGATGGGACAGGGTGCAACAGACCAGCCGAACGCATTTAATACACATCACGGCGAACGTGCGGATTGGGTTGAACCGCCGAAACCGATGTCGGGAAATATGGGTTCGTGGCATGAGTATCTGTACGAATTTGCCGCATGGGACAACAATGCAGGTTTTAATCATTTAATCGAAAACTGTAAAATTTATAATACGGGTGCCGGCGGAGTACTTCTTTCGGGCGGTAACAGAAAAAATCTGACTGCGGGAAACAACAGAGTACATAATTGTGAAATATATGAAGTGAACAGACTGGATAAGACCTACAAGGCAGGCGTGAATATAATGGGAGTGGGAAATAGTGTTTCTCACTGCGAAATATATGATATGCCCGGAATGGGAATATATCTGCACGGAAACGACCATATTATCGAGTATAATAAAATACATGACGTTTTAAAAAGCGTATCGGACAGCGGTGCGATTTACATGGGACGTGATATGAGCGAGGTCGGAAACATATTCAGAAATAATTATATATATAATCTGAAAAATGTACATCCCACGGATTTGGGCGTGTGTGCGATATACTTTGACGACTGGGATATATTTAACGCAGTGTATGACAATTTCTTTTATAATATTCAGGGCGGCGGCTTTTGCGTGGTACATCATACGTGCGGCGGACTGCTGTCATTCCACGATAACTTTATAATAGACTGTGTGCCCGGCGTTATGCCTGATAATAAGAGCAATGCGTATATACGAATGCACCGTGACCCGCTGGCAATGGTAAGAGTACATACAACGGACAAAGACGATATGCACGGAGTGGATATAACGTCGGAGGTGTACAGAGAGAAATATCCGTATCTTTATGACGTATATAAAAATGATGCGAGACCCGAATGGATGTATTATAACAATCAGATTTGCTACAAGAAATACGACTTGTTTGTTGACGCCGAAAATGGTGATTTTACGCAGGTGGATTCATTCGGAAAATTCTGGCGTGATGAATTTGACTGGATGCGCCGAACGGACGTGGTTATGGGATACGATAATGATTTGGCTCCTACGCATAGGGTTGATTTTAAAAGCATTGGATTGATAAAGGAGAACTGATATGAAAAAAATATTCGTATTTTCGGATACCCACGGCAGTACAGACGGCTGTATGAGTATAATCGGCGGTGCAGAAAAAGCCGGCGCAATAATTCATGCAGGCGATTATGTGCGCGACGCAGACGATTTAAAGTCGGTTTTTCCCGATATTCCCGTGTATAACGTAAGGGGCAACTGCGATTTTTTGTCGAACGAAGTAAATGATAAAATAGAAATAATTGACGGAGTGAAGATATTTATAACTCACGGTCATTCGTATAATGTGAAAATAACGTTAAGCGAATTAAAAAGAAAGGGACATGAGCTGAACGCCGATGTTGTTGTGTTCGGTCATACTCATGTTCCCATGGTCGATATTGACGGCGGTATGGTAATTGTAAATCCCGGAAGTTCCTCGGCAAGAGGTACATATGCCGTAATAACGGTTGATAACAAAAAGGCGAGGGCGGATATTTTCAATATGTAATTTCCATATTCATTTCGCTTGTGTGCCATTTGCAGCCGTTTCTTGATTTGCACCGAAAGCACATTCTTGAAAGCTTGTCGGCTTTCTGCAAAAGCTCGCCGAGAAGATTTTTTGCCGTATTGTTTCGGTGATACGCTACGGCGTCGACAATTTCGGTGGTTTCCTCCGCCGAAAAGCCGCACTGCGGCAGTATTTCTTTTGCAAGCTCAGCGGACGCCTCGTGATGAGGCGTCCCGTTTTCGTATTGTCTGAAACGGCCCGTATCATGCAGAAGTGCCGCCGCATAAATTATATCCTTTTTTATGTTCATGCCCTGTTCAAGGCTTATTATATACCCGATTCTTGCAACGTCCGCACTGTGCTCAAAACCGTGCAGACAATATTTTCTGCCCTTTTCGGCATATTCGGTATCGTGCAGGGCGGTGCGGTAAAGGGGATTTTCGATTATTTTATTAATGCGTTCCATTCCAAGTTCCTTTCGGGTTAATAAACATCAAACATATTCATTGGCTTATTGTGATATGCCACGCTCAGAACAAGTCCGACCGCAATCATATTCGTGACAAGCGACGTTCCGCCGTAGCTCATGAACGGCAGCGGAATACCCGTAACGGGCATAAGACCGATACACATTCCGACATTTTCAAATACGTGGAACAGGAACATAGAGCCTACTCCCATACAGATATATCTGCCGTAGGCATTGTCGGCACGCTTTGCAATCGTAAAGCACCGCCATATCAGGGCAAACAGCAGAACAACTATAATCATTGAGCCTATAAAGCCAAATTCCTCGCTTATGACGCTGAATATAAAGTCTGTGTATTTTGTCGGCAGAAATCCCATTTGATTCTGTGTTCCTTCAAGATAACCCTTGCCCCAAAGCTGTCCCGAGCCGACCGCAATTTTTGACTGAATTACGTTGTAGCCTCTGTTGAGCGGGTCAAGATTGGGGTTGAAAAATACCTGAATACGTTTTTGCTGATATTCGCTTAATCCGTACTTGTATATAAACGGCAGCGAAGCAATTCCCAGCGCCCCGATTGGGATTATATATTTATACGAAAGCTTAGCCATAAACATAAGGCAGATAAAGATAAATATAAATACCAATGCACTTCCCATGTCGGGCTGTAAAAGAATAAGTCCTATAGGCACGCCTATATGAATAAGAAGTCCGAGTATGGTAAGGGGCTTATTTATATCATTATGCACCATATCAAGATGATATGAAAATGTTATTATAAAGCAAATCTTTGCAAGCTCCGACGGCTGAAATCCGATTGAGCCTATTCGTATCCAGCTCCGTGCGCCCCAGTCGCCCGTTACTCCGAAAACAAGAACAAGCAACAGTATAAATATACTGAATATATAAATCGGTTTAATCAGGTTTTTAAACTGCTCGTAGTCAAACAGCGTAACCGCCGTCATTGCCGCGATGCCAAGACACATGGAAACGGTCTGAACGATAACTCTTGAATTTGAGTTAAGGCTTTTCGTTGCGGAATATATCATAATTATTCCGATAACCGCAAGAATTACGGTCAGGGCGAACAGAGGCTTGTCGATTTTTTTTACCATAACGGAATTTTTGTCAATTCCCTTTGAGATACTTTTTTTGTTCAAAATAAATTCACTCCAACGTATTAATTCAGGCTGTTGTACATACTTTGATATACGTCATTCACATAAATGTCGTAAATATCGTGCTGTGCATGAGGATATACAAATTCAAACCAATACAGATTGCCGTTTTTGAACTTGCAGTATTTATAGTATTCCATGCTGCCGTTGAGAATATTTACGGCGAAATAATCACTTCCCGACGATTCATATGTAACCGCTCCTGCGTATGCTCTTTTAAATGCGCTAAGTTCAGAGCTGACGGTTTCGCCTTGATTCGGCTTTGCGACAATTTTTTCAACACCCATTCCGTCGGGCGATTTGACCGTGTACAATGTCAGAGAACCGTTATCGTCATATACGCTGAAACTTGCCGGATAAGCACAGCTGAAATTATATTTGCTGCTGTAGTATGTTCTGTAGCCCGAGACCTGCTGAGCCGGAGGCTGATAATTGTCCTGCGGAGGCGGTACACGTCTGGGTTCTTCGGTGACATATATAACCTGCGGTGTTACTGCCGGTGTGGCTATAGGTGTAGGCGACGGCGCTGCGGTTGCGGTTGAGGTTGGCGACGGTGACGGCGTTTCCTTTGCGCCGTTAAGCTTGTTGTCCGCTATGACAAAAGTGCCGATTATTATTGCCGTAAGAAATATGATAAGAGATAATACGATAAGAACAATCAGCAGAGGCTTATTGCCTTTGTTATTATTGCCGTTGCTGCCGCCAAGGTTTTCATAATACATATAGCCGTTATCGGGTTGTACGGGCTGCTGTGCTCCGCAGCTTCCGCAGAAGGCGGCGTTATCCGGCAAATCTGCGCCGCAGTTATAACATTTCATTTTAAATTTGCTCCTTTCGGCGATATAAAATCTATTCCAATATATTATATCAAAAACAAATTAATTTGTCGATACTTTTTACAAAATTTATAGAAATTAAGAAAAAAATTAATGTAATTTACTTAAAAGGTATTCACTTTTTTGTATTATTGTGTTATAATAGATTATACAATTTCAAAGGAGGTAATGCTTCATGCCGAGAAATGAAAAGGAAAAAGAGGGTCTGACGCTGCTGGGAAACAAAAAAACGGTTTATTCGGATAAATACAACCCCGGCGCACTGGAAACGTTTATAAACAAGCACCCCGATAACGATTATATGGTAACGTTTGACTGCCCCGAATTTACATCGCTCTGTCCGATAACGGGTCAGCCCGATTTTGCGAGGATAATAATAAATTATATACCCGATATAAAAATGGTGGAATCAAAATCCTTAAAGCTGTATCTGTTCAGTTTCAGAAATCAGGGGGATTTTCATGAGGACTGTATAAATATAATCATGAAGGACTTGGTTAAGCTTATGAATCCGAAATACCTTGAAGTCAAGGGTATTTTCACGCCGAGAGGCGGAATTGCGATATACCCGTTTGCAAACTACGGCAGACCGGGAACAAAATATGAGAAAATAGCCGAGGAAAGACGTTTTTCGGCGCTGAGCATGAAGTAGGAGGATATAATCATGAAAAAAGCATTGGTGGTTTTGAGCGGAGGACAGGACAGTACAACGTGTCTGTTCTGGGCAATAGATAAATTCGGTAAAGAAAACGTCAGCGCAGTCGGCTTTGATTACGGTCAGAGACATAAGCTGGAGCTTGAGTGCGCTCAAAAAATTGCCGATAAGGCAGGCGTTCATTATGAGGTTATACCTACGCCGATAATAAATCAGCTCAGCGCAAATTCGCTTACCAGAGAGGATATTCCCGTTGATGAAAACAAGCCCGAGGGTACTCCGCCCAATACGTTCGTTGAGGGCAGAAATATGCTGTTTTTGAGCTATGCGGCGATATATGCAAAGACTCACGGCATAACGGAGCTTGTTACGGGTGTGTGTGAAACGGACTTTTCGGGATACCCCGACTGCCGGGATATATTTATAAAGTCGCTTAATGTAACGCTTAATCTTGCAATGGACTATAATTTCTGCATACACACGCCGATGATGTGGATAAATAAGGCGCAGACATGGGAAATGGCGGACAGGCTCGGAGTGCTTGATTTGATTTACAGCGAAACTCTTACCTGCTATAACGGAATCAAGGGTGAGGGCTGCGGACACTGCCCCGCCTGCAAGCTGCGCAGAAGAGGCTATGAGGAATACATGAAAAGCAAAACGGAGGATTAAGGAATGTACAAAGCAATAAAGCGTATTGAAATCAGTGCCGCACACCGCCTGACGCTCGATTATAAATCAAAATGCACCAATCTTCACGGTCATAACTGGATAATCGACGTGTATTTAAAAAGCGAAACGCTTAATCAAAACGGAATGGTTATGGATTTTACGCTGATAAAGGAGAAGATACAGAACAAATTCGACCATAAGGTTATAAATGACGTTGTTGATTTTAACCCGACGGCGGAAAATCTGGCAAAATATATATGCGATGAGCTTGCGCCGTTCTGCTACAGGGTCGATGTGCAGGAAAGCCTTGACAATACCGCAGTATATGAGAAGGAGCAAGGAGTATGAGCATTGAAGAAATAAAAGCGGTTGCACCCGATATTGATTCGCATTATGAAATTGTTGACGGAGTAAGAATGCCGGTAAAAATATATCTGAACAATTCGGACGTAATGGTTTTGGCAATTCACGGCGGCGGCTGGACGGCAATAAAAGAGGATTCGGATTCGTGGGACGGGAGCTGGATGAATTTTCAAGCGCAGTATTATGCGAAAAAGGGCTTTAATGCGGCTGCAATTTCGTACCGTTCTATAGATTTCAGCGATGAAACGGACGTATTTGATTTGATTGACGACTGCAAAAAGGCAGTAAAATTCATACGTGAGAAATGCAGCTTTAAAAAGCTTATTTTAATGGGAGATTCCGCAGGAGGACACCTTGCGCTCGAACTTGCGTTTGATGAGAGCATGGGCGTTGATATTGTCGTGGCATTGAATCCCGTTGTGGACTGTACATGCGAGCCGTGGAAAAAGATTGCAAAAACAGATGCGGAGCTTAAAGCGGTGTCACCGCTGTTTAACGTGAAAAAGCTTGATACAAAGTTCCTGTTCATTCACGGCTATGCCGATACCGTGGTGGATTACAGAACCGTTCTTGAACTGCATCATAAAATGGAGGCGGTCGGAAACGACAGCGAATTTATTGGTATTGACGGAGCGAAACACGCATTTATTTTACAGAATTATCAGTCCTCGGACGAGGAAATTACAGAATATATGGGAATTATAGACGATTATTTGAGGGAGAAGAAAATATGAAGGAATCATTATGGCACGGATTTAAACAAATTGAATTTGAGTTTGAGGGACATGACGCAATTCTTGTGTTCCCGAAAGAGAAAGCAAACGGAAACTGGACGCTTAAAACGGAGTATTGGGACGCATTTCCGAATACGGAAATCGAGCTGCTTAACAGGGGATTTCATGCGGCGTATCTGAAAAACATTTCAAGATTTGCCACAAAAGAGGATTGTGACGCAAAAGCACATTTTGTGAAATTCCTGTCGGAAAAATACGGACTGCGTGACAAGTGCGTGCCCGTCGGCATGAGCTGCGGCGGCGCTCATGCGGTGAATTTTGCAGGGTATCATCCCGAATGTGTTGCGTGTATGTTTATTGACGCACCCGTACTCAATTTCTTGGATTTCCCCGGCAGACTTGATAAATATGAGGGTATATGGGAAAAGGAATTTTTAAAGGCGTACCCCGGTATGACAAGGGCAGGTATTTTTACGCTGGACGAACAGCCCATGAACCGTATTCCGTCATTGATTGAACACCGTATTCCTATCATAATGCTTTACGGAACGGAGGACTGTACCGTCGAATACAACATGAACGGCAGAATTTTCGCCGAGGCATACGAGGGACATGAGGATTTGCTTACGGTTATACCGAGAGTTTGTCAGGGACATCATCCGCACGGGCTTTTTGATAATCCCGAAAAACTGGCGGATTTGATAATGGAGAGAATTTAATGAAAGTTGTTGAAATTTTTGACAGCATTGACGGCGAGGGATTACGGACAGGGCAGACAGCGGCGTTTATACGCCTTGCAGGGTGTAATCTGCGCTGTTCATATTGTGACACTCTCTATGCGCTGTTCGGCGAGGACGAGCCGTGCGCCTATACCGAAATGACGGTCAATGAAGTGTTTGACAAGGTGAATAAATCGTTTAAGCGCATAACTCTTACGGGCGGCGAACCGCTTCTTCATGCCGAATCGGTACAGCTTTGCAATATGCTTGCCGAAAGCGGTTGTGAGGTTAATATAGAAACAAACGGAGCAGTTGACATTGAAAGTTTTCTTGAAAAAATAAGCCGTAAAGACAAGGTGTTTTTTACAATTGATTTCAAGCTGCCCTCAAGCGGTATGACCGATAAAATGCTTTGGCATAATTTTGAAGCTCTGCGCCCCTGTGATGTTGTGAAATTTGTTGTGGGTTCTGACGAGGACGCACAGATGATGCTTGATGTGACAAAAAAGCTTAATTCGATATATGATGAAAAGCCGCATATATACGCAGGTGCGGTATTCGGCAGCTATGAGCCGTCAAAGCTTGTTGACCTGATTACCGGAGAGCCTGATTTATACGACGTTGTATTTCAATTGCAAATACATAAGGTTATATGGGCTCCTGAAATGCGAGGGGTCTAAAACGCAAAATAAGCGGTGCATCTCATCCCGAAATCAGACCTTGAAGTATACACATACATCGGCGGTCCGATTTCGGGTGATCTGCTTGCTTATTTTGCGTTTTACCCAAGGCGGGAGTGGGTGTAACAAGCCCTTGAAGTATAAACATACGTCGGCGGACTGATTTCGGGCGAGCCGATAGGTCGTCCGTGCGGCTGTTACAGCTTTTTGTATTTAAGCATATCGGCACGGCTGTCGTAACCTATAAAAATTTTAGCCGCTTTATGCGGCGGAATGGAGAATTATCTTGAAACCTGAATTTGACCATGAAAAAATAAAAGCCGCAGTCAGAATGTTAATCGAGGCTGTGGGGGACGACCCGAACCGTCCGGGACTTATTGAAACTCCGGACAGGGTTGCGAGAATGTATGACGAGGTTTTTGAGGGTATGCGCTACACAAACGACGAAATAGCGCAGATGTTTGACAAATGCTTTGAGGACGTACACTCAAACGACCTCGTTCTTGTAAAGGATATAGAAGTATTCAGCTATTGCGAGCATCATCTTGCGCTGATGTACAACATGAAATGTCATGTCGGATATATCCCGAACGGAAAAGTAATCGGACTTTCCAAAATTGCAAGAATATGCGATATGGTTGCGAAACGCCTGCAATTGCAGGAGCGTATGTGTACTGATATTGCCGATATTATGCAGAAGGTGTGCAGAACGGAGGACGTAATCGTAATTATAGAGGGCGAGCATAGCTGTATGACCGCACGGGGAATAAAATCGCGTAACGCAAAAACACGCACATCGGCAATCCGAGGTCTGTTCGACGTTGACCACCAATTGCGCAACGAGGTTTACACATTACTGAAATAACAGTGCAAAAGGGAGAAATTCTGACAATTTTCACAGTAATTTATGTAAATATTGGGGAAATTAAAAAAAATGTATTGACATTTCAAAAAAACAGCGCTACAATGAGCTAAACCGTTGAGGAAGAGTAAGTAAGCTTTAAAACTGTTCAGGGAGAGAGCCGCAGGCGGTGGGATTGCGGCAGAATAAGATAAAGCCGAATGGACTTCCGAGGGCAATCAGAAACGATTTTTTCGGAGTATGTGCGACGGAGCAGGGCACTTCGTAATCAAAAGCCGGCGTATGATAGTACGTATTGAGAGGGCGCATTATATCGGCGTCAAGCAGGGTGGCACCGCAGGAAGTTATTCTCCTGTCCCGGCAAATGTATTAATTTGTCTTGGGACGGGAGTTTTTTATATTCTGTCCCGGACGTAAAGAAAGGAGACATGAATATGTCAAGAGAAAAGATTCCG
Source organism: uncultured Clostridia bacterium (assembly GCA_934454215.1). Classification (GTDB taxonomy): domain Bacteria; phylum Bacillota; class Clostridia; order UBA1381; family UBA1381; genus Ornithomonoglobus_A. The sequence goes on from CAKSGG010000048.1 coordinate 20,036, forward strand.
TACAAAATTTACCTCGAAGAAAGCGAGATGCCGAAAGCATGGTATAACGTAAGAGCCGACATGAAGAACAAACCGGCTCCGCTTTTGAATCCGCAAACGCACGAACCGATGAAGCCCGAAGAATTGTCGGCAGTTTTCTGTGACGAATTGATTGCACAGGAGCTTGATAACGATACGGCATATTTTCCGATTCCGCAGGAGATACTCGACTACTACAAAATGTATCGCCCCTCACCGCTTGTAAGAGCGTATTGCCTTGAAAAAAAGCTCGGCACGCCGGCAAAGATATATTATAAATTTGAGGGCAACAACACAAGCGGAAGCCATAAGCTTAATTCTGCAATCGCTCAGGCGTACTACGCAAAGAAACAGGGCTTGAAAGGTGTAACAACTGAAACGGGAGCAGGTCAGTGGGGAACGGCTCTTTCAATGGCTTGCGCATATTTCGGTCTCGACTGTAAGGTTTATATGGTTAAGGTTTCATATGAGCAAAAGCCGTTCAGACGTGAGGTTATGAGAACTTACGGTGCGTCGGTTACACCGTCGCCGTCGGAGGAAACGCAGGTTGGCAGAAAGATACTTGCGGAGCACCCCGGGACAACTGGAAGTCTGGGCTGTGCTATTTCCGAGGCTGTTGAAAAGGCTGTATCGACAGAGGGTTACCGTTATGTTTTGGGCAGTGTTCTTAATCAGGTTTTACTGCATCAGTCGGTAATAGGACTTGAAACAAAAGCGGCTCTCGATAAATATAACATTAAGCCCGATATTATTATAGGCTGTGCCGGAGGCGGTTCAAATCTTGGCGGTTTGATTTCACCGTTCATGGGCGAAAAGCTCAGGGGCGAGGCCGACTACAGAATAATCGCCGTAGAGCCTGCGTCATGCCCGAGCTTTACAAGAGGAAAATTCGCATATGATTTCTGCGATACCGGTATGGTCTGCCCGCTGGCGAAGATGTATACACTGGGCAGCGGATTTATTCCCGCACCGAATCATGCAGGCGGATTAAGGTATCACGGAATGAGCTCGGTTCTTTCACAGCTTTATCATGACGGACTTATGGAGGCGGTATCGGTTCCGCAGACGTCGGTATTTGAAGCGGCTGAAGAATTTGCAAGAGTTGAAGGCATATTGCCCGCTCCCGAGAGCAGCCACGCAATCCGTGCGGCAATTGATGAGGCGCTCAAATGCAAGGAAACGGGAGAAGAAAAGACAATTGTATTCGGTCTTACGGGAACGGGATATTTTGATATGGTTGCATATGAGAAATTCCATGACGGCAAGATGGACGATTATATTCCGACAGATGAGGAATTGGCAGAGAGTATAGATAAGCTACCTAAATTTTAAATGGGTCTGTTGCCTTTAGCGCAGAACGTTCAAAAGCCTTTGAACTACACACGGAATTAACCCTTGACGTACCAATGTACGACGGCGGGCAGGGTAAAAAGCATTTTACTTAATTCCGTGTGTTCTGCATCTAAACTCAATCAG
>CAKSGG010000049.1 GCA_934454215.1 uncultured Clostridia bacterium
TTAAGCTCATAGCCCATGACGCTTGTGAGCAGGAGCAGCATCATCATGCCGCCGCCCGCGCCGACAAAGCCGCAGATGAAGCCGACGGCTGCGCCGCAGGCTGCGCTCCTTGCGGCGCGCGAGCCGGAGGAGGCGCGGACCATGTCCTCCTTCGTGGTCATGACCGGCTTCACAATAAATTTTACGCCGAGCAGCAGCGTCATGAAAACTGAAAAATTGCCCATTGTATTTGACGGAACAAGACTTGATATATAGCTCCCGACAACCGTAAATAAAAGCACGGTTATCATCATAACTATTCCGTTTTTAATATCAAGGTTTTTGTTTTTCCCGTATGTATAAGCCGAAACTGCACTCGCAAGCACATCGGACGCCAAAGCAATTCCCACAGCCATATATGGCTCAATCCCCAAAAACGTAACAAGCATCGGCGTTATAACAGCCGCTGCGCTCATACCTGCAAACCCTGTTCCCAGCCCCGCTCCCATACCTGCAAAAAAACATACCAAAATCGTTATCATAATATCATTTTCCTTTATTATACTATGATTATATATTAACATATAATTTTATGAATGTCAATTTTCTGTTTGTAAACTTTTCATTAAAAAAACACGATATATTTTATCGTGTTTTTTTGACTATAAAATTTGCCGAAGTTATTTTTCCGCCTTTACGAACATATGCACCGAAGCGCTCGGATTTTGAGAACCAAACAATGTAATCGGGTCTTTACGCTTATAATTTTGCAATACCGGCAGTATTTGCACCTCAAGCGAATAATCCTCCAAGCAATCTATTCCCGCTTCCTTTAAGGGAATACTTACGGTAAAGCTCATTCGCTTATCGTCAGCCTCTGCGTCTACAGCAACATTTTTCGGAATACTCTCTATTTTCTGCGTTGATACCCAACTGTTTGTATCTCCCTCGCACAATTGATTAATATATTCGGTTTTTGTTGTCCTTAAATTTGAATCTACCGTTATTTCCGTTATTTTATCTACTTTAGGTGTGTTATTCAGCGTCCATAGCATTTCGGCAACATTTCTCAATATAGGCTCAACAACATACCCATGCTCACTGTATGTTATTCCCATAGATTTTCCCTCGTTCGTCTCTGCCGCCGAGAATACGCCCTCTCCTGTTTCAGGCGCTTTCTTTTTTGCCGCAAACAGCTTTAATTCAGGAACACCGTCCTCCAAATTGTCATTAAATATAACACTCTTTATAATAAGCTTGTTTTTATCCAAGCTTAAAGACGCATTACCGTGTACTCTTCCGTCTGCGTCCGTAATTTCATACGTCCTGCCATTGACAGCAATCGGCAATTCAACAACCGTATAATCGGTAACAAATCCCGCCGTATCCGACTGCGAATTAATAAGATATTTTCCTGGTCTAAGCCTAACTTTATATTCACACTCAAACACTTCATTTTCCGACAGTGCCGCACATTTTTTTGTTTTATCAAATTCCGACTGCAAAACATTCGGCGTAATCTCTATCCACAGCGGCACTTTTACAGAATGTCCGCTTAAATTCTCAAGCTTTATACCGACAGTGCCCTCATACAAGCCTTCATTATTTATTTCAAAACTCTTTTTTATTTCTACGTGTGATTTTACAAAATCCGCCTCTGGTGCAGATTTTTCATCACTTACTACAGTCACATTTTTAACATATTCCCTAACGTCAATATTTGCCTCTTCAAGAGATGAAATCCTTTTTCCGAAAATGTATATATTTTCTAACCTTACGCCGTCAACGGGCGAAACCTCGCTTTGTCCCTTAATTATCGACTGCTGAGGCATACATATTGTTTTTTCTTTTCCCAAAAGGGAAATATTTCTCAATGTAATATTTTTCAAATAACCCGTTTCTTTATCGGAATTCCACAGATTTCTCTGCATTCTTATATCAAAAATCTGACCGTTTCTGTTATCCTCAATTCTGATGTTTTTAAAAAGAACATCGCTTATTTTTGCTCTGTTTCCCTCCAGAAAAGCTATAGCCGGATAGCCGCCCGCATTATGAATAACATCTATATTTCTGTATATTATATTTTTCGCATAATCGGCTCTTATTCCGCCTATTCACATAGGATTCGCATAGTCGTTCCACAAAACATAGTTTTCAAATACAATATCTTTAACATTGCCCGTATTATACCCTTTTACCGCCAAGCAATCGTCCGTAGAGCGAATAAAACAATTTTTCACTCTGACATTTCTGCTGCCGCATACGTCTATTCCGTCATTGTTTCCGTCAACTCCGAAAATTTTCACATTGTCTATCAATACATTGTCACAGCCTGTTATTTTCATATTCCAGCTAACAGAATTTCTCAGCGTGACATTTCTTATATGTACATTTTTGCAGTTTACAATTTCAAACAAAAATTGCTGAGATTCTTTAAGATGACCTCCGTCAATAATTCCGTCGCCGCAGATAGTTATATTCTCCGCATTTTCGGCATGAATTTTGGTGTAAGCGACCGAATCCTTTTTAACATAAAATGTATCGTTCGTCTTTATTTCCGTTACTTCATCATAACGGCTTTCCTTATCATAATTTTCATCACCGCTTTCCGCCGAAACAAAAAAGCAGATTGCCGTATGACTGTCACCGTTAATTTCCAATGAAATATTATCCCCGGGATTTAAGTCAAATTCAATATAATGCTCATCATGAGTAAGAATTATATTCTTTGACATCGGTCTTATCAGCGCTTCATTTACGGTTTTATATGAATACACCTTTATATGCACTGTTTTATCAGCCTTGCATATTGCTATCGGCATAAGATACGGCGTTATAAACATAGTTTCTTTAGCCCTTACAGCATCAATTTTTATCGGTTTATCATCAATCAAAACCTTATAGTTATTAATCATATATTTCTTCGTTTAGCTGTATAAACGAATACCTCCCTTTCAGTTCAATCTTCAAGGGTTATTTTACCATGACTGTATTGGAAAATCAAGCCGTTTTATGAGTGCTTTTTGTTGCAATTTTGATTGAATTGACGCCATTTCCGATTATGCCGTTTTAGTTTTTCAAAGTAGCAAAAACATTGAACACACCGTCTTTATCTTCTATTTTCAAAAATCCGCCGTTATTTGCAATTATTGTTTTTACACTTTTCAGCCCCAATCCTGAGCCGTTTTTCTTTGTCGTAAGATAATCGCCGTATATATCCTTTCTCGTTTCTCCGTCATAATCATTTTTTATATTTACCGACAACTGACGGTTCAAGCATTTCACATCAAAAACAATATAGCTCTTTGCCGCCTCAAGACTGTTTTCCAAAAGGTTTGACAGCATAACGCAAAATTCGATTTCATCGCAAATCTGTTCTTTTGGTATCTGTATATGTGCTGAAAATTTAATATTTTTTTTACTTGCTTTTTCATAGTATTCCGTCACAACGGCATTTACAAGCATATTTTCACAGAAAGATATCTTTTTGCTTAACTGTATTTCATCTACCTCTTTTTTCAAAAATTCTCTTGCTCCGTTAATATCGTTATTTTCAAGATAACTCATTAATATCGTATCTCTGTGCCTTGCGTCATGGCGAAATATTCTTTCGGTTTCAGACTTATTGAGATAAAATTCATATTGCTTTTTCTGCAATGCCACCTGTTCCCTCATACTTTGCGCCAGCCGCTCGCTTTCCGCCGATTCATAAGCCGTTTTAAATGTATAAAATATCAGTGCGTAAACGAAAAGCATAAGAATATGTATTACGAACAATACCGTGTAATTTCTCGTAAATCCCCGATAACCCGAAAAATAATAATTCACCGTGCTGATTAACAGTGTAAAACACATAGGTATGAAAGAAAAAAACCACCAATTTACTTTCAGCATTTCCATAATTGCTCTGTGCCTTATCTTTAAATATTTGTTATAAACAATAAAATAAACAGTGAAAAGCACAAGCCGCAATATTGTCAGACAATAATAGCTGCGGAATGTATAATCGTCAATAAACGCCGAAATGTTTGCAATCGTTTCGTAAACGTTAATCCAAAGCCAGAAATTGAATACAGTCTGCGAAATCTTATCCTTTGTAATAATCAGAATAAGAATAAAATACGGCAGTCCTATAGTGAATATTATTACATTACGCAGTACATTATTTCCGTACCGTATAACAATATACGAATTTAATGCAAGACAAAATGCAGTGACTACAGAAAAACAGCCGTACGCCTTTTTTGCCGGCAGACGGTAATTCATCATTGAATATCCGTTCAAAGTACATATAAACAGAAGTATAAATAACGGAATTATATTTTTTAAAGCTTCCATTATTTCACCTCCGAACCGAAAACATAATCAAAATATGCCTTTTTTGCACTCTGGAGATACGACCTCGAAATTTTTATCTTTTTACCGCCCGTCAAACAAAACGTATCGCCTTCAATACTGTCTATATGCTCAATATTTACAAGATAGCTTTTATGGCATCTGCAAAATCCATGTGCTGTCAAAAAGCTTTCAAAATCCGTCAGCTTACCCATAATTTCAATCTCACGGTTCTCCGATAAAGTAAATATGACCTTTCTTAAATTACTTTCAAGACACTGTATGTTTGATAAAAGTACCCTCGTTTCTATTCCCGAATATGTAATACTTATATATTGTTTCTCCCTCTTACATTCAAAAAGTCTTTTTATACACGTTTCAAGCAGTTCTTTGTCAATAGGTTTTAAAAGATAATCAAATGCGAGAACACGGTAGCTCTGCACTCCGAATTCCTCGCTTGAAGACACGAAAACAACCGGCGTTTCCACGTCGGTTTTCCGTAAAACGGCGGCTGTATCAATACCGCTTATTTTCGGCATGATTATATCCAGAATAATCAAATCGTACGGACGTACTCCGTGGCTTTTCAAAAGCTCGTTTCCGTCCTCAAATTCGTCTGCCGAAAAATCTTTTATAATCGTTTGAAGCGCCTCGGTTATCATGCGCCTTTCATCTTCCCTGTCATCGCAAATTGCAATTCTCATATATATCCTCTTTTACCGTCCCGATATTTTATCAATTTCCGTTAATTCGTTTTCTGAAAATTTAGTATTTTTAACCGCTTTAATATTATCAAGTATCTGCGACGGCTTTGACGCACCTATAAGAACCGACGTAACATCTCCGTCCTTGAGCACCCATGCAAGCGCCATTTCGGCAAGAGTTTGTCCTCTTTTCTCCGCAATCTTTGCCAAAGCGTTTATCTGCGACAGTCTTTCCTCAGTTATTGCCGACGATGTCAAAAATCTTCCGTCGGTTTTTATTCTGCTGTCATTCGGTATTCCGTGCAAATATCTGTCGGTAAGCATTCCCTGTGCCAAAGGGCTGAATGCAATTATTCCCTTTTTCAGTTTCTGCGCCGTTATCTTCAGGCCGTTGTCCTCAATTGTTCTGTCAAATATTGAATAACGGTTCTGATTTATTATAAACGGGCATTTTAATTCATCAAGAATTTTGCACGCCGTTTCAAGACGCTTTCCGTCATAATTCGACAATCCGACATATAAAGCTTTTCCGCTTTTTACAATTTGAGACAGCGCCCCCATTGTTTCCTCCAACGGAGTATCGGGGTCGGGACGGTGATGATAAAAAATATCGACATAATCCAATCCCATACGCTTTAAGCTTTGGTCAAGGCTTGCAATCAAATATTTTCTGCTGCCCATATTTCCGTAAGGACCATCCCACATCTCATAGCCCGCTTTCGTGCTTATAATCATTTCATCACGATAAGCGCTCATTTCCTCACGCATAATTTTACCGAAATTTTTCTCGGCACTTCCCGGCTCGGGGCCGTAATTATTAGCTAAATCAAAATGAGTTATACCGTTGTCAAAAGCGGTAAAGCACATTTCCTTCATGTTTGAATAATGTGCCGTATCTCCGAAATTATGCCATAGTCCCAGCGACACTGCCGGAAGCTTCAGACCGCTGTTTCCGCAGTGATTATAAACCATATCCCCGTATCTGTTTTCACTTGCATTATACATAAACCGCACTCCTCCGTTCAATTAAATCTAAACACTAATTTTTGAATATCATCATTAAAAAGATTTTCTTTATTTACAGTAACCGCATCTGTATAAAGCTCTCTTTTTTCAACATTCTCACCCGAAATAAGTTCAGCCGCATTCTTTACACCCAAATATCCTATCGCAAAAGGATTTTGAACTATAAGAGTGTCTATCTCGCCCGTTTCCAGCATACTGACCGAAACGGAATTTGTATCAAAGCCTATTCCGTATACCTTATCCGATAAACCAAGCTGCTTTATCGTTTTTCCTATTCCCAATGTCATCCATTCATTAAAGCCGACAAGAACATTTATTTTAGGATTTTCCTCAATCAGCGACGCCGCTGCGGCAGCAACACTTTCGGTATTGCTGCTGACATTCACCGACGCCGTTATATTTGCATTCGCAACACTGCTTATATATTCTCTGAATCCGTCTTCTCTTTGTATTCCGTTCTCCGTACTTTTATAATAGTTTATCAGTCCGATGTTTATTTCGTCACCGTTTTTAAAGCACTCCGCCGCTGCCTTTCCCGCTTTGCGTCCCGCTTCAAAATTATCCGTTCCGATAAACCTGCTAACCTGTTTTGAATCAACATCGCTGTCAATCGTAATTACCTTTACTCCTGCCTGAACCGCCGAATTTACCGTTTCCGCCGAATTTTCAAAATCAATTGCCGATAAAACTATTGCGTCAGCTTTGTTTTCCACAGCGGACATAATCAGTTTATTCTGATTAATATAGTCCTCTTCATTTTCAGGACCTTCAAATGTAATGTCAACATTATATTCCGCAGCTGCCGAATCCGCTCCGTTTTTTACACTGTGCCAAAAATCCGAATCGAGCGCTTTCACAATAACCGCAACTTTCTTTTTTTCATTGCTTTTTCCCGAACAGGACGACAACAAAAGAGATACGCATAAAAGAACCGATAAAATTTTATTTATTTTCATTTGCGTCCTCCTTTGCTATTTTCGGAATTCTTACAGTAATTTCCGTACCGACATCGAGTTCGCTTTTTATTGAAAGTCCGTACTTTGCGCCAAAGTATATTTTAAGGCGGTCATTTACGTTCTTAACGCCGATTCCACTTGAATCGCTGCGTTCCTTGCATAATATTTTAGCACACTGTTCTTCGGTCATTCCGACTCCGTTATCCGCAACTGTCATAAGAATATCATTCTCGTCATCTTCCGCTTGCTTTACCGTGATTTTTATTTCACCCTCGTCTACCAAGCGGTCAATCCCGTGATAGATTGCATTTTCCACAAGCGGCTGCAATGTGATTTTATTACAAAGGTATTCTTCCAAATCCGCATCTGTTTCAAACTCATACGTGAACTGCTCCCTATACCGAAAGCTCTGAATTATCAGATAATTTCGGACATGCTTTATTTCGTCTTTTATAGGAATAAGCTCACGTCCTCTGCTTATGCTTATTCTGAAAAGTCTTGCAAGCGCACTTACCATCTTTGATGCGTCCTCATTTTTTCCCTGCTCACACATCCATTGTATTGAATCCAATGTGTTGTAAAGAAAATGAGGATTTATCTGAGCCTGCAAGGCCTTAAGCTCTGTTTTTCTGAGCTCCGTTTCTTCACGTCTTACTTTCTCCATGAGGTCTTTTATTCTTACAGACATATGTTCAAATGAATTCGATAACGTCCGCAGCTCGCTTACGCTTTCATTTCCGCCCAAAAAGCTGAAATTATCAGTGTCATTTTCAAACCATTTCATTGCACGTATGAGTAATTTTACAGGTGTATTCACAATTTTTGAATATACCATAAGCACAATAAGTACAATAAAAACACAGCATATAAAAGAAACGGAAAGACTTATAATTATCTGAGCCTTTCGCTCCTCCGCAAGCTCATCGGTAAGGCTTACGCCGACAATTCTCCACACCCCGCCGTCTGTTGTTTTCACAGTATAAATGACATTTTTCTCATTAGTCACTCCGTCCGGCAAAGAGCTTATTAAATCCGTATTTTCTGTTCTTATTCCCGAAAACAAAATCTGCTGTTGAGGGTGATATATAATTTCACCGTTTCGGTTGGCAATGAAACAGTATCCCTGTCTTCCGACTCCCATATGGTCTATATACCCTGCAAGCTCGGAAAATCTGAAATCAATCGCCACATATGCGCCCTTATTAAGTACAGGTTTGTAGGTTTTTACCGCAACGGTTATTACCCATGGGTATTCTCCTTCAAAGAGCGTCTGTACGTGAGGATTGGAAACAGCAAATTCCGCCGCCTCATCAAATAATGCTTTATCAAATGATAAGTCCTTATAAATATGTTCTTTTAATTTTGCTCCGCTGCCGGTGCAGCTTATAATTTCTCCGTTTTCTCCGTAAACCGTCACGGCATAAATGTCATTTTGAATAAATGTCAGAGTTGAAAGTTTGTTTTCAAGCTCCGATATATTCTCTGTTTTCTCAACTACTCCCCTTATAAGCTTAAGCTTACTTTTCATGGATTCAAAGTAATTATTTACCGTAATTTCAGCCTGTCCTATCGTCTGTTCCGAATTTACAAATGCGTCACGCATCAGCGCCTTGCTGTATACGGAGGTAAAAACCGCAATACAGACAGACACGGCGGCAATTGCCGCTGCGGCTACCGATATGACGGTAATTGCCGACAAGCTTACGGACGGGCGGCGGTTCTTATTCATCATAACAATCGTAAACCCCTTTCGTTCCCTACTCGTTTCTGTTTGTATTTCTTATTTTATTCGGCGATTCTCCGTAAAATTTCTTAAAGCAATAGCTGAAATAATGCTGGTCGCTGTAACCGCATTTTTCGGATATTTCCAGAACTTTCATATTCGAGCATACAAGCATATCATACGCAGCGCCCATTCGCCGCTCCGTCAGCAGTGTGATAAAGTTTTTCTTCTTTGTCTTTTTTATAAGCGCACTAAGATAATTCGGGCTTACCGCCAGTTCATTGCTTACCGTTGTAAGCGAAAGTTCTTCATCTGAAAACCGCTCGTCTATTATCTGCACAACTCTGTCGCAGAGAATTTCACTGTCACGTTTCTGCATACCCGCAATGATAGTTTTTGCGTCATAACAGAATGAAATAAGCTCGTTTTTCACGCCTGCCTCACTGTTGTATGACGTAACCCTTGTAAAAATAGGGTTCGTTGAAAGAAGCTTTAATATCTCCGTTTTATCGTCCGTCGCATTGCTTACAACCCGATACACCGTAGCAATTATCTGAACAACAAGCAAATCGGCGTTTTCGGGCGTACTGTTTGCAAAAAGCTCTTTTATAAATTCTTCAAGCGCTTCCTTTTTCCCGACTTTCAAAAGCTGCTCAAGCTTTAAAATAGTCTTTTCAATCTGGTCAATTTCAATTTCGCCGTCACGCTCCTGGTCGTTTATAAAACGAACCTCACCTGCTCCGTCTGCGGTATATCTTCTTGCCGTTACCGCTTGAAAATATGCGCCCGCACACTCGGATAACGCCGAAAATTCACGGCTTATTCCTATCGTACAGCTTTGATTTAACAGTCTTTTCGCCGTCTGAACCGTTTCCCTCATCGGAAGCTCAAGAATATTTGACATTTCTCCTTTTTCTTCCGTCACCGCTAAAGTTACAACACGTCCGTAAACCATAAAGCTGACCGAATACATATAATGAGAAAGTACCGTATCTATAAAATCAATATGCTCTTTTCCCGTACATGAAACGCATTTGTCATTTTTGAATTTTGAAACAATCACGCAAAAACGCTGCGGCACTCCTTTTTTTACAATTCCAAGCTCCTGTGCTCTTTCTGTCAATTCGCTGTCATCCGGCTGTTCCTCGCTGCTGCCGAGCATAAGCGGCAGTAAAAATCTGTCGACTGAAAGCTTATGAAACTGCTTTTGCAAGTCTGCATCGGGAGCAGAAATAACGCTGCCCAATTTTTCGTCCATACGGCGGCGTATATTAAACAATTCTTCCGACATTTCTGATGATGAAATCGGTTTCAAAAGATAGCTTATAATATTATAATTTATTGCAGTCTGTGCATACTCAAAGCTGTCATAACCGCTCAATATCACAATCTGCGTTGCCGGACGTATTTCTCTTACCTTTGCCGCAAGCTCCAATCCCGAAATCATCGGCATTTTTATGTCGGTAAGTATTAAATCGGGTTCAAGACTTTCTATAACGTCAAGCGCTTCAACGCCGTTTTCCGCCTCGCCTATAACCTCAAAACCGGCAGCCTCCCAATTAACTCTTTCGATAATTGCACGCCGCTGTTCAAATTCGTCCTCCACTACCAGAACAGTATATTTCATTATAAATCCTCCCGGCACTAATGATTACTGTATTTAGTATATCATTAAATGCCGGAAAAATCAATAATTTTTTTATTCGGTCTTTTCCCAGCCCGCATAAAGCGTCATACTTCCCGTTACGGAATCATTTTCTGCGTCCCATTTTTGAGTACAACTGCGATCCGTATACCAGCCTGTAAATTTCCAGCCCTCTTTTACGGGATTTTCGGCAGACAGCTTTTCGGAATACATTGCCTTAACCGGCTCAATATGCGAACCGCCGTCCGTATCAAATTTAACGGTAAAACCGTTATGCTTAACAACAAATATCATGGCGACAACCAAAAGTGCTGTCAGTGAAGCTACCATAATATTCGCACTTTTAAGCGACATATTTATTTTTGCATACAGTCCGCCTGTACGGCGTACATTGGGCTGTGCCTGAGCCGTTTCGTTTTTCATGACAATACCTCCGTTTTAATTTTGTGCCGAATGTAATTCAAATGCAGAACGGACAAAACTAAGTCAAATTCATTTCTCGCCCAAATGCGTATGTTTATACGCTGAGGGTTCGTTTCGTTCGTTATGCGCTGAATGAAATTCGGATGCAGAACGGACGAAACTAAGTCAAATTTATTTGACCCTTCCCGATAGCGTATATTTATACGCTGAGGGTTCGTTTTGTTCGTTATGCGCCGAATTGGTTTTTATTTCCTTGCAAGATACTTTCTCATATCTATAGCACATGCCACAAGAATTATAAGACCCTTGATAACATAAAGCATATTAGCGTCAACCGATAAGAAATTCAGTCCGACAAATATAATTTGCAGCAGGAATACTCCGATTACAATACCGCTTATTTTACCTGTACCGCCGACAAACGATACACCGCCGATAACGCAGGCTGCGATTGCGTCGGATTCATAGTTCAAGCCTGTATTTGCTGAACATGATGCAATACGTGCGCCCTCGATAAATCCGGTGATACCGTACATGGCACCGGCAAGAACGAATACCATTATAATCGTCCAGAACACGTTTACGCCCGATACGTTTGCGGCTTCTTCATTTGAACCTACGGCAAACATATTTTTACCGAATTTTGTCTTGTTCCAGATTACCCACATTATTGCCGTAAGTATTATTGAATACAATACATATTTAGGCACGGCAACATCGCCAATCTTGAACAAGGTTCCTCTTACAAAATCCGTATACGATGCGTCAAGTCCCGAAAGAGTCTGACCGTTGTTTCCGCCAAGCATTAAATACATAAGCACAAGACCGAAAACTATAAGCTGTGTTGACAAAGTAACTATAAACGGGTGTAGCTTAAATTTTGCTACAAAAAATCCGTTTACAAATCCGATAGCCGCACCAACGGCAATTACAAGCAGCAGCACTGCCCACAAAGGCATAACCCCCATATTCGGGAATATTTTATTTGCATATCCGACCATCTGTAAAAGAGATGCGGCTATACAAGCGGTAAGTCCCACACACCGTCCTGCTGAAATATCTGTACCCGTCAGTACGATTGCTCCTGCGATACCAAGCGCTATGGGCAGCTTTGCCGCCGTAAGCGAAACTATATTAACCACCGACGACATCGAAAGGAACGCCGGTACACGTATGGCAATATAAATTACTGCGATAAGTATAATTATATACATAGCATTGTTAAAAAGCAAATCAGTTATTGCTCTTCGTTTGTCTGCGCCTGATTTTTGTTTAAAATCATCAATCCATGCCGACAAACGGCTTTTTCTTTTTAGTGTTGCGTCTGACATTTATTTTTCCTCCAATTCTTTAATAATTATGCGTATTTAGCCGCAAGAGTCATTATTTCCTCCTGCGTAGCCGTCTTTGCGTCAACCTCGCCCGCAAGCTTTCCGCCCGACATAACCAGTATACGGTCGCAAACGCCAAGCAGCTCGGGCATTTCGGAAGATACCATTATTACGGTTTTTCCCTTTTCCGCAAGGTCTATTATAAGCTGATATATTTCATATTTTGCACCGACATCTATGCCTCTTGTCGGCTCGTCAAGCAAAAGTACGGTCGGGTCTGTTAACAGCCAGCGCCCCAAAATAACCTTTTGCTGATTTCCGCCCGAAAGCGTTCGTATTTTAGTTTCCTGGTCGGGTGTCTTTACTCTCATTGATTTTATACACCAGTCAGTGTTTTTCTTTAATTTTGCTTTACTCAAAAACGGTCCTGTTTTGCACTTATTCAAGCTTGATATAGTTGCATTCTCACGTATATTCAGTATTCCGAAAATACCTGTGGCACGCCGTTCCTCCGTCAGCAGAGCAAACCCGTTTTTAATGGAATCACCTGCATTTTTGTTTTTAATAACTTTTCCGTTAAGCTTGATAGAACCTGTTTTTCTCGTTGCAACTCCGAATATATTTTCAAGCAGCTCAGTTCTTCCCGAACCGTCAAGCCCCGCAACTCCGAGTATCTCGCCCTTGCGTGCCTTAAACGACACATCTCTCAGCTTTGAATATTCCGCCGAAAGATTATCCACTTCAAGCAAAACATCCCCTATTTTATTTACCTTGGGAGGATATACATTTGTAAGCTCACGTCCGACCATAAGCTTTATTATTTCGTCCATGGTAAGATTTTCAGCTTCCTTGGTCGCTATCCATTTACCGTCACGCATTATTGTAACTTCATCGGATATACGCAGAATCTCCGCCATTTTATGAGATATGTATATTATGGCGCAGCCTCTGTCACGAAGCATATTTATAATTCTGAACAAATGCTCAACCTCTTCTTCGGTAAGTGATGACGTAGGCTCGTCAAACACTATTACCTTTGAATTATACGAAACCGCCTTTGCAATCTCCACCATCTGCCTTTGAGATACCGGCATTGTACTCATTACGGTTTTCGGGTCTATGTTAAGCTCAAGATTTTCAAAAACCTTTTTTGTTTCATTATACATCTTCTTTTCGCTTGTAATCGGAATACCCTTTACCACTGTCGGAAAACGTCCGAGCCACATATTATCCATTACGTTGCGCTTTAATGCCTGATTAAGCTCCTGATGCACCATAGCGACTCCGTTTTCAAGAGCTTCCTTTGAATTTTTGAAGTCAACCTCTTTTCCGTCAAGATATATCTTTCCCGAATCCTTGTTATACACGCCGAAAAGACATTTCATAAGCGTTGACTTGCCGGCGCCGTTCTCTCCCATAAGCGCATGAACCGTACCGGCTTTTACTGTAAGGTTTACCTTATCCAGCGCCTTTACGCCGGGGAAAGCCTTTTCAATGTTCTCCATTTTCAGAAGAACGGGTTTTTCTTTATTATTTATATTATTACTCATAAGCCTATACCCCGTTTCTCAATTAATTTATTGCTGTGCAGAGCTGCCGCAATCATGCGGCAGCCTGCTCCATGTCACTATCAGTTACTTTCTCCCGTGTATGTTGCATACGGAATATTTACTCTCCATGTTCCAACCACTTCACTGCTGTCAAGACCGTCCAATGCGTCCTTTTCGTCAAAGTAGTTCTGTGCAATACTTGTAATTGTACTTGCCATACCGTCAGCGTCCTGCTTGATTGTACCTACCATGCTACCCTTTGAAATTGCCTCTTTTGCTGCGTCCGTTGCGTCAACTCCGAATACGGGAATTGTTTTTCCGCTGCCGTTGTTGTAGCCTGCCGTCTGAAGAGCCGACAGCGCACCGAGAGCCATTTCGTCATTATTTGCTATAACAAGTTCTACCATATTATTGTTTGCTACGCTGTACTGTGCAAGAATCGTACTCATATAATCCGTAGCGGCAGCCGATGACCATTGTCCGTTCTGGTCAACAAGATATTTGTTGCTGTTTGAAGCGTCGTAAAACTCAAGCTCAGGCTTGCCTGCCTCTTTAAGAACCTTGTTTGCGTCCTCAACTCCGTACTGTGTACGGGCTATAGCCTCCATATTTCCTTCCTGACCCTTGAACATAACGTAGCTGATTTTACCGTCGCCGTTCAAATCAATCTTATCGTAATTGTCAACAAGGTATTTACCAATCATTTCACCCTGCATATGACCTGCCATTTCATAGTCCGTTCCGACAAATACGCACTTGTCATAACTGCTTACGACCGATTCTTCTACAGAACGGTTAAAGAATATTACGGGAACATCTTTTTCTTTTGCCTGATTGATAATATTCTGTGCCGCATCGTTTGAACCCGTATCAACAACATTTACAACAAGCAGCTTTGAGCCTTTTGCAAGAGCCGTTGTTACCTGCTCCGTCTGTGTTGTCTGATTTCCGTTTGCGTCATAGTTCTGGAATTTTACGCCCTTTTCCGTCAGCATCTTATCCATTGATGAACGTACACTTGAAATATACGTATCACTGTAGGTATAGTAGAATACAGAAACCTCTCCTTTATCGGAACTGCCCGTTCCTCCTCCGCTGTTTCCGCATGAAGCCAAGCCTACAGCCATTGTAAATGTTAATGCCGCTGCCAATAGTTTTCTCATTTTCATAATTGTTTCTCCTTTCATAACTCCGAGCCTTATACAAAAATCGCCGTACCTGCAATGATTTTTTCAAAGCCCGATAACCTCATTAAACTTTCGACTTCCCTTGTCGTTGTCTTTATTATAGTATATTGTACAAATAAATTAAATGAGTTTTATTATTCAAAATGTATAAAATTTTATCATAATATAATTTTTTTTGTAACTTTTTATTATTTTTTGGCAAAATAATAAGTCCCGATACAATTATCGGGACTTACTTTTATTATATCAGTTATTAAGCTTCTGACAATGCCGCTCCTATAATTCCTGCGTCATTGAATAATGTAGCAATTGAGATTTCCGTCTTGGGCATATATTTGTTATACTCCTCCGCATAAACGATTTCCTTAATCGGGTCAAGAAGATATGAACCCTCTTTTGAAATACCGCCGCCTATAAGAAGCTTTTCGGGCTGGAATATATTCTGAATACCCGTCAATCCGTCCGCTACGTATCTTACATATTGGTCAACAACAGCCTGTGCCGTTTTATCTCCTGCCTTAGCACAGTCGAACGCCGTTCTTCCGCTTACTTTTCCGTACTCCTCAACCCACTTGTGCATTGATGTATCGGGGTCGTTTTTCATAGCCTCTTCAGTTTGTCTGATAAGCGCCGTAACTGACGCATACGACTCCCAGCAGCCTTTTCTTCCGCAAGTACACGGAACGCCTCCGAGCACAAGAGGAATATGTCCAAGCTCTGCGCCTGCGCAGTTAAATCCTCTGTAAATCTTCTTGTTTATTATAACTCCGCCGCCTACGCCCGTTCCGAGAGTTATAAATATAAAGTTTTCGGCATCTCCGCCGTTCACAATATATTCTCCGAACGCCGCCGCATTTGCGTCATTTTCCATGTTTATCTTTTTATCGGGGAAATGAGCCTCAAGAAGCTTTCTCATCGGAACATTTCTCATAGGAATGTTATTGGAAAATGCAATAATTCCGTTTGTATTGTCAACCGTACCCGGACATCCGAGTCCTACCGAGCAAATATCGTCCATTGTCAAGCCTTCCTCTGCAACAAGCTTTTTGCACAGGTCAGCCATATCCTTCACAATTTCCTCTATAGGACGTGTAAGAATAGTAGGCGTACTGCCCTTTCTTAAAATTGTTCCTTTTTCATCTACTATACCTGCGGCAATATTTGTACCGCCCAAGTCTATACCCAAATAGTACATATGTATATCTTTCCTTTCCTATTTAAAATAATACAACATATTATAGATTATATTATATTTATAACCAAATGTCAAGCATTTTTTATCAGCCTGACTATGCGGTTTTTTAATATATTATGCCGAATATTGTTTAAAGCCCTTGACAAATCATTCTTTATAAGGTAAAATATAATTGATATTTTATACACTATGAAAGGAACTAATTATGAACAGAAATTTTTTCACTTCCGAATCTGTTACAGAAGGGCATCCGGATAAAATTTGCGACCAGATTTCAGATGCCATACTTGACGAAATTTTAAAGAAAGACCCCAATGCAAGAGTTGCATGCGAAACTACCTGTACAACGGGCGTTATTTCCATTATGGGTGAAATAACAACAAACTGCTATGTTGATTTTCCAAAAATTGCCCGAAACGTTGTTATCGACATAGGCTACGACAGAGCAAAATACGGATTTGACGGAACAACCTGTGCTGTCCTGACCACGATAGACGAGCAATCCCCCGACATTGCACAAGGTGTAAACTCGGGCTATGAAAACCGTGAGCAAGGCGGATCAGACAATGAAAACTCAACAGGCGCAGGCGACCAGGGAATGATGTTCGGATATGCCTGTGACGAAACGCCCGAGCTTATGCCGCTGCCAATATCAATCGCACATAAAATGGCAATGCGCCTTACGGAAGTCCGCAAGCAGGGAATCCTTGATTATCTTCGTCCCGACGGCAAAACACAAATCACTGTTGAATATGAGGACGGTAAGCCCGTAAGAATTGATACGGTTGTAGTTTCCACTCAGCACTCGCCCGAGGTTGAAATCGAAAAGCTTAGAGAAGATATAAAAAGAGAAGTTATATTTAAAACCGTTTCCTCTGATTTAATCGACAGCGAAACTAAAATATATATTAACCCGACAGGCAGATTTGTAGTAGGCGGTCCTAACGGCGACAGCGGGCTTACGGGCAGAAAAATTATTGTTGACACGTACGGCGGATATGCACGTCACGGCGGAGGAGCATTCAGCGGCAAAGACCCCACAAAGGTTGACAGGAGCGCCGCATATGCCGCAAGATGGGTTGCAAAAAATGTAGTTGCGGCAGGACTTGCAAAAAAATGTGAAATTCAGCTTGCATATGCAATCGGCGTTGCTCACCCCGTTTCAATAATGGCTGACACTTTCGGAACAAATACCGTTGCTGAGGATAAAATAGAAAAGGCAATTGAAAAGGTATTTGATTTAAGACCTCATGCAATAATAAACAGACTTTCGCTCAGACAGCCGATTTACAGAAAGCTTGCGGCTTACGGACATATGGGACGTGAAGATTTGAATGTCGCATGGGAAAAAACCGATATGGTTGAAGAACTGAAAAAGGCGGTTGAAGAATAATGAAATCATGCTGTGATTTCTGTATGTTTTACGAATATGATGAGGAATATGAAGAATCAATATGCACAATGAATCTTGATGAAGATGAAATGATGAGATTTATGACGGGACGTGAAAAATCCTGCCCTTATTTCCGATACGGTGATGAATATACTATTGTTCGCAAACAAAATTAAAACAGGCAGACTTTCCCCAAAAACGGAAAGTCTGTTTTTTATTAATAAAAAACATATTATCGGGTACACTACAAATAAAATACTGTTTGAACGAACGGAGATATTTATGGAAAACAATGATATAACAGAGCAAAAACGTGAAAATATTGAGCATTTCGGAATGGTTCAGACTGATAATCCGAGAGGAAATATACGCTGTCTGAATATAATAGGACAGGTTGAGGGGCATGTTGTGCTGCCTCCGCAGGATAAAACCACAAAATACGAGCATGTACTCCCCGAATTGGTAGCGGTCGAAGAAGACAAAGACATTGACGGCTTACTGGTACTTCTAAACACCATAGGCGGAGATGTTGAAGCAGGGCTTGCAATTGCAGAGCTTATTGCCGGAATGAAAAAGCCTACCGTATCGCTTGTTTTGGGCGGCGGCCACAGTATAGGCGTTCCCCTCGCAGTTTCCGCCGACTACTCATATATTGCACCGACCGCCACAATGACGGTACACCCTATACGAATGAGCGGCGTGGTTATAGGAGTTATGCAGACATTTCAATATTTTGAAAAAATGCAGGACAGAATAACCGATTTTGTCGTAAACAATTCAAAAATAACGCATGATGAATTTAAAAAACTAATGCTTACTACCGATGATATTGCAAATGATGTCGGAACGGTTCTGTTTGCAAAAAAAGCAGTCGAGTGCGGGCTGATTGACAGCATGGGAGGTTTAAGCGACGCTCTTGAGAAATTATACGAATTGATTGGAAAAAGCAATGACGGGCAGCATTAAAGCCGCCCGTCATTCAGTTTAGCAGCACGGATTGCACGGCGGTTCGGGAGGCTCACAGCAGCAACAGCAGTTATCTCCGCTGCCGAGCAAGTTATTATTTCCTCCGCACAGTACAACCAATGCGATAATGATTAACAGCCATATCCACCAGTTATCACCGTTTCCGTTACAACCAAATAAACCCATAATAAAAACCTCCTTTGACATATGTACTGTATACTATGCTCGGGAGGTTGTTTTCGTTACGAATTAAGTATTTCCGACTCATGAAAAATATATGAACCGTCCTTTGATTTAAATGCGTAAAGCATTATATTGTTTTTTCCGATACGTCTTATCGTTGTCATATACCCTTTTGCCGTTGCTTCAATCGGTGAATACGTCGCACCCGGATACCGTGATTCCACATATCTTGCAACAGCATTGTGCTGTTCTTTAAACCGATGTTTGTTGAAAACTCCCTTGCCCGTTATTGCGCTGTAAACGCCAATCGCTGCAAATGATGACAGCAAAACAAGTTTACGTTTTTTCATAATTACAATCAGTCCTTTCCGTTGTTTATATGATATTGGTTATATACTTCACGCTTTGGCAACCCTCTGTCAACAGCGGTCTTTTTTATAGCGTCCTTTGACGAATCGCCTTCTGATATATATTTTTCTATATGCTCAAGAATGCTCAAATCCGCCCACCATTCCAAATCATCGGCTTTTTCGGCAGCACCCTCTACAACAAGCACATACTCTCCCCTCGGATTTACCTCGTTATAATACCTGACAGCCTCACCTATTGTAAACCTCAAAACTTCCTCATGAATTTTTGTAAGCTCTCTGGCTATGGCAATGCGTCTTGACTCTCCGAAAAACTTAGCCATATCCGACAGGGTATTTTTAAGCTTATGCGGCGCTTCATAAAAAATAAGCGTATGAGTATCATTCTTCAGCGATTCGAGATGTTCGGCTCTGTGCCGCTTGTTGACCGACAAAAAACCCTCGAATGAATACCGTGATGTTGACAGTCCCGATAATATCAAAGCCATAATTCCTGCCACCGGTCCCGGAACAGACGTTACGGTTATATTATTCTCAATACAAAGCTTAACTAAATCTTCGCCCGGGTCTGAAATTGCCGGTGTTCCTGCGTCGCTTACCTGCGCTATATTTTTCTCTTCAAGGAGCAGTTTTATTATATATTCTCCCTTTTCACGCTTATTATGCTCATGATAGCTTGTCAAAGGCTTTGTAATTCCGAAATGATTTAACAGCTGCAATGTTCTTCTTGTATCCTCTGCTGCAATCATATCAACAGATTTAAAAATTTCAATACACCGTGCACTCACATCGCCAAGATTTCCTATAGGCGTAGCGCATAAATACAATATTCCGCTCATTCCCTAACTCCTGCCGTAAATTTTATTTATTTCATCGGAATAATTCCCGTTTTCATCAAATACGCAGAGCTGATTCATAAATCTAAGCTCCCTCCCCCCGCAATACATACCCTCAATTAAAAGAAGATTAGGCTCTTTTTTAGGATTGGGAGCAACCATGCGAATACATTTCGGCTCAATCCGATACTCACGCATAAGACAAATAATATCCGCCAAGCGCAACGGACGGTGAACCATATATAACCTGCCTTTCGGTATCAGCAGTTCGGCGCTTGTATTTATTACATCTTCCAATGTGCATAATATTTCATGGCGTGAAACCGACAAGGTATCGTTATCGTTTACAATTGCCGAAGCCTTTTTCATATACGGCGGATTGCACGTTATTTTGTCGAATGAAGCTTTTCCGTATATATTCACCGCATTTTTCAAATCGCCGCATACAATTTTAATTCTGCCGCCAAGACTGTTATATTCCACACTTCTTTTTGCCATATCCGCAATCTGCGGCTGAATTTCAACCGCATGAAATTCGGGCGTATTTGTTTTTGCGCTCATGAGAATAGGTACAACTCCCGTTCCCGTGCATAAATCAAGCGTTCTCTTTGAACGTGTATTTTTAGCAAAATCGGAAAGCAGCACTGCGTCAACTCCGAATTTAAAACCGTTTCTTTTCTGTATAAGAAACAAATTATTTAATTGTAAATCATCAAGCTGTTCATCTTCCAATATCATAATCAATCTCTTATATATGCCTTTTTATGGAATATATGCGTAACGTCCGTCACCGTATCTATTCCGTCAAGCGCAATTGCCGCACCCTTAACCACACAGTTTATTATATCGTCCGCACGTCGGCACTTTACGCCGACAGCCTCAGCTATGCGCTCGTCCAATCCATCAATAACCGCTCCGCCGCCCGTAAGTATGATACCGTCGTCAATAATATCTCCATGCAGCTCAGGCGGTGTAATTTCAAGTACCTCTTTTATACGCTCGGTTATATTGTAAACCAAATCGTCAAAAATTGAATATATCTGATTTGACGATACCGTTATTCCCCTCGGCAGTCCCGTAACAACGCATAAGCCCTTTGCCTCGCAGAACAATTCATCGTTGCGTTTTACAACCGTTCCAATTTCACGTTTTATACGCTCCGATGTGCGAGGTCCGATATACAAATTATTCTCTTTCTTTATATAACGCTCAATAGCGTCGTTAAATTCGTCTCCCGCAATTTTCAGCGACCTGCTTACAACGGTTCCTCCCAAGGATAAAACCGCAATATCAGTAGTTCCGCCGCCTATATCAACTATAAGCG
>CAKSGG010000050.1 GCA_934454215.1 uncultured Clostridia bacterium
CAAAAACCCACGTTGAAATCGAATTGGGCAAAAGTTCACCATACCACCATTTTTCGTCGTAAAAATACTGCATCTGAACCTTATTTTTATTCGTATTCGTCAAAACAAGCACATGAGAACCATCTTTGTTCACAGCCGCTGTTCCTATAATCGGAAAGTCGTGATTATTTCTCGAATAATAACACATTGGCTGATAATCACCGCTTATCTCAACAGGATATATCTTTGCACCGCACTTTATGAATTTGGAGAAATGCATAAAAGCGTGATACTGTCCGCTGTACTCTATCTCACCGCTTTGCGAATTCAGAGTTGCAAGTCCGCCACACCAGAACGGTCCGACATTGGGTTCACCCCATTCATCAAGCAGCAAGTTCCAGCCGGTAAAGCTTTCCGCACCGCAATTTAACGACCTTCCTATGACGATTCCCCACTTGCACCAATCCACATCATAGTTATCGGTAAGCCGAGGTCCGCCCTCTGTATAATGCCATTTTAAATTCGGAAATTCTTTCTTTAACTCTCCCGCCATTTCGGGCGTACCGTCATAATAATGAAAGGCAATCGCATCGCAAACATCAATCAGATTCGAGAAATCTTTTAGCTGACTTTTAACCCTCGTCCAACCGGCAAAACTATGATCATACATCCATATTTGGGTATCCATTCCGTTTTCGTTTAATTTTTTTCGCAACATACTCACAAATTCAGCCTCAGTATCCGGGTGCCAAATACACGCCGGCATACATCCGAAATGATGCGTTTCCGGTTCATTTTGCGGTGTAACGGCACCTATCGAAATTCCCTGTTCTTTATACGCTTTGAGAAACTTTATTATATAATCCGCATAACAGTCTATGTACTCGGAACGCATATATCCGTCATACATCGTTCCGCTTGTTTTCATCCATCCGGGCGGACTCCACGGTGACGCAAAGAATTTTAAATCCTTTTTATGCGCCATAGCCTCACGCAGCATCGGGATAATAAATTCCATATCTTTTTCTATCGAAAAAGACTTTAACTCCATATCCTTTTTATCGCAGTATGAATATACGTTCGGCGAATAATCGCTTGACCCTATTGAAACCCTGGCAACGGACAGGTTCAGTCCGTTGCCTCCGTATATATCGGTTAAAAAATCATTTCTGACATTCTCGGGCATAAGAGATAATTCATAGCAAGAGCTTCCCGTTATTGCAACACCGAATCCTGTAAAACTTTCACACATCGGTGTTTTCGAGACCGAAACAACACATAAATTATCAGATTTCTCATTGTTATAGAATAGCGCCTTTTTGGCAAATACGTTCTTTTCGTTTGTTGTGTATAATGTTGCTTTCATATTATTCATATTCCTTTATAGTTTTGACATCAGTATTTTATTTAAGATTGGTTGTTACAACGGCAGTTTTAAGCCCGTTGGATATTGCATATACTTTCAATGCTCCCGCAGTTTCACCGACCTGTACCGCAACGGTACAACGTCCCGATTTCATTCGGCGTTCGGTGCATTGCGGTGGTACATGATCACATATATCTGCGCCTGTTCCTATTACTCTACCGAAAGAGTTTGCTTCAAATCTGACCGTCGGTTCGGCATCGGGAACCTCTCTGCCGCTCGAATCAACGCATACACAGCTGAAAAGCAATATATCACGCCCGTTTGCTTGTTTAACCGTGTTTTCGGGGATAAGTTCAAGCGCAACCGGCTCGCCGGTTGTTTCGATAAATTCCTCGGCACATTTCTTTCCGCCGTTTCTACCAATAGCTCTGATTCCGCCCGGCTCATAATCGACAATCCATTCACCATGACCGAATCGTTCGATTTTTTGCGCTCCGAGCGATTTTTCGTTCAAGAAAAGTTCAACCTCATCGCAATTTGTATATACCCAAACCTTTATCGGCTCACTCTCTAAGCCTTTATGATTCCAATGCGGCAGGATATGCACCATAGGTGTATCACTCCAGTGCGATTTATTCTGATAAAACGCATCTTTTTTCTGTAAATACAAGTCTATCGCACCCGAAACGGAGCAAAGCCGAGGCCATACACACTCACCGCGATGTTCAAACGCAATCCATTGAAAGCTGCCCGATACCCACTCTCTGTCACACATAAATTTCCATGTTTTTTCTCTGCCCAAAAACCACGCATTGACATCAATGTCATAAGAGCTTGTGAACGCAGACGGGTCAAGATAAGAGCCGCGTGTTGTTGCCGTTGCACAACATTCAGTTGATACAAACGGCTTGTCCGGATAAAGCCTGTGAATATCATCGTATTGATTTAGGTTATAATTCACACCTATTACATCGACCAAATCAAGAACCGTGGAATTAATCGGGTCATTTGATACCGCCGTTGTTATCGGACGAGACGAATCAAGCCGCCGTGCCGCTGTAATCATATTTTCAGCAATCCTTCTTCCCTGCTCGGTTACATGTTTGGGTTCTTCGTTGCCTATTGACCACAAAATAACCGACGGATGATTTCGGTCGCGTTTAATCAGCGTTTCCAACTGAGATATTCCCTCGTCGGTGGATTCATACCAACGCGTCTCGTCCATAACAAGAATACCTTTTTTATCCAAGGCATCCATTGTTGCCTCGGCGTGAGGATAATGCGATGTACGATATGCGTTTGCTCCCATTTCTTTTATCAGGTCAATTCGGTATTCATATATGTTATCGGGAACAGCCTTACCCGTAATGCCGAAATCCTGGTGAGAACAAACTCCTTTCAGCTTTATTTGCCTGTCGTTTAGGATAAACCCTTTTTCGCTGTCAAACCTAAATGTTCTGAATCCGAATGTATCCTCTGTTTCGTCAATAAGCTCGCCCGTATCGGTTTTATAAATTCGTGTGACAAGAGTATAAAGATTAGGCGCATCCGTATCCCAAAGTTTTGGCTCTTTTACATCTATACACTGTGTGATAACCGTTTTATCCTTAAACGCCGCAGTCATATCTGTCGATGTCTGAGCAATCACGCATTGGTCGGAATCGAGTATCATTGAGCGAATACATATATCTTCGTCTTTCATCGATGAGTTTATGACCGTTGTTTCAACATTAACGTTCCACTTATCTTCTGTCTTGACTGGGTTTATATAAACGCCCCAAAGGTCAACCGCAACAGGGTTTGTCTTGATAAGCCAAACGTGGCGGTATATTCCGCCGCCTTGGTACCACCAGCCCTCATGAGTTGAGCTGTCGGTATAAACCGCAAGGACATTTTCTTTGTCAAAATAGGCAATATCCGTTATATCAACCTCAAACGGCGTATAGCCGCAAAAATTGTGCTTCATCAAGCACCCGTTGAGATACACGGTTGCATTTGTGGCAACCCCCTCAAAATACAGCGTTATACGTTTATCCGCATCCTCTTTATCCAACGTAAAGTGCTTTCTGTACCATGCGTTTTCGTATTTCAGATACCCGAGTGCCTGAGGATATTCCGGACTCGGCGTTTGCTCAATTACATAATCATGCGGCAAGCTTACGTTCTCCCATAAATCACCGCTCATCTTTGACGGATCATATGAATCGGACTCATCTTTATAATCATATGCCGCTGCACCGATTAACATTCTCTCGGTCTTTGCCCCCATATAATCCGGTCCTTTCATAACGGTGTTGCGCATGCACAGGTCGCCACGGTGGAACTTCCATCCTTTATCAAATAATATTTTTTCTCTCATTGTTCTGCTCCTCTATCGTTTTTTTGTTTTCATCTGGTTTTCAAAAGCATAAACAGCCACCGATATTTCTCGACGGCTGTTTGAGATTATATCATATTATCGTATTATTGTAAATAACCATTATTGTTTTAGATATGTACAAAATTGCTATTCATATTTTATGTATATTATTTTATCATATCAACAACAGGTTTAAAATCATCCGTCCAGATAAATGAGTGCCAATTCTGTGTTCCGGTTGTTGTCGGAACAACTTTTTCTATACTAAATTCAATCTCGTTCGGTACAGAAAGTTTATTCATCTCTACACCTCTTAAAACATCAGCGTTATCAACTGTGTCATAGATACCATTAATATAGTTGTATGTTGTGTCATCGACAGCACCCGTTGTATTTGTGCCGCTAATCACGATTTTATACTCCGCCGCATCACTGTCTGTTTTGCTCGTTGCCGGAACCCACACCGTCGGCGAAGTTCTCTCGGCTCCCGAGGCTGTAAATGACCTTCCGTCTATTTTCTTAAACAGCTGCATATCGGAAATTTCAACCTTACCCATTCCGCTTTTGAACTTCAAAGCAGCCGAAACGGGGTTTGTCAATTGTACGGCTGAGTTTTGACCTTTAATATCGGAACTCATTTTCAGCATTGCGTATGAATTATCATCGGGGATTGTATTCAAAGTCAGCTTATAAATCATTTTGTCCTCCGACAACTCACCTGTTGCCAACGTAGTGCCGTTTATATCGCTCAAAGTTATTTTATTTGTCAATGTCTCCGCCGTTTCGTTTAAAGGCTCGCTGAACTTAATCTCAATCGCTTTTGTCAGATTTGAAATCTCGTTAATTCCGTCTTTTAACACCGTCTTACCACCATCAACATTTATCGCGTTTGCGTTTGTCACCGACGGCTTGGTCACATTGTTGAGACCGTATATCTTAAAGTTATCAACATCATCACCCGGAAGGGTTTTCCAATCCTCACCGCTTTTCTTCTCCAATCCTATTCCGATACCGTAAATATTATTCCATTCGCTCATCAGCCGCCAATATTGAGCAACCGAACCGGCAGACACAATATTGGATTTTGTAATATTATTTCCCTCGCCGAGATATGCCGTCACTCCGTTTTTGGGGTCAAACTCTATCTTAATGTGATTCCAATTATCGGCAATAAGACTGAGAGGTTGAGCGCTGCTGTCGACAAACCCGGTTGTGCCTCCCCAGCGAGCGCTTCCGTATTTGAGCGTTGAACCGCTCACTCTTATTATCGGGTCCTCGTATACTCCGCCGACCCACAACGAAGGCGCTGACGAACTCAAACCATAGAATTTTTCTTTAGGATAAAGCGCAAGTCCGAGAGGTCGGTCCGAATCATTTTTCTTTAAATCAAATTCAACGACAAAACCATTGTTTTTTATATCCGTAATCGGCTGAGCCAAACGTATTCTCGTTCTGTCTTCAACACCGTTTATCTTTGCACCTTTGTCCGCCGCATTTGTTTCGGTGTTATAATTTCTTCCCTCTGTATGCGTAAACGATGTTTTAATCGGATTGTATAAATCGTTCACTCTAAAGTATCCGGCAGGCAAACCGTAAAAATCTTCACTTCCGTTACTCTTTGTATAATGACCCGTATAATTATCAAAATTTTCGGAGATATAATTTGAGTTATCCGAATAAATCTTAATATTATCAAACTCAACATCGCTTGTACCGTCTGAATACAATCTTATTCCGTTAAGTCCGCATTTATATGAATCCTGAACCTCATCCGTTCCGGTTTTTACAACATCATACCAAAGTGTTTTCCATGTTTTATGGTACGGATACGATGCCGAAAACGTTTCTTTTGTGTTATCGGCTTTTGTTATCTCAAAATCGTATTTTTCACTTGTCATATCGACCGTGATTGATATATGATTCCAATCGGTATTATCTATTGTCGCACTATCTTGCTTTAGAGTCAAACCGGGTTCGGTAGATTTTGAACACGTATAAATATCGGACGATTCACCGTCCTCTGCGATATTACCTATCGCAAGATGTTTTTCATAATCCTCCGCCGCGGAATCAGCCTCACGGATAAAGCCTATTCCCCAGCCTTTTCCGCTTGTCTTTATATCAAATTCAACATTCAGCTTTCCCGATTGAAATGTTTCAAACTTGTTCATATAGCTCGATACCGCTCCGCTCGTCATTTTCAGCGTATTACCCTTAACACTATCATTTCCCACACTCGGTACTCTCGCCGAAGATTGAGTTGCCTGCCACTGTGGCGGTACGCCGCCGACATAGCCGCTGAAATCCTCATTCATATAATAATATTGTTCCGTATCATAATCCGATACGGTTTTGCTTTCGCCGACCGTAAAATCAACACTGTTTGCCGCATTCTTATATTCAAGAGTATACACTCCGTTCGGAATCTCGCCTAAAGTCAGAACCATTGTGGATTTGCGGTCGCTCAACGCCTCCGCTTTTGTTATTACACCCGAAACGACATCCCCACCGGAATTTTTTACCGTAAAATCGGATGCCGATAAGTTTTTATCGGTTAATACTCTTGATAAGTCAATCTGAACCTTGCCGCCATTCTGTGCGACCAAACCGCCGTAACCGTCAAGCTTCATTTGAGCCGCGTCCGCATATTCCGCGTTCGCACCGTGAAATACGGCAAAATTATCGATATATACGTCTGTTCCCGTTGTGTTGCTAAAATAGAACACTTTATCCGCGTTTTTATCATTGTTTGTTCCGACCTGAACACCGTCTGTATAATATGTAATCGTGCCTTTATCATAATCAAAAAGCACCTCTGTTTTATGCCATTTTAAATCATTGAACGGCTGAGTCGTTGTGCCTTGAGTGTTTTTCCATGTATTCTGTTGAACCTCATAAAAGTCGCCCAATTTAATACTTGCATACGGTCTGTTATCCCAATTAACCGTATCACCGTTATTTGTTTGCGCCTTCCACCAATCATACGGATTATCGTTACCCGTGTTCTCAACGCCGTACATTTCCAAGGTTTTACTTCCGTCACTTTCGGCATTATTGAAAGCCGTGCTCATCTTAACGTCAAAGCTGATTCTGCGCACACCTGTTTTATAAACACGGTCGAATTGATAGCCTATCATTGCTCCGTTACCGAGCTTAAAAGCTCTCGTCCCGACCGAAGTATCAACATACGTTCCCGTTGCTTGCGCTCTGTTCGGGTGCGCCGCAGCGTCAAACGCACAAAAGCCATCAGGTAAATCCGCATTCGAGCCTTGTTCCGATGTCCAACCCGAAAAATCCTCAAAGTGCGAAACATAAATCTTATTCGCACTCATCGTCCCCGCGTTTACCGGCAATAATGACCCCAGCGTCATTGCCGCACCTATTGCCAAACTGATAAACCTTTTAGCATTTTTCATTTTCTTCTACCTCCGTTTAAATTATTTATTTTCAAATTCTTTTGTCACAATCGGCACATTATTCGGGTATTCCCAAAGGAAGCCGCTTACTTTGTCCGCATTGCTTATATCTAAAGGCTGATTATATCCAAAGCTTTTAACGCCCTTGTCGTCGGTGGATATAATAACCGAAAAACGGTTTAAGGCGGTCATTTGCATATAGGTTTTTCCGTTTTCGGGATTAACCACGCTTTGATACCCTGCGACCGCATAGGTATACTTATGTTCCGGTTCGTCATTTGTTTTGATTACCTTAACTTTAAAATACGCGTTTTCGCCGTCTTTTTCTATATCTTCTGCGCTTATAACATACATCGCGTCATTTAAAGTTTTGAATTTTTCCGTATAATCAAGTCCCATTTTTGCGTTTGTGCTCTCGCTTGCCGCAATATTTCCGCTTACGGACAGAGTATATTCCGTTTCGGGTTCAAAGCCGCTCTCGGGCGTAAGCGAAATCGTCTTTTTGTCACTCGATACGGTAAATGTACAAGCTGTTTCGATACCGTTGTGCATCAGCTTAATATTTTCGGCAGGGTTGCTGTCGTCAACCCCGGTTGTAAACTGTATGTTTATTGCCGCCGTACCGGTCGAGATTCCGCTCTTTGGGTTCTGTTCCTTTCCGTCATGGCTTATATACGAAACCTTTTCGACATCGGGGCACTCAACACCGTCAACATATCGCGGTGCTGTGCGGAATGTAACGGAATCCTTCATCGGATTACCGTAAAACGCACCCGTTACCGAGTCTTTTAATATAACATTGTATCTTCCCGAGGGGATAACTCCGTTTATCTTAACATCAACATATGTGTTTGAATTTGACGTCACCTCAAAGTCCGTTATACTGTTACCCGATGCGGAGGTTATGGCTATATCGTCTTTTGTTATTTCTTTGCTTGCCCATTCGGAAAGGTTCAATCTAAACGTCTTCGACGCTTCGTCGATAACCTCGCTGTCCAAAAATCCGCAAAGACTTTCGCTGTCCTTAAAGTTTTTGACATACACGTTATCTATAAGCACGTCTGCGCTGCCGCCCGTTCTGAAGTACAATGCTTTAAAACCGTTACAGTTTTTAAAGTAAACATCGTTTTGATTTATGAGCTGTCCGTCAAAATAGTATTTTGCAACAGCTGTTTCCATTTTTGCATAATCGCCGAAATACATATCTATATGATGCCATTCGTTTAAGGTATAAGGTATATCGCTTTCGGCTGTTTGCCAATGCTGTGTTGACCATTGCATATCCTTGCCGTTTGTCTTGCCCGAGCCGTTATTTTGGTACGAATATATAATATTTTTATTCGGTTTGAACCAAGGTCCGATTGAATAGTTTGTCTCTATAACCTTATCTTTCTCGTTCGACATATTTGTTCCGTCATACAAGCCTATATAAAACTCGCCGCCCAAGGATTGGATTTTTAAATCAAAGCTTATATGAAACTGTCCCTCTTTTAAAATGTCGCCGAATTTCAGCACGGGTTCGCCGCTTTTTCCGCCTCCCGCCTTGATTTGCATTACATTGGAATTTTTATCACCGTCATATACGCCGCCAAAACAATTACGTTTTTCGGACTTAATATAGTTTTTGTTCGAGTCTTGCATATATGCATAATCCCAATTATCGTCCGGCCCGCTTCCGCTGCCGAATGCCGCGTCATAATTGTTGAAATCATAATACATACTTTTCTCTTTAAAGTCGGCGGCGTATCCGCAAACTCCAATCAGTGATACCATAATCGAAATCAACAGTGAAATAATCGTCACTTTTTTCATTTTCTAATCCTCCTCTTATCTTACTTTAAAAGTGTAAGCCACGTAAACAACGATGTGTCTTTCGTCGCGCCTATACCGCTCGCATACTCAATCCAGCCGTTTCTGTTTCCGCCGTCACTCTCGTTTATCATATACGAAAAGCCAAGCTTATCGCCCTCTTTCGGACGTTGCCCCGGAAGCAAAAATCCTTCCCACGGAATCTTTGCCTCGTATATGGTTTTATCGCCCTTTCTCGTTATACATATATCGGCATTTTCGAACTTGCCCGCCTTATAATAATTGTCCTGTGATAAGGTTCGGTATACTTCATCGCCTTGCGGCGTGTGCGCCATAGACAGCTCGTTAAAGGTTGTCGAACGCTGTCCCGATACCGTATAACTTTCTTCACCATAGAAAACGCCCATCTGTATATTGTCTGCCTTCCATGTGTTCCAGCCGGCATACGGCTGATAAAAGATGTTATCCGTTACAACCGCCGCAAAATACAGATTATCCTCATCCCACATAAGTGACGCGCGGCCGCTCAAGTCATCGGGTCCCGTCCAGCCGGTATTTTCTTTTAACTGTTCCGCCTTGTCGGCGTACATCCACGTGTTATACTTCCACGCCTCGGGTTCTATTTCGCCGTCTATTTTCGGCTTTACCTCGGCATATTTTGCGACCGTCATATCTGCCTTTGTGCTGTAACTGTATTTAACACCGTTATTCAAGTTAAGGTCGAACGCAAAATCGTATATTCCCTTTTTGACAAGCTTAGGCAACTTAATTTTGTATTCGGACTCAAGTCCCCTCGGGATATTTCCTATATCGATTTTACCGAGTGATTTAAGCTCATCGGGAGATGTAAATTCAATCGTGCCCTTTGCAACATTCAATTTGGATGTATTGTTAAGCTTTAAATTCATCATCCAGTTATCAACATTTGACGAATCGATAAGCTCAAGAGAAATATCAGCGGTAACCGATTTTTCTATCGTAATAAACACCTGTGTGCTTTGAACGATCTTATCGCCGTCTTTTATATTTATCGTCACAATACTTTTTGTTCCGACCTCGCCTGTCGGCATAAGCTGAACCTCTGACTTGCCTTTGGTTATTTTATCACCCGAATAATGCTTTACCGCCTCGGAATCTATAACCTCAACATCGTATTCTTTATCAGTGTTGTTTGTGTAATTAACCGCCACAATATCATTCTTTGCACCTGTTATGTTACTGTCGGATATATCCAAAAAGGCGCTGTTGTCATTCAAAAGCTCTGCCTTTGTGAAATCGCCCTTGACATACATCGGACGTTCGTCAACCCAGAATGTAAACTTTCCGTCATTTCCGCTCATCGGCGTCATATTGCCGTAATCATCATATACCTCGACATAATCCGTTCCGAGGTCAACGGTGACAAGCTTTCTTGTCTTTCTCTCGGTTGTGTTTAAGGTCAGTATATCTTGATTAAATTTTCTGCTCTTGAACAGATTTATATAACAATTATTTGTATCGGAAAGTTTTTTAACAATATCCGTATCGGCAAAAATATAGTTGTGCCCCGTGAACGCAACATAGCCCTCCATTGGTATACAAATCTTTTCTTCTTGAGTCAAATGCTTATACGCCGGTTTGGTAAGTCCGAACATATCCTCGCGCAGATACTCAATCGGTCCTTTTTGAGCAAAATTGTATATTGCATTCACGTGCGTCATTCCGATTGACTTATAATAAATATCATATCTCGCCGAAAGATTTCCGTGTGTTCTCTGGTCGCCGTTCGTCACCGAATCGGCTGTGGTATATCCGACCTCATCGTTTACGATAGGAAGCTCTTTGCCCGTCTTTTCTTTAATATAATCGCGCCATTTAATTGTCAGAGTTTCCGCGCCGCCCGTTTCGGTGAACGATGTCGAATACGGGTGTGCCGAAAAAGCGTCAAGTCGGTCATAGGCGCCGCCCTCGATTGTCCTGTCAAAGAAAAGCTGTTGTGTTTCTCTGCCCAAATCACAAACGGCAAAGCCCATAATCTTGGCTGTCTGGTCATACATATCTCTGTCATCCGCTATTGCGTTCACCATCTTACCATAGTTAATTACGCCGCCGAGCTTTTTATCCTTTTCTTCCGTAAATGTGTGGTTCGTTTCATTATAAATTTCATACCAATCTACTATATCGCCCGCGTGTTTCATCAAAACGGCAACCTCGCTTTTTGTTTTTGCCAAACTCTCGGGGGTATTCGGTGTCGATTCATACGAAAAGCCTGCAAGATTCGGACCGTGAATTATGGGCATCATCTTTAAGTTGTGTTTTCTAAGCTCGTTTGTCGTATAACCCATATAATTATTGTCATACACATCTTCGCCGGACGCTGATTCCAGATAATTCGAGAGTACCGACCACCTGACACCTGCCGCATTGCTCTTTGAAATCACATCTATCATACCTGAAATTTCCTCATTGGTATGGTCGTGGTCGGGGTGTGCACATATGTATATATCTTGGTTTTTATAGCCGTTTTCATCGGTTTTAAGTATCGCGAATTGAGTCGGCTGTAAGAGCGAATGCACGTTATCCTTATCCGATTCGACTTTGACATAATAGTCATAGACATCACATCTGTCGCTGTCAACATTTATCGCAAGGTCAATCGTTTCGCCGCCCTTAACCGTCACGTTATTCACTGTTTCAAAACACTTTATCTCATCGCGTGAAACGCCATAGCACGTAACCTCCGCAGTAATATCGGTATCTCTGAGATTTGTAAAGGTATTTACAATCTTTTTCTCTTTTTTATACCACTCAAACGCGTTTCCCGATTCGTCAATCTTAACCGAGAGCCTGAGCGGATTTTGTTTTTCGTGCTTAATCAGCCTTACCGCGCCTATGGTAACGGGTGCGGTTGATGTTCTAAGCACTTGACGTCTGCCGCCTATCGCGGTGGCGCGGATTCTGATGTCCGCACCTGCACATCTTCCGCCGAAATACGCGTCATCAAGCTTGATTTTTACCGTTTTCCATTTATCCTGTTTATTTAAAAACTCATAATGAGCATTCTTTTGAGCCGTATTTAACCCATCATACTCAACAAGAAAGAATCCCGTAAGCGCGTTGTAATAATCAATTTCAAGCTCAAATGATGTACCGTCGGTTACTTCGTGCGCAAAATTGTCGTTAACATCGATATAAAGATACGGTGACGAACCTTTAAGCTGCCAGCCCTCTCTTCCTGCCGCCGTAACGCCGTTATACGATGCCGACGCGCCGAGGGTCTGACTTATAAAGTTTATACTTTGCGTTTTCGCGCCCTTTGAACTGAGTTCGGCATAAGCAAGGTTCGGATTATCGTTTTTGCTCTCCTTCGCGGACGATACAGCACTCACAGATGCAAAAAGCATACATAAAATAGTAAATATCGCTGTTAATCTGCTCTTTTTCATAACAAACCACCTCTTTCTAATTATTTTTATTTATTGTATAAGCCGTGCAAACAGGCTTTAACGTTTCATCCGAATCGAACATAAATAACGAAATACGGTCAAATTCGGGATAAGTATTGTCCCCGTCTTTTGGGAACGATACCGAGTATACTTTATTTCCGTCCGTCATACTCTCAACCTTGTCGAATATGCTTGTAAACCCGACAAGACGGTCGCCTTTATACAAAGAGCAATACAGTCGGTACGGAATATCCCGTCCTGCCGCCGTGTATTCCACCGCGGCGGAAACATTCGATAAATCCACCATTTTAAAATCATCGGCTTTAAGCTTTAGTATTCCGTTCATCAAAAATATACTGATTTTTTCGGTTCGTCCGTCCGCAATATCAAAAGACAGTGGTACTTCGCAATCCTCAGAGGTAACATATGCTCTATAGCCGTCGGGCTGTTTCGGAACACCGAATTCAAAACAGAAATATCCGTCATTATCCGTTGTGCCTTGATTAAAATACAGCGCGTTGAGCGGTGATAACTCGTCTTTATCGATGCCGTCCGATGCAACAATAACGGATACTTTCTTTCCGCTTTGTTTTGATTCGATAAAACCATCCAACACAACATTTTCGATTGTGCCTGCCCCTTTTTCGGGTTTTAACGAACGATTTACATTTTTGCCGACACATATATAAAACGGCTGTTTGGTAAGCTGATACTTTCCGTCTTTGTATATATATCTCTCTTGCATTTCATTTCCCCAGAAATCATAAATATGTATCTCTCGTCCCTCGCCTATTTTTGAAAATTCAAGTTCGAGCGTTTCGGACGGGTCATCGCCCTTTGAGTGATACAAGGCATACACCTCGCGTTCGGGACAAGTATATTTGTATATATAATCTCCGTTTTCTTCATAAATATTATCGCCGTCAATCTTTTCGCACTTTGTCGCGTCTGCGACAAGGCTGTTATAATTCGCGACCGCGATATACGCCGGTTTGGCGGCATACGGATTTTCATCTTCGTGCGACTCGACTATGCCGAATGATGACTCGCGAATGCCGAGGTTTCTGCTTTCGGGGTCATCCGAAAAATCATAAATCCACGTTTTATCAATCATATTGCCGCCGCTGTACGCGTCCGTAACAATTTTTGCACGGACAAGGTTAAGCGCCTGGTCATAATACGGATTTTGCGAATAGTTTGTACTGTTGTCGGGCTTATCATCGGTTGAAAAACCGCGCTCGGTATACCATCTCTCGCCATTTGAAAAGCCTGTATACTTCCTTTTGGTGTACGGTGCGGCGGTCTTTCCCGACATTAAATTATCGAAATGTTCAACCGTGCTTACCGCACCGTCCAAAAACGGAAACCAGTTCCGACCCATTTTGGGTGAGAATCCCGGTTCGGGGTCGCCGTCAAATCCGCGCTCTTTATAATCATGAATTGTAAACGCGTCATAGTATTGTTTATCCATTTCATTCATTGCTCCGTCAATGAAATAGTCTGCCTGATAACCGAGACGAAACGCCGAGAACGCTCCGACCTTTATCGGCGAATCATTCTCTTGTACCGCGGCATATGCCGCCTTGACGGCGTTTGAATACGCCCCTCCGGCATCAATATATTTCGGAATCTGTTCCGACATGGGATAGTCGGTGGTATTTCCGTCTTTAATCACCCCGAGAGGTTCGTTTATAACCTCAATCATACTGACGGTGTTTTTTACAAACGGTTCGTTTATAAAGCTCGAAACATAATTTTTATATGCGTCGGCATAGGTTTTTCCCGTGTTTTCGTCATAAACGGAATCATCGGGAATGCCTGCAAATTTTGTTTTTGTATTACAATAAAGCTTATTGTACCCCGTCATAATCGCAAGCATATCGATACCGTATCTTTTCGCCTTTTCAAGAGTGTCTTTCTGCCTTTCATCAAGCTTATACTCGCCCTTTGACTTTTCGTACTTATCCCAGTTAAAGTCATCTCTTGCCAGACCCAAGCCCGCGTTTTTCATCAGTCCGAACGTGGTATCGGAATCCGCGTATCTTGTCAGATGCAATGATGCGCCGAAGGTTTTGTTAAGCTTTTCGCTTACCGTTGATTTTGCAAACGAAAATTGTTTTTCGTATTTTTTCTCCGCCTCATCCCTTACCGTAACATACAAACTGTATATTCCGTATTTCTCGTCTTTCATATCAAAATACAAGACGTCCTCAAATGACTCTTGCGGATTCAACTGTGCGCTCTCGCCTTTTACCTCTTTTCTTACAACCTCATCAACCTCTTGCTTGTATGAGTCATAATTATAATTTTTAAATACAATCTTGTATTCTATATTACAACTTTTTCGAGTATTCGCGCCGTTAAAAAACTCTATCCGAAATTTAGCCGTTTCGTTTTCATAAAACACCGGCGAAGTCCTTTCCGTTCCGACCGATATTGTCAGATTGTCATTGTCCGCAAAGACAAATGAATTAAAAACAGTGAGCATCACATACAAACAGCCAAGCATCACCGAAAAAAATTTTTTCACAATTCCGCCCCCTTATTTATATATGAACACAGCCCCCGGCTGTCCGTTATACGATGAAACGATTAAGTACGAACAGTTATTTCCGACCGACTTATAATCGACAATATCGTTTACGCTTCCGTTGGAAATTCTGTTGCTTTCTCTCGCCGCGCTGTCATATATAACCACCGCTCTTCCGTTCAAATCCATACACTCATAGCCAAGCCCGTCGAATGACGCATCACCCATAACATATGTCATCTGAACGAATGTTCCTATCTTTTTATAAACCCAGCCGCGGCTCAGCTGTCGTCCGACAGACCTGTACCCATATCCCGAAAAATAACCCGGCAGATTATAAATAACATCTCCGTAATCTCCGTAGGGGTTGCTGCCGTCCATATACTTTTGTGTTTCTCTGTCATACATCAACGCTATATCGGTCACGCTTAAATCAGCCGCCTGATTCACGGAAATTATATCACCTTGTGTAAGCGCATCCGGAATAGTTGTGTTTTGATTTATGTTAAGCGTCTTTTCTGTGCCGTTTTCGTTTACGATAAGTGTTTTTGTCGTCATTCCGTCACTGTCAAGTCCCTCGCCGAATTCCTTAAACATCATCGAATTTTTGCTCTTTGTGTCCGCGCTTCCGACATACACAAGAACATCCGCATACGGGGTTGTTCCGTCGTAATTATATCCATACATTATTCTGGTTACATCCGCTGTAATATTAGAAATAGTGTTTGAAAAATATTTTTCAACATCGGATGACTTTTCACCGTTTACGGTTATATTTCCATCTTCATCAAGGTTCGGTACAGACATAAGCTTTGTACCCGATGAATTATAAACCAACGACATATCAAATCTGTTTAGCCAGCCCGTATAGTCTGCCTTATCGGACCACATTATTGTTTTTATTCTCGTGAGGCTCCCATCCTCAGCTTCTTTTGATGACAAAGCCGCAGTATCTATTGCCGAAACGACATTGTTTTCATCGGCTTTATACCTAATAAGCTGTGGAATAACCTTGCCGCCATTATCCATTATCTTACCCGTCAAATCGGGAAAGGCTTTTAATACTTTTGCCGAATCTTTATCGGAATCATACTTAATCTCATCAATACTGATTTTGTCCGCCGCCGTATATGTATCGAATTTATCCGATGTATGGTCATAGATTCTGAACTTAATAACAGAACCGAACGCTTCCGTTTCGGCAACCGCCTTTAAGAGATAGCCTATCTTATAGTCGTTATTCGCACCCTCGGTAAAATATGCAACATCACCCGTTGAATCGAAATAAATCGTATATTCCGTACCGAGATATAATCTGTTTGCATTTTGAGCATAGTATTTTTCGTTGACGTCATACTCTTTGCCTTCAACGGCAATCGTTGAGTTTGTCGCATTTATCGCAGTAAGTTTACCCGAAACTTTTTCCGAACATATAATTATGTCAAGCTTTTCGCTATCCGACGATGGTGCGACCTCTGCTATGTACGGAAAAGCGGTGTGTATTTTTGCCGCCTGTCCGTCAGCCGTATGAATCGAAATATGTTCATAATCATCAAGACAGATATTCTTGTTTGCATCCAATGTATCATATATTGTGTTGTTGCTGAATCCGCCTGCCGCAATCGTGGTATAACATTTGATTATCATCAGGTCATAACCCGAATTTCCGTCTGTATCTTTTAATACGACCGTTCCGTGATTATATCCGTCATTTAATTTATTTAACATCTGTGATATACTCGAATCGTTCGGACGTCCGTTATAGACCGTTTTGACGGATCTGGGCAGTGATACCGACGCTTTTTTTGAGGAATCGTCCGATTTTGAATATTCAAGCGTAAAGCTTTCGGAATTGAATGTGCCAATGTTTTTTGAACTTATTTCAAGTTCTCTGTCGCCCGATTCCTTTTCCAAGTATATAAGGCTTGCGCTGTCTTTTGTATCATCGGTTTTATATAAAAATTCCACATTGTTTCCGAGACAATAATCTGCGTTCATATTCTCATCAATGTTATAAATCAGCCCGTCTATATTCATCTCGTCTGCGTCCGCCGTGTGCTCGTCATCTATGCTCGAACCGTTCAAGGCATAAACCTTTCCGTTTTGCAGATATATTCTTTGGTATATCGATAAAAGCGTATCATCGGAAACATTAAAAGTATAATTGCCGTCGGATGTTATCCTGTCCGCCGAATATGTTCCGACCGTTGCCCCGTCAAAGAGCACTCTCAACCCCTCGCCCATTGTAATGGAATCGTTATTTGCAACGGTATTTCTTATCCCGAGTTTTGACGCCGTATATGTATATCCCGTTGGGTATCCGCCGTTGGTTTGAGCCATAACGCCGTAACCTGCCGCGCGTATAACCATCGTCAGTGCCTCATCATATGTAATTGGTGTATTCGGATTGAATTTTAAGTCCTGCGGAACAGATACTATTCCGCTTTTGGCAAGTCCGTTGATGCTCTTTGCATACAGATTGTCTGTCTCAACATCGATAAACACCACACCTGCATCCTCTAATCGAGCATTCATCAACTTTGCCAGATAATCGGCAAACTCGGCTCTTGTCAAAACGGATGACAGTTCAGCCGCGCCGACTTCGTTTTGGTCCATAATTCCCGCACTTTGGAACACGGCAATTATCTTGTCAAAATTATAATCCGTTTTATCCGATTCCGCAGATATTGTCATCGGTATTGCCAAGCTTAAAATCGTCATTACGCAAATCGCTAAATTTCTTATTTTTGTTAAAAAAATTTTTTTCATAATCAATCTCCTATTTCTCACAATTTTGAATCGTCATCCAAAGAATTTTGGCTGTTTCGGCACGCGTTGCGCTTTGTTTAGGATTAAAATTCCCGTTCTCATCGCCGTTTATTATTCCTGCTGCGCTGAGCTTTTCAACGGCCTCTTTTGCATAATCCGAAATCTCCCCCGCATCCGAAAGTTTTATGTTTTCGGATGTGTTATTTAATTTATAGTCGCATATATCAATTCCTCTCAGGATCATAACCGCCAAATCCTCTCTTGACACCGAATCACCTATGCCGAACTCTGTATCCGAATATCCGCTTATTATTCCGCTGTTGTATGCGCACTCGATATACTCTCTGTACCACTCGTTTTCGTCAACATCGAGAAATGGTACTTTTTTGCCGATAACGGAAAGCTTAAAGGCTTTGACAATCATCTTGACGAATTCTTCGCGCAAAACGCTGTCCTCGGGGGCAAAGCGTCCCGGCTCTTTTCCGTTTATTATGCCGCTTGCAAACAAGCCTTCAACCGCCGGGGTTGCCCACTCATATCCTTGCATATCACCGAAAACGGATGCGCCTTCCTCATATTTATCGGGCATAAGCTCATCAGAATATGTTTTGCTGCCGATATTCGGGGTATTATCGGATGCCTTTCCGCCATAACCTCCGCCCGATGAACCTTTTCCCGAGCCTCCGCTGTTTTGAGAACCGCCGTTCTTGCCATAATTTTGAACAAAGGTCTTAATATCCGAATAACCGTTTATGTCCTTTTCATTCATAAGTGACTTACACATATCCGCGGTTATTTTTGAACCGTCAACACCTATTTCGTCTGCATATAACGTAAGGCAATCTTTAAGTTCGCCCGAACTGTCACCGTATTTTACAAGACATAAAATCATATTTTTTTCAACGGCACTGTTGTACTCATCTATACCTTTCGGATTATCGGCTTTCATCATTTTTGTGAATTCATCCGCAAAAGAATCCTTATAAAATTCATACGCTTTTAAATCCTCTGCGCCGAATCCGTCCGAATACTCACCAAAGCCTTTGAATGTATTGTCGGACAAAACCGACAATACACACGCCTTTTCACCCAATATACCTATTGTTTCTTCAGTTAGAGCCGATTGGTTTTTCTTTATGTATTCGCCCAAAATCGATGCGGCTTTTTCATAATCCGCATCATTGCCGATTGACGAAAATATTTTTATGTCACAACGATTATTTTCGAGAATCTCTTTTATTTTATCCGTATCGTCCGCCTGTGCCGCCGTCTTAA
This sequence comes from uncultured Clostridia bacterium, assembly GCA_934454215.1. Lineage (GTDB taxonomy): Bacteria > Bacillota > Clostridia > UBA1381 > UBA1381 > Ornithomonoglobus_A. The sequence continues at coordinate 18,929 of CAKSGG010000050.1, forward strand.
TCTCACCGAGCCTTTGTTTAAGGCTGTCCTCATTCGTGAACCAAAGACTATCCTCTTTCACCGCTTTAAATCCGCTGTTTCCCGTTCTGACGATATACTTACCGCTTTCTGTCAAGAAAATATTAAATTCATACGCACCGTTTTCATCCGCGCGAACAGTTCCCATAAAAGCCGTGTTCTCTCCGTTATCGGTAAATCCCGACCAAACGCCGTCATCCGAAATATTAATCTTATCTGATATAATTTCTATCGTTACGTTCGAATTTCGTTCGGCATCCGTGCCTTTTATGTCCGTAAATCCCTTTCCCGTCAGCTTCATCGTCTCTGCGTTTGCGGCTGTACCGAACAGCATAACCGCGCTTAGCGTTACCGCAAATGTTTGCATTATTGTTTTGTGTTTTTGCATTATAATACTTCCTTTCTTTTTATCATTGACGAGGTATTGTTTAATGCTATATACATATAGCATTAAAGGGGTACCCCTTTAATTTTTGTTTTTTCAGCTCTTTTGATTTCAACTTTTTGTTTTCTTATTGTTATTGGATTAAATTCCCGTGCACATAATGTATACAAAACCGTTCAAAACGCGTGATTGTTATTTCTATCGGTTGTTATGATACATAAATTTTAGTGATTTCATATAAATACATATTTGATTTTACTCTCACTTCTTGACAAATTCAGTATACCAGTGTATAATAATAAAGTCAATTTAGATTATTGTTGAAAAGTTGAGGATTGTTGTTATGAATAAAGGTTTTTTATCGGACGGAACAGTCGAATATACCAAATCATATCACGCGGATAAGCCATATCCGCTGTGGTTGGAATTTTGCGGTCACAGCTATTGCTTGCCCAGTTATAACATAACACGCGGAACAACATATTATTACGCCATTGAGTATATCCTCTCCGGAAGCGGCTATATCAGAGAAAACGACACAATATGTCAGCCGAGCAAGGGTGATACTCACGTTCTGCATCCCGGTTCGGGTCAACTGCTGTATGTTGATTCGAGTGACCCGTGGGAAAAACTATGGATAATTTTTTACGGGCCTTTGGCGGATACATTGTTTCAATCTTACAAGCTTACAAACCGTATTTTGTATAAAGGTCTTAATATAGAAAAACAACTTACGGAAATGTTTGAAATTTATGATTCCGATAACCTTCCTCTTTATGAAATTCAAAGCAGATGCAGTACAATCATTTTTGATATAATTCAAAAAATGTATCTGTGCAAACAAGACAATAATCTTGATATAGAAAACGCATCCATAGCCGACAAGCTTAAAATACTCATCGATAACACATCGACTTATCCGATTTCTCTCACGAATCTCTCAAAAAAGCTGTATTGTTCGCGAGACCATGCAATTCATCTTTTCTCTGAAAAGTTCAATATTTCGCCGTACAAATATATGTCACAGCAACGTCTTAAGGCGATAAAAAATATGCTTGTGTCCTCAACAATACCAATCAATGATATTGCATGCTGTATGGGGTTTTGCGATGCGGGATATTTTGCAAACTGGTTTAAAAAAAATGTCGGAATGACGCCGAGTAAATACAGAAAAGCACACAACAACTGATCACCGAATGTCGGGGGTGTGTCCCTTACATCCCGAACACACGAACAAACGGCATATTATTAAATAAAACAACAATACCGAAAAGGACAGCGCCGAATATACGCTGTCCTTTTTTGATAATATTATAATTCCTCTATTTTTATAAGATATACCGAGTACAAGGGCATTTTTAAGTATGACGAGATGCTCTCACCTGTAACCGTTTCATCCCGTACAAGTTCTTCATCGTGATTTTCATCGAGAAGATAATAAGAAACCTTTCGTTTTTTTCCGCCCATATTTTCAAAGCTTATTTTAACTTCCTTTTCATCCGCATTATCGTTGTCGTCAAAATACGAAATAACAAACGCCATTGAATTTTCGCCCTTTGCCGCACAACAGAATAACTTATCACTCGTGCTTTCGGTTTTTACCGAATCGCCGAGTTTAACAAGCTCGTTGAACATACGGAAGGGATAATATCCTTTAAGCCTTTCGCATACATAATCAGTTGCGAACATTCCGTTCATTGCGCACGGACGAGCATCGTAATACATCAGCATATCGAGGGGTCTGTACTGTGATTCAAACATTACAGCCGCCGTAAACGCCGC
>CAKSGG010000051.1 GCA_934454215.1 uncultured Clostridia bacterium
ATTTCGGCGAATTGAGAAAATGAAAAATTAAATATCCCACATAATTTCACACAAAAGGCTTGAAAAAAGGGCAAAAATCACATAAAAAAGAGATAGAGCAAAAATTTGCTCTATCTCTTAAAAATGCTTTTGTTATGCAGTTTTGAGATTAGCCAAAATATCTCTTTAAAAGTCCCTCAAAGCCTTTACCGTGCCTTGCCTCGTCTTAAGATACCCCCTACAAATGCCCATTTTAAGCCATTTGTGCAGATGCAGAGTGCAGTATCCCAATAAAATCCCTGTAAAAATTTAAAGAATTATTCCCTGAATAAACGATATTCATAAATTACTTATTTCAATAGACTATGGGAATTATTTTAACCGATGTGGGAAAGTATTCCCACATTAATCATCGTAATGACCTTTGCAGGAAACAATATAAATAATGCTGTCCTGCTCATAATAAACTATTCGGTTGGAGTCATCGATTCGTCTGCTCCACATACCACTTAAATTTCCCTTTAAAGGCTCGGGCTTACCGATACCGTCAAAGGTATTCCTCTGAATATCTTTTAAAATTGTATTGATTTTCTTTAAGGTTTTTTTATCCTGTGTTTGCCAATGCAGGTAATCATCCCACGCACGGTCTTCCCATAATAATCGCATCAGTCCACCTCAATTAAATCGTGCTGTGCAAAATGAGCCTTGCCCTCTTTTATATCACGCGCAATGCCTTCCAAATAACGCATATTGCTGTCAGAGTAAAACGGATCAACCGAAACCTCAAACGGTATGCGTTTTTCTCTTCCAACCTTTTTCGCAAAAATTGTAAACGCAGCAGTCATAGAAAGTCCCAAATCAGAGCAAGCCTGTTCCATACTTTTCTTTACATCTGAGTCCAATTTAAAATTCACATTAACAGCCTGAGCCATATCTATCGCCCCTTTCTTATTTATATTATATGCCAAAACAAAGAAAATGTCAAGCTATTATCTTTATTTTATCTTTATATTTTCCTATAAATTTATTTTTTATTCACGAAAAAAGGATAAGAATCCATAATCAATTCTTATCCTCCAAAATTTTATTCATTGTTTTGTTGTTTTATTTGCTCACCTCCTCCAAGGCATAATCTCTTATGTTCTGAGGAAACCTTTATAATTGAATTTACCGCCTAAAAGCTTCTCGGTTGTAATAACGTCATTTTCATCAGGCTCGGGCTCGTTGTATTCCAAGTAGTGATTCCTTACTTGAATTTGCCCTTTTACTGTTTCAAAATCAGGCAAATCCATCTTGTTTATAATTGCATTCTCAACGGTTTTGTCTTCCTGTGTGATACGTTTGTAAAAATCAAGAGTAGTAGTAATTTTTTCGTGTCCAACCCTCTTTTTCAATATATCGGCAGGAAGTCCGCATTTCACAAGATTCGTTATATGTGTGTGACGAAAATCGTGAAAAGATATATTAAATCCAATACCAAGCTGATTTATGGCAAGGCTTGCAGACTTAAAGCTGGCAGGTGTAAGCAATTCACCGTTATCTTTAACATTAACAAAAGGCAAATCTGCATCAATCTTTTCATACTTACGGTTGGTTATCATTTTACCGACATAATTTTTACGATACATATCGCCTAATTTTGTTTTATTTTGCCCCTGCTTTATTTTTAAAGCTGTCAGATAGGCAATCAATTGGTCTGAAATTGATATATCACGATATGCGGCAGGTGTCTTAACCTTTGCAAAACACCAAATGCCATTGAAGTTTATAAGCTGTTTATTTACGTGAATAATTTTATTTGCAAAATCAACATCGCTCCAAAGCAGCCCAAAAACCTCACTTATTCTCATTCCTGTATGGTATGCAATCATAACGCTTGGCTGAAGTGCAGTAGTTGAAAGACGTTCCAATATTATTGCCATCAGCTCATCACTTATGTACTGACCGTCTTCTTTTTTTCTTCCCATATCTCTGTAAATAAATTTCGATACCCCTGACATCGGACTGCGGTCTATTAAATATCCCTTTTTCAGTGCGTATGCAAATATATTATTCAAAAGCTTTCTGAATCCGTGCAAATACTCATTTGAATAGCAAGTGTCCTTATTATATTTCTTCTCTTTAACATTACCGCCGATTCTTAAAAAGAAATTTTCTATATCTGCTGTTGTAATTGATGTCAGAAATCTATTCCCGAATTCAGGCTCCAAATGCTGTCGATACAAAGAATCATATTTTTTCAATGTGCTGACAGCCTTATCAATGCAGCCATCGTAATATTCCTTATATACCTCTGAAAATCTTTTGCGCGGAACAGGTCCTCTGCCGCTGTCTATTATTTCAGCGATTTTTCTTGTTCTTGCCTCAAACGCTTCCTTTTCTTTCTTAAAGCCTGTGAGTTCACCGCTGACAATTTGTTTATTCGGAAGTGTTACACTGTAACGGGCATTCCACGTTTTCTGTCCCTTTCTTCTGCGAACGCCCTTGTATCTGGTTGATACCTCATATTCCATTTTAGGCATTTAAAAATCCCCCTTGCAAAATATTTGTTTGTTGTTATACCGTACATGAAACAATTTTTCAAGGCGTGTCAAAAAATTTGTTGGATTTGCACGCTTGTCATAATACTATTGCTGGTATAATTTTCTTTGTTGTATATAGGATATCACCTGATATCTTTGAATTTTTTCAAGTACGGGAATTTAAAAAAATATTTTATATTTTTAAACACAAAAAGACTCGGTGCAGATAAGTGCATCCGAGTCCTCTTGCTATTTTTATGAAAGAGGTGTCTTTTGGTTATTTTACGGCTTCAATATTTTCAATTTTTATACCCGCCAAAGGCAAAAGAATCTGCTCGCCGCAGCACACAATCACATCGAAATCCTCTCGACAATTAAGAATATCTGTCTCGTTGTAAAATGTTCTCGTGATAGTGTACTCATTAGCAACACAATACTGTTGCATTCTGTATAGCTTATCAATATTTATCGACTCATTGTCCGATCTTGAAAACAATGCAGCCCTGACAATAGAATTACGCCTCATTTTTATCATCCCTTTCTTTAAGATACCTGTAAAGAGTAGCTGTAGATATGCCGCAAACATCACAAATTTCTTTAATTGAATATGCGTGCGTAGCATATAACTTGACTGCCTTGTTTATTACATCCTCTTTTGTTCGAGGTCTGCCGCCAACCCTGCCGTTAGCTCTGGCAACGGCTAACCCCTCAAGAGTTCTTTCTCTGATAACGCTTGCCTCAAACTCTGCAATACTGCTGAGCAGCTGACTGATGAGCTTGCCTGTGGGGGTACTCATATCCATTTTTTCTTTGATACTGATAAAAGTAATCCCCTCACTCTGCCACTTTTCAATAATGTTCAAAAGCTCCCTTGCTGTTCTACCCACACGATTAAGAGCCTCGACAATAATAGTATCGCCCGGCTGTGCAGTCTCGCAAAGCTTCTGAAACCCATCTCTCGTATAGGTTTTACCACTCATTTTATCTGTGAAAATGTCATCAGGCTCAACGCCCCACTCACGCAGCAGAGCAATCTGCCTGTCAAGATTCTGGTCAGCGGTTGACACTCTGGCATAACCTAAAAGTCTGTCTGACACACCAATCACCCCCAAACGGAAAATATATAATTTACAAAAACCATATTATTGACAGCTCTGTAATGTCAACAGTTTTGTCAATAGCTTTCAGTAACATATACGGGGATTTTGAGAGAAGTCCAAGCCTTTATAAAAACCATGGATAATGATAATACAAAGCATAGAACACATATGGCATTGCCACCCCTAAAACCTCACTTTAACCTCGTTAAAGACAAATTACACTATAATCGTTTTTGTTAAAGTGCAGAAAAATGAGGTTTATCAGGTTTCAAAACCCCCGTATTAAAAGCATTTTTATACTGTCAAGCCAATTTGCGTATCGAAGTAATATCAATCAGCCTTATCGGAGTAAACTCACCTGACTTAAAGTCGTACACACAGATAACTCCCATATCATCTGTTGTATAAAACAGATTTTCAGCATATTTTGAATCTATTCCAAACTTAACTGCAAGAGTTTTTTTATTAAGTGAAGTTGTAATGGCATAATAATTGCTTCCGAATGCAAATCTGATTTCAAATACCCCTTTTGTCAGCATTTTGCAGATACTGTCCGAGTAGAAACCAATGTCAAACATAGGGAGCAATGTGGTCAATTTGGATCGGGGATAAATAGTTGCGGCTTTAAGTGTCACCCTGTCGTCATCTATAACAATCCTGACACAATGCAGAACATTTTTCTCTGTTTCTTCTTTCGTGACAGTCCAACGATCCATATATTTGTGCATCTCTTTTGTAGGCAAAGGCAAGTTATATCTTCTGCAAAGCGCCTGTATAACAGCAGGATTCTTTGTGCAGAGGAATGCCCTTGACGACATTTTATCCCTGCATTTAACACTGCAGTACCCAAGACCAACCAACACATAAGTGCCAATAAGGAAATCTGTGTGCTTTTTATAGAAGTCATGAGGCAAGCGAATGATATTTGTTGCGGCAAGCTCCTCCTGAACAGAGTATGCCATCTTCAAATCATATCTCGGCGATTTGCCGTTCACTGCGTCAAGATTCCTGACAGAAACACATCGTGAGCTTTCGGGCAGATGTCCTATAAAATCAACCAAAGTACCATTTGACGCTCTGTTAAAAACATGAGCATTGAACTTGTTCTGAGGTGCGAAGTTAGCGTTAAAAACATCGATTCCCATTGTCTGAAACGGATTCGGAACAACTGTTTTCTTATTTTCCATAGGTAAAAACCTCCTTATTCAGATTTATACTCATAATAAAAAACCGTCTATAAAACTATTTACAAAATCTTAAAAACCCTCTGAAATAAGAAAAGAAATGTAGTTATTGAAAAAAATGTGCAATCAAAAAGACCACCCGCGAGGGATGGTCTGAATGTTGTATCACTCTATTTGTCTGCACGTGCATATGCTTTTTCAAGGGGTGTCGTATCAATACCGAATTTATTATAAGCGTTAAGAATACCTGCATAGTAGTATACAGAGGGTGTCCCAAGCCTGTCAGAATTCATTATATAAATGTACGCCTCGTTAAAATCAGTACTGCAGCCCTCAAGCTCAATCTGACTCATAGGAATAATTTCTTTTCTGTAAAAGCTGGGGTACCCCTCATAACGATCAAGCCTTAACTCATCATCCGCAGTTGTCATCCAGAGTATAACAGGGGTTTCAGCACCTGATTTTTTAACAACTGTAGCGAAGTTTCCGCCGTTCAGATTACCGCAGAAATTAAGCTCAAAGTCTTTTAATACCCCCTTGCCCAAAACTATCGAGTTCGGACATCTGAGCATCATCTGCACCTCGCACATATTACTCCCGTAAGCAATGTAAAGCCTGTGTGTTCTTTTCATAAGTATCATCCTTTCTCAATTAACATCTCATACGCCAAGCAGTATCACCCGACATATTTTTTAATATATACTTTCTGCAAACCGCAAGCTCGTCACCGACTGCGCCCATCTTGACCATAAACACACGCATTGCATATTTATGACTGCCTGTCGGAACGGTTGTTTTATAACTGCAGTTTTTTGCATTAAAGCTATAAGCCACAATCAGAGCATAAAGCTCAATGGTTGCCCTTACAACCCTTGCGTCCCTCAAACTTCCGTTTGCACATCTGAACTCAACGGTTGGCTGTCTGCCGCTGAACAGGTTGTGCAGATTCAGACAATGATATCTGGAATGATTGTAATGTGAGCTTCTGTCATAGTTACCACCCAATTCACTGTACCAAACATCTGCAAGCTTCTGCATAGTCTGCGGTTTCTTGCTTTTAATAGTCTGGCAAAGCTCCTCAGGCAGCTTGTGACAGTATGTAGTTCTGCTCGATATTACTCCCAAAGCCTCGTAAATTAAGTTCTGCTTGCTGTGCATAATATAAATAAGCCTTGTGAGCTGACTCACATTGAACTGTTCGGGACAGGATAAATGCACATGAAACCCACAGGATGCGTTACACTTCGCTCCATTGTGCCTGAGTTGCCTGATAACCTCCATCAAGAGTGGCATATCTTCAAAACCAAGCACAGGTGAAACCAGCTCACACTGCTCACCGCCCTCAATTCGCACAGAGGAATCGCTCATAACCTTCCACTGCCTACCGGTTGTATCTCTGGTTTCAAAAGCGTGGTATGCACCACCAATCTCACGATAGCCTGTGCCAAAGAACACACCAAGAATATTTGCAGCAGCTCTCCTCGTAACCCCTGTGAACTCCATCTCAATTCCAAACTTACAATCACTGTATACCATATCGGCAGCCTCCTATATCGATTTACTCAATATAGAAAGCTGTGCCAATACGGGACTTACTGTACATAAGTCATGTGTCTGTCAGTTCTGTTGTTATACCGTACTTTCAAAAGAATGTCAATATATTGTTTTATTTTTTATTTTTTTGGTGGCTTTTGCCAAAGCATCCTGATATGTCAACCCGTATTGCGCAAGGACATTACATATATGTTTTTGCGAATCTTGAATTTTGGGTGGATGCTTGTCAAATGTGTTGACTTTTTTAAGGAAAGCTCGGCGGTTGTCGCATGAATTTTCTATGTGATGCACGTCACCCTCGCTTGCCGAAAAGAATCCGTCGTGATAGCATAGTACAGCAACGCTGAGTCCTATGCTTGATGAAATACCTCGGCTTGCTCCCAAAACATCAATTCTGTACCCGTTGCCATGCTCAGTTCTTACGCTGCAAGGCAATGTGTTTGCCACATCTACTTTATCGGCATCAAGCAATCCGACAATTATATTCCGCCGAGTGTCTATTGTCAGGGCAAGTACGTCATTGATTGCGACCGAAATATATCTTCTCTTCCAAATGGTGTTAGGCACACTTATTTTTCTGTCAGCAAATATTTTACGTAACGAATCGCTTAAAGGCGTAGTGTCGTATACAGTGGCTTTTTTCATACAGTGTCACCTCCTCGAAAATGTATTTTCAAGGAAGTATAAATCCATATGCGCAAAATTTTTTTAAAATTCAGAAAAACCCTCGTTTTTTAAAAAACTGTACTTTACATTCCGAGCGTATAGGTTATTCGTGTGAAAATCATGTTTACTGTCTGTAATATGGCGTTCAAGCGTATAGCAGGGAAGTAGGTGAGAATCGACATATCGGGTACAAAATCGAGGTATCTGTCAGCAAAATTAGTAAAACATTTACTTTTATATCTGTTGTCGCCCCAATAATGCGAAAAAAAACTATATATCAGAAAAACAAAAAAATTATCCGCGAATATATAACGGAATTACAAGCCTGATGTCAACTGCTTTAACAATATATGCAGGGCGTTTTTGATACCCCCTTGTATTAAAGGTTTTATATATCATAGGAAATGACAACATAATTCTTCTTCAAGATTTGAAATGCCTATATTTAATCGGCATAAGCGGCTAAAATGCGTTATTTATGAATTTATCTGTTACAATTTTATACAATAGCATTGTAATCCAAAATCTGCCCCTGTTTCATCTCGTAAAGATAAATAGTGATGTGTTACCCATATAAAACAAAAAGCCGCCACAAACGATTGTGGCAGCCTTGTTCGATAAGTCTTATATTTGATTTGTACAGTTTTATTTCTGATAGCTTTGAGTAGTATCAATTATTATAGAATTTGTTCCACTGTCATAGCCAACATAAAAGTTAAAGATTTTACCGATATCACGAAGTTTAAAGTAGTTATTGTCGCGTATTGTATATCCCGTAACATCAAAGTGTATGGAATGATTATCCTTAATAATTTTCGATCCTGATTTGTAAACAAATTCATGCTTTTTGATATAGTCCATAGGTGTTCCTGTAAGTACTTTTTCTTTTTCTTTATAAGTAAGCTCACCGCCGACAGCAGTATAGGGCGTGTGCGATTTTAAGACAACCGCATCGCGCTCTGGGTCAAATGACACCTCAAACTGCTTTTCGGTACCGCTTAAAAGGTATGCTACATCGCGAATTCTGAAATAGTTGTTATTCTCGAACATAAATGCGTGTGATGCAACAGGTTTGCCGTTAACAATTATATTTGCAGAGTTTTTTATAAATTCGTCAAGATCAATTGATGAATCATAAGGCTCAGGAATATGCGACTGGGAAAATATGTTGATTGGCATATCGAAATATGTATATAAAGCTTGTCGTACCGGCGAGTATTTCCCCTGAAGAGAGTAGTCGTTTTGCGAATCCCAGGTGTTGTCAATTATGATCCAACGCCCGTCAATATACGCCTCATTCCATGCGTGGTTTTCCCAACCTCCATCGCCGTTTGCCTTTCCGGTTATGATTTGAGCGGGGATTCCAACCGATATCAAAAGTTGACGAGTCCATGCCGCATAGTTTGCACAGACGCCTTTTAGTCGACCGTTTGCGGGCTCAGGGTCAGCAACTTCAACTTTTTTATACGTTGGCCAATCATACCACATATTTTCACATACATAGTCATGAATTGCTTTTGCTTTGTCGTAATCACTTGCAATGCCAGCAGTAATCCTTTTTGCCAGCTCAATTGTCTCAGGACTGATAAGGTGCGTGCTTTTGCAGATATCAAGATACTGACTATCGATTCTATTTCTTAAATAGTGCTTCAAATAAATATCATATCGTTCCTTGCGTTTGCCTGAAAGCAGACTGCCGGGAAAAAGATAGTCCTCCGCCGAAACCCCTTCTTTATCAAAGATAAGACTGCTTTTATCGGCATATTCTACATCTGTGAGAGAACTACAATCTACACAAAACCCTTCTCCAAAAGCTACGCCTCTTCCTATATAGATATAAGAAAGTTTCGGTATTAATGAGAATGCCTTAGAATCAACTCGAAGCGAGGTGTTATCTTCAATAATAATTTCAGAAATCGTTTCAGGAGCCGGATAAAACTTCTTAATACGCTTTACATTTGAAGGAATAATCAGTTTCTTAAAGTTACTGCATCCAGAGTAAGGATTACCTTCAATTGTTTTAACGTGCTGAAAAAGCTTATTAAAATCCTCTATATTATCGCATTCACCAAAACAACTGGAATATATGGTAAGATCATAGGAATCTGAATGAATCGTTTTAAGATTTGGACATTTCATAAATGAATATGCTCTGAGTAATCTCATTGTAGATGGGAAATATATCTCTTCCAAAACAGGCATATTCGACATTGAATACATTCCAAGTGTTGTTATACCCTCGCTAAATATGATTTTTTTTGCCCGTGCATGTATGCTTCCTGGAAGTAGTTGTTTAATGCTTAATACTCTCACATTGCCAGATGCATCAAGGGACCCGCGTTCGGATTCTTCAAGAGCACCATTACCGGTGATGGTAACAGTATCATTTTCGTCAATAGTCCATGAGAATTTCCCATTGTAAAGACTTCCGCTTGTTTTTCCTTCATCCTCAGATGGATCAAAATTCATGATGTCATCGCTTCCTGAAAGTTTAAATTTCGACATATCTGATGAGTTAATGTTAAGCTCAATTTTTGTAATTTCTACTCCATTATTGCTGATTCCTGTCGGCAATTCCGCCGAAACAGTTACGGTTAAAAAAATTGTGAATATAGTTATCAACAAAATACTTTTTTTCATACTTTTCTCCTTAAAGATATTAGCAAAAATGTTTTATGCCACAGAATATTTTGCAACTTAATATGATCCATCTTTAAAGTCTTTAAGTATCCATAAAGTTTTAGGTGAGTTTTCTGTACCTTGCAAATGAATGTCTTCTACCCATTCATTATTATCACCAAGATAACCATCATCCACTGATACTACTTTAAAAGGTGCTAAAGCCTCATTATTATTGCCACTGTCGGCATAGGATATTGTAGAATCACCTGAATGAGTGATAGTTATTTCATCACCCTCGGCAAACTTACCTATGTTAAATTTAAGTAACCAACCACCTGAGACCAACCTATTTTCATCAGATAATTTAACACTATCCTCACCATTAGGTCCTTTTACTGTGAGAGTGCTGTCCCAAAGCTTGAGAGCAGTTGCCATACCGGCAGGTCGTGCAATTTTCACGTAATAAGGTCCAGGACTATATACTTTAGCATTATCAGATTCATCAATCTTTTCTGTTACCGTTAACCTCTGAGAAGGCATAACAACCCTGTTTATAATAGCAGCCGACTCTGCTCTGGTTACACTGTCATTTTCACGAAAACCGTTTGAATCACCAACCAAAACCCCTGCTTTAAACAAAGTGGCTATGGCTTCGGAGGCTGTCTGACTCGGTGCTAAATCCATACTGTTAATTTCTGTGAAATTATCTGTAGGAATAGACTTGGCAAACATATCTGCCATCTGTACCCTTGTGCATACATTATCCAAGTTGTCTGAATAACCTTCCGAGACAATTCCGTTCTTTTCTGCGTAATTCAGAATCCCATCTGCCCAATGTACATTGGATTTGGAATCACTGCTTAAATCTTCTGTCCGATTATAGAAAATCGCATTAACCCTTGATGCTAATGTCAGAGCTTCTGCAATCGATAAATTCCCATTGGGATTGAATGTCCCGTCAGGGTTACCCTGAATGATACCCAAAGCAGCAGCGTCAGCTACATTACTGTAATACCAATCTGTCGACACAACATCTGAAAATTCTTTTGCTGTTCCCATTTTAAAATTATCCAATGAGCCTCCGACTGTTTCTGCACTTACCTGTGGTGCCAGCGCTGTTACCGCTAACACCGATGATACCAAAATACCTGATACCGTCCTCTTTAATTTTTTCTTCTCCATGTTCTTGTTCCATCCTTTCGCATAATAAAAAAAAGTGTGCAACCCTTGAATCAAGAGCCACACACTAAAAAACGCAGACTCTGTTTCAAAGGTTGCTACACACTTTTTTTAATCATAACTCAACTTTCCTGCGAGGATATGACGAAACAAGAGTGTACGCTTTTTACATAATTAGCGTACCCCCCTCAGGAAAGTATTATAATTATTGAGTTTTATAAATTAAAAAAAGTTGTAGCATACTAAGTATACCACAACTCTATAATTAAATCAATACCTCGTACTGATTTTCATCAATATACACAAACATAATTATCTTTAATTGGGGAATTGCCCTCACACCCCGACCGCCCACCCCGAAGTTCTCATACCCCCATACTTACATAATATAAGTGTTCTTTTCCCAATCTGTAATCAATGTGAATCTTTGAACTCCGATTATTAATATCGTTGTTCTCGTTCCAATCAGCCACTTTAAGTTCTCTCCTGTATATAATAACTTTACATCCGTGAATTTATCTGAATTTTTTATTTGCTGTTCTTATTTTGAAAAAATATGCTGACTATATGAAAAAACGCATTATAAAAATTTTTGAACTGTCGTTTACGGGAAGTTTTATGCTCTGTTTTTATGTGTTCATATATAGCATAAATGATATAGTATATCAATGCCTCACAGCCAATTTTTTCAGCACGTCAGCCACAAATTGCCATTTATCGCCTGATTTGCTTTATTTTTTCCCGATTAACAATGCAGCAGTTATAATAAAATCAACACTTTTTTCATAACTGCAAAAAATGAGGGAATATCGATACCCTCATTTTCAAAAGCATTAAATTTATTCAATTTCACTTACAAGAGCTACCACAGTCTTATTTTTTTCGCCGAAATCAGTTGATACGGTAAACAAAACACCCGAACTGCTCTCAAAGCACGATGCAACCCTGTTCCTTTTGAGGAAATTTGCATCATTCAGACTCCATAACTCATCGGGAGCCAACCCCCAATCGTGATATGAATGCCTGAATAATGCAATATACACCTCAAATTCTGTCAACGACTTTTTCGCAGTATTTGTGATTTGTATATCGTTAAGTTCGATTACATCCTCAAAACCGCATCCGCCTTTAATATCCTTATTTGTCATAACACAACGACCTTTCATATTGAAGTTTGTTGTATTATAACTCTGAAAATGCCTGTTGACAAGAAGTTTTTAACAATTTACTCTTCTTTATAAGTTCTTCTTTCAATGAAACGGAGTGCAGATTCCGGAATATCTTTTCCTGTTTCACTACAGTAATCCTTAATGATTTTTTCAAGCTTATCAGCATCAATCAAAAATAATGGGATTTCACCTGGTAGTTCCGCTGGGGTATATAAATCTCGGTCTAACAACCGAATTAACAAACCAAATTTCTTGAGGTTGTCTATAAATTTGTTTTTAACGGCTGTCTCGGTACTTAGTGTAATAACAGTAAGAACATTATCATCAATGCCGAACATTCGCTGTTTACAGTCGCCAACCGGTACTCCACTAAAGAAAATACTTAAGTTTGGATAATAGGAACCACCACAAATGAAGAAAGTACAGCTATTGCACCATACACTATCGGGTTTTTCGTAGTATGCTCCATCATAGAAGTTCGCTCCTATTAAACAAACCATTTGCACTAACTGAGCAGTAAAGTCCTTTTCAAACTGTGATGGTACTGTCTCAAGCGTCAAATCGGCATTATCACATATTTTTTTAACTAATTCTTGCACCTCGTCAAATTCTTCGCTTGTCATATTTCCTCCGGTTTCAGAATTCAACGTCCTTTGCATATTATGTGTGCCATACATTTGGGTATAAGGACAAACATATTCATTGTTAGTGAGCTTGTAACGGAAGATAACAATCAGCTCATCATCTATATATTTGCCTTTTTCAAGAACAACCTTAATATCCCATTTGGCAGCAAGCGCAGGCGATAATGCAGACTTAAGAATATTTTTGTTTTCGCTCAACCAAGCGTCGATACTCTCTTTGTCAATGACATTATTCTTGAACATCTCATTACCATCATCAATACCCAAAAATGATTTGTCAAATTTGACAAGATAATATCTGCCGGTTGCATCTTTATAGCTCGAATGGCGATCCGCACCGTTCTTACTTTCAGGCTCTTGGAGCAATCCATGTGCTTTAAGTAACGAGGTAATCTTACGGCTCGAACAGTCAAAAATTTTAGACACTTCATCTATCTTTTTTGTGCTGACATAGAGCAGCTGTTTATCAACCGCATATTCAGAACAATGGATGAATGCCAATTTAACTATTGCCTCGTAAATACATTTATCTTCAAAATGTTGCTGTGTCTGCTTCGATTCGTGTCTTTCCGCCTTAATGACAAAGTCCTCAATCAAGCTGTTTTTGATTTCATCAACGTCAAACATACATCCGAGCGAATTGGCAATTTCAGCAGCCAAAACAATCGGAGTAATAGTCTCGCCATAACCCTGTGCTATACCGTTGGAAGGCATTTCCGACTGGATAGAACTGCATATGGTATCGTAACGTTCTTTAAGCCATTTAACACCATTTTCGTATATTTTACGAACAAATGCAACCGCCAACTGACCATAATTGTTACGGGTATGCTCAACTATTCTCATCGATTCCTCTGCATCTTTTGTGAGTTCTCCTGTGCAGCCCGACATATCAAGTTCAACAATACGTCTGTTTGCACCGTTATTATACATTCCGAATTGCTCCATCACCGGGGTTTCTGATGTTACCATAACAACGGTGTTAAAGCTCTCATCAAGCGAATATTTTGTACCCCTGGCAACATTACCACTCACAAAATAAGTCAATTGGTTGAGATTATTCTCTGCGGAGGTACTCTGATTCTTTTTCTTCTTTACATCGGCTGATGTGTCATCAATTGTAATCAAAACTCCGCTTGACTTTTTTATTGCATCCATCAATCGTGCTGTGGTATCCGAAAATTTTCTGTTGACAGCCTGATTTAAAGGGTTATCAAAGAAGGATGCAGCCAGCTTTAAAAGTGTACTCTTTCCCGAACTGCTCTTACCCGATATACAGAATACAAATGACATCAACCGCAAAATTCCTACTATTATTGCCGAAAGTCCTGCACTCAATATTGTTTGAACAGCCACACGCTCCTGTGAAATTTCATTTATCAAATGCAACGTGCTGTTCAAATCGCCCTTTTGCTGTAAAACTACCGGTCTGTCTTTCCCGATATGTAAATCAGCATCTGAAAATGCAGCGTCGGAAATTTTGCACTCCTGAAATTTGTTTTCGTCAAGCCTAAGTATCGTGGATGCTCCAACATAATATTTCGGGATCTCATCCTTATATATAAAACCGGCTTTGTTTGCACAGTAGGACGCTTTCAGTAATAAAATCTCATTTTCTATGATATCAAGCACTCCCGGTAAGTAATCATCCTTTTTACCATCAGGATCAGGAAAAGGAAACCAATCAATGGTCTTTAGTACAAGTGATTTTTGGAAAAAATACTTGGGCAAATTACGTAATGAATCCGCATTAACAAAGATCGAGCCAAGCTCTCCGTCAACCGTGTTGCTGGCTCTGAACGCAAACACCGTGTTACTGTTATCAACAAAAGTAATTTTGCTTACTGTAATATATAAACTCACATGTAGAGCATGTATGTTGAAATTGCAAACACAACCATTATTGTTGATACGGACCTCGGTTTTTATATACTTTTCGTCATCATTGTAACATCCACCAACATACTTTAACTTGGTACCGTTAGAATTGCTAACGGATGTGAGCGGTGGTATCTCCGCTTTGCATTCCTCAACGATATTCTCTGCCATAACATCATTTGTATTGGTTACATAACCCCTGTTTGCTGCTGCCTTCTTGTTATAAGGCTTATTGCGCCCTTTGTCTCTTCTACTCATGTTAATCCTCCTCTTAATTTTTTTTGAGTATTCTTGCAAATTTTTTTATTACATTGTCCTGCCCTCCTTGTTTGTTATGAGCATATGATATCATAACGATATTTTGATATTTTTCAAGTACGGCACTTTTGCAAAAAAAAAGATAAGAAATTTTTAAAATCAAAAATTTCTTATCTTTAAACAATATTATCGTGCTGAATAATCAGCTCTTTGCAGAGCGGCTTTCTATAGCATACAGGGCAACAAATTTGACAAGGGTATCAACATCCTCTTCGTCCAAAGGATAATATGAGTCACCTACAATTTTCTTTCCTTTTCTGCTACTTCCTGTATCTTTTTCCTCATTTTCGCTATCACCTGTATTTTTTATCTCTTTGGGTTTCCCGTGTAAAAACGGATATCTTGAAAGTTCTATACTGTATTCATTGTCGTTATAGCTAACATCAAAATATACATATAGTTTTACAGGCGCCTTATCGAACGTTTTGAGTGCCTCTTCGATTGTATATGAAAAATCGCTGAGTTGGATTTCACTTGATGAATGATTGGAAATATTCTCTGTCACTTTATTTATTATATCAACTGTTTCTTCGCTGTTATCACATATTTGAATGCAGCAATAATAACTTTTATTTTTTTCTAACAACTTAAATTCTTTCAATAAATCTCCCAATGGTTTTTCATATACCTGACGTTTTTTAAGCTTTTTGGGTATGCGTTTAATAAAGTCTCCGCCTGTGTATATAGCCTTTGACAGATTTAATAAACTTGTTTTATTATTTATTCCAAGCGTTCGAGTTATTATATTGTCATCCAATATCCCAAATGAAAATCCCTGAAAGTCTTTACCGAATTCCTCATCAAACAAGACCTCGGAATTTATTCCGTTATATATGGCTTTCTCGTTTATATTGCTTACACGCAAGCCCTTAAAATACTCTATTATACGGTTAGCTGTTTCTTCAACTTTTACAAGCTGTTCAAGCAATTTTAAATTCCGTCCTGCAATTATAATCTCCGATAAGGACAAAGAAACCCATACATCATTGCCCTTAAAGGTCAGAATGTTTTCCAATTTACTGTGTATAGACAGAGGCGCTTGTGTTGATATAAAATCCACTGTGTTATCGCTAATTTGAGATTTTATATGTTCTTTTACTTTTTTTGCAACCTTATCAATGTTATCTTTGTTATCAAAGAACTTATCTGCCTTAATATTAAGTTCTCTTAAGCACTCTTCTATATCAAACGGTTTCGGTTCTATCTCCTTTAAAGATACATTGTCAGATACATTATCATATACTTTATTTACATTAAAATCGGGTTTAAAATATACTCTGTAGTTAATAAATCCTTTTTCCCTGAATACTTTAAAAAGTTTGTTTAACCTACTTATTACTGTTTTATATAATGCATAGCAATCAATCCACGAGGCAATTTCATTAACACACGCAACGTTAAAATTCAAATACGGGGAATAGGGGACATATATCTTATTATAATTGTCAGCCAAGCATTTTGCGGGTATTTTTAATCTTTTTGCTAAATCATATTCATCGGTCGGCTGAATTTCTATTTCAATATAATATCCGTTTTCGGGGGCAGTCACATTACTGCCTGTAACCTTAAAGTCCAAGTCTGAATACCCGATTGCTTTCAGATACAATGTATTTTCGTCTTTTTCATCCTTAAAAATATCAATGATATATTTATCAAGGTGTTCCTGAACAGCAGAAATTGACGGAACATATAAGCCATCGTCAGGGTACAAATCTTCCAAGCTGTGTAAATAATTCAAAACCTCAGGTTCATTTACCGTATTAAACATAAGGGCATTTTCGTCATTGTCGTATTCGGGAAAATTTTTCTGTGAATACAAGTATAAAATTTTCCTGTTGTAAAAATCAACATACTGTCTTACTGCTGTATTAATCGGCTCAATAGTTTTGTTAAGTTCTGATTTTATTTTATTAAAATCAGCAAGTAATTTACTGTATTTAC
The DNA here is from genome assembly GCA_934454215.1 of uncultured Clostridia bacterium. Classification (GTDB taxonomy): domain Bacteria; phylum Bacillota; class Clostridia; order UBA1381; family UBA1381; genus Ornithomonoglobus_A. The sequence goes on from CAKSGG010000051.1 coordinate 16,757, forward strand.
CTTCTATTCTTCTATCCAATTTACCCTTTTTGGCAGATTTAATTTCTTCACATATAACTCCGTCCAATACGGTATAGTTACCGTCTGATAAAGCAGGGAGATTATTATAACGATGCAATAATTCTTGAATCTTTTTTCCGTATGTGCTCTTACCGTTTATGTAATTTAAAACGACAAAGTCCGCAGCACCTGAATTTATGTATTTATCAGCTGTTTTAATCAATTCAGGAATACCGCTTGCCTTTGCATATTCTTTTAAAAAATTATAAAATTCATCTTTTAAGTCCCGAGGTATATCATCATATTTTTCAACATTAGTCATAGATATTCTCGTGCTGAGATAAACAAAAAAACTACCGTCAAATATCCGAACTATATGAGAACAATAATTTTTTATATTATCAAAAATATGCAATGAAGTTTCAACATTTTTAATATAACTCAAAAGTTTTTCATTCCATTCAGTTCGCAGGGCTTCGATATTTTCACGAATATCCGATTCCAATAATTGCAAAGCCTCAATGTCATCATTATATAATTTTTCGAATTCGCTCATGTGGTTATACTCCTTTAAATCCTGTGGGAATGCCATACTGAATCTATTCCCAATTTATATGTATCATTTTTCTTTCAATTTGAGTAATAGTATCATCATATACGCCTCGACATTGTTTTAAATTCGTCTGAATGCCATAAAAATGAAACATCACAAATTTAGTAAATTCCGAAAATGTTACAATGCTTTTTATTGGAATGCGACAACTTTTGTGATTAGAGAGCGTTAAATGTGTTGCGGGGTGTTCTACGTCTGTATGATTTTTGGGATCATAATCTATTCTTAGAAATATTGGCACACCTTGTTCATCTGAAAACCAATCCAAATCATTATTTTCATATTCTTTTATTTCATCAATGGTCCATATTTTGTTATGTTTTTTCATAAACACCAGGCGTTCTTTTGAAATCATTTCATTTTCAACAATGAATTCAGCTTGAATAATACTTTTGTCATATAACAAGAGCGAATATTGCTGACCTGAGAGTAATTTATCCATAATGTTTTCGCCAGAAATGTGCTCATCATATACTATGTTGCAAATATTCCTATCTTTTCCAGGAAAAGAAATTTCATAAGATTCTTTTGCTGTTTTTTGACATGACGGTGGTCTATAATCTCTTACAAGATTTTTATCATATAATTCTTCTATGGTTTTTCTCATATCACCTAAGATACTTTTAACCATCTTAGATGCATTCATGCTATTCTTTTCCTCCCAACATGGTTATAATTTCATCTTTGCTCATGCCGAATAATTCTTGCATTAATTGAATCTTTGTTACATTACCTGCACCGGTAAGTTTATCAATCAACGCTTTAGTAGTATCGATAGTCTTAATATCTTTATCTGCCACGTCTTTATTATTTAAAAAAATCTCTTTTAATTTTTCTTTATCTGGATATTTGGAAAAATATAATTTATAATCATGTTTTTTTATCTCCTCAAATTCTTGTTTCAGGGTTTCCATATCTTCTCCAAATCCAAGAACTCTAACCCATCCTTTTGAACGAGTAATTGCAGTAAATAATGCATTTCTATCAGCTCTTCTTTGCAGAGAATTAACACACTTTTGAGAATTTACAATATAAACCATAAATGTTTCATTTCCCTTAGCTCTTCGAACACTTGAATATACAATTGAATCATCTCTAAAAAAATCTTCCGGATTCGCCGCACCGGCGGTATGAATATCATATTTGTATATTTCCAGCTCATCATGATAGTCAAAGGCATCAACACCAAAAGCACTTTCCGAATTTATATCTGTTTTAATTCTGCCTATATGCATACAATTTTTATTGTAATCATACGCATCCATATCAATAACCATAATATCTCTAGGTAGCAACTGCTGATTTTCAAGATCGTCTTTTAACATATCTAATAAACTTTTGTACATATTATCAGCATTATCATAGCTAAGAAAGTCTATTATGTCTTTTTTATCAACTTTTAATAATTCAGGACTTGTTTCAGATGTCCTGTACAATATAGTTTCATTTCCTTCGACTATAGGAGTATCTGAGACATATCCGATTGTTTCCCATACAGATGACGAACTAGGCAGTTGTAAAATTCCTTCTTTTCTGTATAATCCCATCCCTATTGCGTGCGCAGTAACAATCGCATTTCCCTGGTTTCGGTAGCATACGGTCAATGGTGTGTCATGTTCTACATCTCTACCAAAAATTTGTTTAGGATTAGGCATTGCCTCCTCGTTCAATTTCTGTAATTCATCATATGCATAAACAAGCCGCTGCTCTTTTCCTAAAATTTTCAAACATAACTGTAAATAGTTTTTATCAAAATCTTGTGCCTCATCAATCAATATACAATCATACATTTTTTGGAAGTTTTTTATTGTCGCAAGTAAATCACCACACATTTTAGAAAATATGTTAGTAACTTTGCCGTATTCTGCCTTTGCCTCATTTACATTTTTAGGTGAAATCCCATGTCGCAAGCAAACCTCATAATATACTCCTGTAGATGAGGCGGAACCCCAAGATTGCATAACCTTTAATTTTTCAGTATTATATTTTGCTCCGTCGTTTTTAGCTGCATAAAATCTACCAATCAATGTTTCAAGTTGCTCCCGTAATGTCCGCGTTGAATATGTTACAACTATATTCCATTCAGGATGCGCAGTATGGAGTTCAACCGCCTTTCGTGCAAGAACAATAGTTTTTCCGCTTCCTGCCATGCCACGAATACGCTGTATTCCTTTTACATCAGAGAGAATTGCATCCATCTGACGATCATCATATTTTTCAATTAAAGAGGACATCTGGTTTATGGCATAAGCCTTTGTTCCCTCCGAAACATTTTCTCTCTCTATTCGGGTGTTAATTCCATATGCTTCTTGCAATCCTGATAATATTTTGGAGTATAAATCATCTGTGATAGTTTCAGAAGTGCTTTTTACATAGGAAATAGCCTCATCTATGCTGTTCACAAGTGGATAATCGTCTTGCTTTTTTATACTAGCTATTGAATAAGTAATTGTATGAAATGTAAAAATTAACTTTCTTCTTTTAAAAAGGAATTTCTGCCTTTTAAACTTCGTTTCCACTTTGGAGTATATGTCATCCTGTATTTCTCCGTAATCTGTAACTGGCTCAGTAAGAATATTAAAAATATATACACCCATTTTACTTACTAATGCCATATCCACGCATATTCTTCGATTAGCAATTTCATCAATGTATATAGGATATCCTAAATACAATTCTCCTATTAAATCAGGAAAATTTTCATTTAAAGCTTGAACAAAATATTCTGCTACTTCGCATTTTTTACTATCTTCTAATGTTCCCAAAATGTTTAATTTTGTTTTCACATTGCTCACCTTCTTTTAATATTACTTTTCATATAAAATATCTTAATAAATAAACTGTTTTATTTAGTAGTCCTGATAACGTTATAACAAATGGTGGTTTAGAAATTATTATTGTTATTAAACTCAAAAACTCACATTTAGTTTGAACTATTTTTCAGGCATAATCTCTGATATTCCAAGCTACTAATTTTACTATTGGTTAAATCCTTGATTTTACAAATTAATAATAGTATATCATAAAGTTGTTAAAAATACAATTGACATACTAGACGAATTTTATTATAGTTAATCATATATAGTGTGTAGTATCAAAAAAATTCTTCCAGACATCATAAAAAGATGATAGCATTCTGAAAGATGTTTTTTTATAACCTTCTTGACCAATAAAGATGCTAGCTGTCTAAGTGTTTACATATGCCATTATACTCTTTTAAATCCTGTGGGAAAGTGGGAATGTGGGCAAATTGGGATATTTTCTATCATAAAAAACACCCCTCAAATGCAGTGTTCAAGCCATTTCTGGCAATTTCGATTGGGATATTTCCCGATTTTGAGGCTCAAAATCACCTGTCAAAAACAGTAATATCCCAATTTTATCCCAGTAAAAATCTCAAAAAAGGGGTTTGCAAGGTCTGCAAATCCCTTTTTTGAATCATCAGGCAAAACCCCTGTAATGCCTTATTTTAAGCCATTTGTAGGCTTAGTTGAAATATCTCTTTAAAAGTCCCTCAAAGCCTTTTCCGTGTCTTGCCTCGTCCTTTGCCATTTCGTGAACCGTATCATGGATCGCGTCATAGCCCAGCTCTTTGGCGCGTTTTGCAAGCTCCAGCTTACCGGCGGTTGCGCCGCATTCTGCCTCGGCACGCATGGTTACATTTGTCTTGGTGCAGGGTACAACAACCTCGCCCAAAAGCTCTGCAAA
>CAKSGG010000052.1 GCA_934454215.1 uncultured Clostridia bacterium
GGCTATTAAAAAGTAGCTAATATTATTCACCAACATATATGTTATCGGTTATCAATATGAAATATCATTTAATTATTAGCTCTTAGATTTTATTTTTAAGGAGTTGTTTTATATGAAAAAGGTAACTATAAAGGGGCTGGTTATAACACGGACGATACATGACAGGATGGTACAGGATATTGAGTTTGCCACAGGTGTGCTAAGCTCGTTAATCAGATACACGAATGGCGACTGGGGCGACTTATGCAAGAGTGATAAAGCTGAAAATGACAAGGCACTTGAAAATAATGAGCGAATAATTGCGCTTTACAACATCGGTTCTGATAAAATATACATTATAACTGAATGGGACAGGTCAAATACGACAATACTCTTTCCTTATGAGTATTAGTCCTTGAAGTTTCATTACTCATATTGTTTAAAACACTATACATTAATTTTTCAAAAGTATGGCATTTTGAGCATCAAATACTATTTGTCACTATAATAAAAAATATAGGCATTACAAATATTTTCAACATAAAAGCGGTTATAAAATAAAGTTGCTGACATTTTACAGTATGAACAGCGTTATTAAATCGGCACAAGAAAAAAGGCTGTGCATTGGGGGTTATCATTCAGAAAAATTTATTGATACAGTCAAGGTGCTGAAAAATTGGGTTGTTGAATAGGTTAAAATCTGAAATTATTGTTTAATATGTGGAAACGGCTATATTGAAAATTATTAAATATAAGCGACTTTGTTATGACTGGTTGTTTATTGATATAACACTGAAAAGCTACTCCCGACAATTATTATCGGGAGTAGCTTTTTTAGTGCAACAGCAAAATAAACACAACAGTTATAGCAAGCGGAGTGCATAAAAACTGCACCAATCATAAAATTTTAAAAAAAACATACCCCACCCCAATCATATATAATACAAAATAAGCGACACACACAAACTGAAATAGAGAGAGGGAGCTATACACATAGGAGAGAAACTTGCTCCATGCAGTGAGCTTTACTTTTGTCTTGTTCATAGTTATGTGTGAAAAGGAGGTAATGCACATGCTTAATATCTATACGAGCAGGCAAAAGCTCATAGGCAGAAATGTTGTATACAATCTGCATGATTTCTTTGACAATACAGTTGTTAATGCAATCAGACAGAAAAGTTATGAGCTTACGGAAGAGGACAGAGCTACTTTGGGAAAGGAGGGTTATATCACAGGTGTATCAGGCGGTATTATCTTCACAAAATACGGTGAAATGTCACTGGAAGATATATCAATTACTGCAAAAGCAATACTTTCAATCAGGTATCTTGCCGCTGTTGATACAAACAGAGTACTTAATATTACAGACGTTTCTGAAAATATGGAAGACGTGTTAAAAACAGCGGAAAGTGCAAACATCAGTCTATTATGGTGTTTCAAATACTGCTCCACAAGCTGGCGAGATATTTATATAACAGCTTGCTTTGATGATGATACTGTTATGTCGCTGAATGAATACAGTGAAAAAATAACAGAGTTCGGGGAAGGCTTTGGTAAAGAGATTTCTTGTCATTTGGTGATGACACTGCTCATTTTGAGCTGTTCAGTCCTTCACGCAGAATTGTTATAAAGGCTGATAATACGGCACAGAAAGCATTGCTGTTTAAAACGCTGCGTACGGCTCTGACAAACAGAACCGCAAAGGTAACAGAGTTTAAAAAGCTTAATGCCGACGGAGAGGACTTTGACTTGAACAAGGTCATAATTGAGGATACAGAAAATGACGATATTTTCGGCAGGCTTGTAAAAACAGGTCAGACCTACATAGTTGTTATTGACGGAGATAAAAACAGGGATAATTACTGTTATGTCTATGATGAAATAAATATGCGTGCGGTTGATGTCCCCATTTATGAAATTGTTATCAAGGCTGACGATACAGATGAACTCTGGGATAGTGTTAGTTTACAAGAGAAGTATGTTCCCTCTGATAGCTCCGATAAGAACAGGTTTGAGTTTACGGTGCAAAAACATAAATTCGAGTCACCGCTTATCAAAGAGGACTTTCCCGGTTGGAACTCTGTTGAGTAGACAGTAGATTTTTCAGAAAGGCAGTAGCTATATAAAAAGCTATTGCCTTTTTGTATTTTAAATGTATTTAGTGTACCTTTTCTCTATTGGTTGAAAAAACTTTCACAACTTGTCTATAAGGGAAAAGACAGTCAAGTGCTTTTTATGTTACCAAAACGGTGGTTTTAGGGGGTAATATATATTTTTGCTCCAAAGGGCTGTTTTCGGGGGTTTTTAAGTAAAAAATATATAGGGGGTGTTACCAATGCCCTTACCAAGCCTGTTGATTTCGTACAAATATATTACTGTTTGTAAGGGTTTTTTTGTGTACATTCGAGGTTGATTACCAAATTATAAATCACGGTTTCATCTGATATAACTTATAAAACGGATTGTTGCATTTGCTTTTAAGCGGTCATGTGGTTATGAATATTGAATATGTAAGTTTCGATAGACGTAATAGGGTGTATAATGTAAGTTTGTTAATACAGAAACGGTTAAAGTTGTAAGTTTATGCCGAAAGATGAAAATAAGCAAAGTGACATTTGATATTAAGCGGCTTATATGAGGCAGAGTAATAAAAATATATTATTTCATACATTACACATACAGGTTGAAAAAACAACCATACATTTAATAAGCCTTCATACATGCCATATAACAACCATACATTGCCGATAGCATTGGTTTATAGAGATTTTACAGCCATACATGATTTTAGACATATCGGTATACAGTGCTGACATTCAATTTTGAATGATCTTATCATAAGGGGTAATATAAAATGAATTTTAATAATACTACAATTCCACGAATGATGACTGTCAGAGAGGTTGCAAAAACAGGTATTTTACCTGAGAATGCTATCAGAACAATGCTAAAGAATAAGACAATACCTGCCGTTTATTCAGGTAAAAAAGCACTCATAAACTTTGATAAGCTCTGCGATTATCTTAATTCGCTGTCAGCTAACGCATAAGGAGGGTAAATATGGCAATTACAAATCGAAAAGTAGCTCCTTGCATAAGGGAACGCTGTGTTGATGAAAATAACAGGAGCTACGAGTTTAATGCTTCGACAGGCACTGATGGCAACGGAAAGCCTGTCAGAAAATATACAACGTTTACTGTGTCGACCGACATACCGCTGGTCAAAGCTGACAAGATGGCAACAGAAGCATATTATGAGTTTGCACATAACGCTTTGGGCAATAAGTCTTGGGGTGAGAATATGCGTTTCAATACGTTAGTTGAGCAGTATTTCAAGCATTACGCACCAAACAAGCTTAAAGAGGTTACAACAGAACATTATATGTCAAACGTCAAAAACCACATTGCACCTGTATTTGGGAATCGTAAGCTCAAAGATATAGACACATCCGATGTAACAGAGTTTTTATCATCTCTTGACTGTAAGCCTTCCACTGCAAAAAAGATAAAAATTGTATTCCATAGTATAATGAAATTTGCAGTAAGTCAAGGCTTTATATGCAAAAATCCATGTTCGGGTGCAGTTTGGAAAGAATCCATGAACGAAGAATATGGCAAAATAGAAAATGTTTTGACATTGGAGCAGGCACGTAAGCTTATCAACATTTTAAATAGTAATGATAGTGGTGGATATCTTGCTTTCAATACCATTATAAAGCTGTTGCTTATGACGGGTATGCGTTCGGGAGAGTGTTTAGGGTTGCGATGGAGTTCTGTTGATTTTGATAAAAAGACCATATTTATTGATAAAACGCTCTCTTTTGCCAATAATCATTGGTTTTTATCAACTCCGAAAACACCACGCAGTACTCGTAAGATAGCTATTGATGATATTACTGTTGAACTTTTGAAGAAACATAAAGAGGAACAGGAAAAACAGAAAGAGATTGTAGGCTCGGCTTGGCAACAGCCTGATATGGTTTTTACATCTTGCACCGGACATTGGTATGACAGAAGTTTGCTCAATGCACAGTTCAGAAGATTTATCAAATCTCATAAGGAAGAGCTTAATCTTGACCACAATTTAACCATTCATGGGCTCAGGCATACAAATGCATCGCTGCTTTTATTTGAGGGTGAAGATATTGAAAATATATCTGCACATTTAGGGCACGCAAGCGTTGAAACGACATCTAAAGTATATGCTCATATGTATGCAGAAGTCAGAGTCAGAATGGCAAAGACGGTGTCTAATGCGTTACATAGCGAATAGATGCGTTGATTTGTGGCAAATTTGTGGCACGGATAAAAAAAGAAACCCCGCAACCGTTGTGGTTGTGGGGTTTTTATAGATAAAATAATTATCTCTTTGAGAACTGAGGAGCACGACGAGCTGCTTTCAATCCGTACTTCTTTCTTTCCTTCATTCTTGCGTCTCTTGTAAGGAAACCTGCGGCTTTCAAATCTGCTCTGTAAGCCTCTGTATCAACCTCAAGAAGCGCTCTTGCAATACCGTGACGGATTGCGCCTGCCTGACCTGTAAATCCGCCGCCTTCTACTTTAACATTAACATCAAACTTATCCAATGTCTTTGTTAGTACCAAGGGCTGACGAACAATCAGCTTTAATGTATCTAATCCAAAATATTCATCTATTGTTCTGCCGTTAATTGTAATCTGACCGTTACCCGGTACAAGATATACTCTTGCCACAGATGACTTTCTTCTTCCTGTGCCATAGTACTGTTCTTTAGCCATTATTCAAAATCCTCCTTATCTTATTTGATTTCGCCTGTCCACGGAATAGGCTTCTGAGCTGTCTGCTCATACTCGCTGCCCTTGTATACGCGAAGTCTTGTCAATGCTTTTCTTCCTATTGTTGTGTTCGGAAGCATCCCCTTTACGGCATACATCATTGCCTGTTCGGGCTTTTCTGCCATTAACTTATTGTAGTGGATTTCTTTTATTCCTCCTACCCAGCCTGTGTGATAGTAACGAATCTTCTGCTGAAGCTTGTTTCCTGTCAATACAGCCTTGTCAGCATTTATAACGATTACATGGTCTCCGCAGTCTACATTCGGAGTAAATGTCGGTAAGTGCTTACCTCTCAAAATGCTTGCTACCGTTGCGGCAACTCTGCCGAGAGGCTTGTCAGCAGCGTCAACAATGTACCATGTTCTTTGCACATCGTTAGGTTTCTGCAAATATGATGAATTCATGTTGTTATTCCTCCTGTTTATTTTATATACCATTATTTCTTCGGTTCAACGCTCTTTATTTTACTATTTTTTCTTTCATTTGTCAATAGTTTTTTAAAAACTTTTTTATTTTTTCTTCAAGCGCTTTATTTTTCTTCGTTTTTCTTTATTTTTCTCTTGTATTCTCACTTTTCATTTTAATTTTTATTACCCAAATACCTTGAATTTACGCATTTTTTGTGATATACTGAAATCAAATTTATTACAGAGTGAGGGAGCTTTAATGAACAAGCGTTTAAATTTACAGCATTTTCTTTCAAAAATGCCTGATTTTGTATATGATTATATAGAGCTTGCATACTGCGGCGACAGCATAAACACACAGCTCGGATACAGTATAGACATTAAAATTTTTCTTGAATTTCTGCAAAAATTCAAATTCAAGGAGGTTCAACATATAGAAGATTTTACACCCAAGCACCTTGAACAAATTACAATCCGTGATTTAAACGAATTCAGCGCTTATCTGTGTGAATACGAAACGACAAGCGAAACACCGACAGGCAAAATCGTCAAGCATGTCCGCACCAACGGTCCGTATGGGATAAACAGAAAGCTTTCGGGCATCAGCGGTTTGTTTTCCTACTTGTATAAAAATGATTTAATTTCAAAAAACGAAACGGAAAAGCTTGATATGAAAAAGCTTCACCAAAAAATGAAAAAGCCTCTTACAACTCAGGAAACCCTCAGATTGATTGACGTGATATATAATGGCGAAAACTACTATGAGGGACGTGAACTGACTGAATACAAACGCAGAAAGCAGAGAGATTCGGCACTGTTTACCACTTACCTTGGCACCGGCTGCCGTGTAAGCGAGCTTGTAAATCTGAATATAGACGATATTGACTTTGATACTTCTTCATTTATAGTAACAAGAAAAGGCGGCGAACAGCAGGAAATTTTTATGCCGGTGCAGGTCGGAAACGAATTGGCTCAATACATAGAAGAACGTACACAAATGGAAAATGTGAAGGATACTCAGGCTCTTTTTATAAGCCGTATCGGAAAACGCCTTACCGTATCGGGGGTTGAAAACATTTTAAAAAAATATTGTCATACCGTCGGCATTACCAATCCCGACAAAACACGTCCTCACGCACTTCGCCGAACATTTGCCTGTAATATGCTTGCCGACGGAATAGATATAAAAATGGTTGCGGAGCTTTTGGGGCATAAAAACATTGATGTTACTCACAGATACTACGCTCAATACGCCTCAAAAAGGCGCAGAGAAATTATGCGTAACTTTGAAGTCATTGACGAAAACCGCGAGGTATAAAAATACGCCTCCGAGATATTCAGAGGCGTATTTTTATATTGTCAGTATTCCATCTTCACTTTCTATCAAAAGCAAAATATTTTCCTCCCGTCCGTTATCCGCATTTATATATATTATAAAATTTTTATCTTTAAATGTGCCTTTGAACTCATAGCACAAAACCTCTTCAAGGCTGTCCTTCGGTATCAGTGCCAGTCCCGTCGACGTAACATTCAGATTTGACGCAATTTTAGATTTTGCTTCTTCAACGCTTAAAGCAGGCTCTTTCAGTTCTCTTTCGGTGTGATTCATTAAATAGCCGTTGCTTTCAAAACCCACAATTGAACCGTTGTCAAGAGCAACACGAACCTTTACCAAATCGGAATAACACACCGTTTCATTCTGAACATACGCAAAATTTATTGTTGCGATATTATTGCTTTTTTCATAATAACTGCTTTTCATATTGTAAATTCCCCGGCTTTCCAGAAACCTTGACGCTGCTTCGGTTGCACCGTTAATATCAATATTGCTTTTTTCAACATTTACACTGTCAAGAAAATACAGAATATGACCGCCCTGCTTTGTTACGCTTATCGTAATTCTGCCGCTGCCGTTCGCCGCCGAAAAATTATACGCCGGCATTTTTGTATTTTCGGTTGACCCCGATGATTTCAGTGTACGTCCTCTGTCACCCAAAAATTCCTGCGCCCTCTTTAATGCGTCCTCCTCCGAGATTTCCTTTGCATTTTCAAGCATAACAGGACGGCGGTTCTCTATATGCTCCGAAAAAGGACCGTCATAAATCAACGACGGATATTCGTCAAATGCCTTTTCAACATTTTGCATATCCTCCAATATTCCGCCCTCTGCTTTTGCGGTATTGCCTCCCGTCCTGTCCGCCGCTGAGGCTGTCATCTCTGACAAGCGTATATTGCCCGCATATATTTGATTTTGGATTTTAACAAGACTTTGCTTTAACTCAGCCGCATAATCATTCAGTTCCGCAAGCGTGTCGTACTGTTCCTGAGAAATTTTTTCTCCGTTTATCATCGACTGTGATAAAACATATGTGTAGTCCCCGACCTGCGACAAAAATTTTGAAGTATTATCCAACTGAATCTGTGATGTAGGAAGCTGACCGAGACATGATTTTGCCTCTGCCGATTCCGAAAAAATATCATTTGAAATTGAAGCAAGCTGTGCCGGTGTTTGAGCAATCTGTGCTTTTGTAAGCTTAACGTCAATGTTATCTATATAATCAACCAAATCTGAAAATGCACGGTTATATGAATTTTCCACATTTAATTCAAGCATATGCGCCGCGCTCTTTTTATTAAATCCCCATATAATTGCAGCTATCAGCGCAACAATCAGTAAAGAATACATCCATATATGAATTTTCCTTGTCTTTTCCATGTCTATAACTCCTCTCATATCACTACTTACAGAAACGGTGCTTACCTATCTGTACAATCAGCGGTCTTGACCAAATCCATGCGTTTGTTGCCGTATCGGGATTAAAATAATAAATCGCTCCGCCCGACGGGTCCCAGCCGTTTATAGCGTCACTGCATGCCTTGTAAACCGTAGAACCCTCCGAAATCGGAACATTTATCTGACCGTCGGAAACCGCCGTAAATGCTCCGGGCTGATAAATAACGCCCGATACCGTATTGGGGAAAGACGAATGCTTTACACGGTTCAAAATCACCGCCGCAACCGCAACCTGTCCCTCATACGGTTCTCCCCTTGCCTCTCCGTTTACGGCTCTTGCAAGAAGCTGTGTGTCCGCCTGCGAATACTGCGCATATGCAGACATTCCGAAAATCATCATACTTAAAATAAACGCTGTTAATTTTTTCATAATAATCTCCATTCCGCCGCCTACAGCGGCATAAACTTTTCACTATTAATATTTACACATCAGTATAAAAAAATACAAAACAGGTAATATTTTTTACAGAATATTTACGGAGGTTCTTTTATGAAATTTATTTATTCACTTATAATTGCTCTTGTAATCACCGTCGGAGCGGCGGCTTTAAGCGACAGCGCCGAAAATGACCTGCAAAACGGAATTTTACGTCTGCATATTATTGCCGACAGCGACTCCGAAACGGCACAGACAATAAAGCTTGAAGTCAGAGATGAAATTATAAGAACTGTTGATTTGAAAGATTCAGACTTTCAAAAGAAAGCCGTATCGGCGGCAAATAAAATTTTAAAGCAAAAAAACGTTCCCTACAGCGCATACAGCGAAACTGGAAAATTTTACTTTCCCGAAAAAAGATACAATAATATTGTTTTGCCCGAGGGGTATTATTACGGTATAAGAATCGTCCTCGGCAGCGGAGCGGGCAAAAACTGGTGGTGCATAATGTATCCTCCTTTATGCGCCGTAAGCGATACCGAAATGGAAATGAGCGTTGAAACATCAAACCGTCTGAAACATCAACTGAAACCAGACACATACGAGCTTGTCACTTCAAATGACGGCAAGGTTAAAATAAAATTTAAAGCGGTTGAAATTATCCGTTCAATAAAGTGTAAAATGCGGTCTTGACTTTTTTCAATTATTGTTATATACTATATAGAGATAAATTTATAAAAAAGGAAATTTGCAAATGTTTAAAATACTTCACACTAACGGAAAAGCACGCAGGGGCGAGTTTCATACCGTTCACGGAGTTGTTCAGACTCCTGTATTTCAAAACGTCGGAACTACGGCGGCAATAAAGGGCGCTGTAGATACCTTTGATTTAAAGGAAATAGGCTGTCAGATTGAGCTTTCAAACACGTACCACCTTCATCTCCGTCCTGGGGATAAGGTAATAAAGGAGCTTGGCGGACTTCATAAATTTATGAACTGGGACAGACCCATACTTACGGACAGCGGCGGATTTCAGGTTTTTTCGCTTGCGTCACTGCGTAAAATAACGGAAGAAGGCGTTGCCTTTAACTCACATATCGACGGGCGCAGAATTTTTATGGGTCCCGAGGAAAGTATGCAGATTCAATCAAATCTTGCGTCAACAATTGCCATGGCGTTTGACGAATGTGTTGAAAATCCGTCAACCTACGATTATGTGAAAAAATCGTGCGAGAGAACAGCACGCTGGCTTGTACGCTGTAAGGACGAGATGAAGCGCTTAAACTCTCTTGATGATACAATAAATAAAAATCAAATGCTGTTCGGCATTAATCAGGGCGGTATATACGAGGATTTGCGCATATGGCAGATGAAAGAAATTGCAAAGCTTGATTTGCCAGGATATGCAATCGGCGGACTTGCCGTGGGCGAAAGTCATGAGGAAATGTATAAAATCATAGACACCGTAGAGCCGTTTATGCCCGACGACCGCCCCCGTTATCTTATGGGCGTCGGAACACCGTCAAATATTATAGAATCCGTTGCAAGAGGCGTGGATTTTTTTGACTGTGTTATGGCTTCAAGGAACGCACGTCACGGCTTTATATTTACGCACAGCGGAACGCTGAATATGATGAACGCCAAGCACACGCTTGATACACGTCCGCTTGATGAGGAATGTCATTGCCCCGCTTGTCAGCATTATACAAGAGCGTATATCCACCACCTGTTTAAGGCTAAAGAGATGCTTGCAATGCGCCTTTGCGTTCTGCACAATCTATACTTCTTTAATGACCTTATGGCAAGAATAAGGCTTGCAATTGAAGAGGACAGATTTGACGAATTCAGACGTGAAAACAGCGGAAAGCTTGACAGAAGAATAGTATAATAATAAAAAACGGCATAATTATGTGCCGTTTTTTTTATTTGCGAACCTCGCTCCCTGAAATGTGTTTCTGCGGAGCATTTCTTTATCAATTTCATTCAGTACCACAAATTTTTTCAGACTCCACATCGGACCTATAAGCGAATTGCGTCCGCCGTCGCCCGTCAGTCTTTGAATAACCGTTTCTTCACTGAACAATTCCAACTGTCTTACAATTATATCAACATATTCTTCAAGTGTGAGCAGTTCAAACTCTCCGTTTGCATATTCCTCTGCCATTTTTGTATTTTTTAAGATGTGCAGCAAATGCAGCTTAACGCAGTGCGGCTTCAGCGCCGCAACCTCACCGGCGCTTTCAAGCATCATATCCCTTGTCTCCCCCGGCAGTCCGTTAATAAGATGAACGCATACGTTTATATTCCGTTCTTTTAATTTATTGTACCCATTAAGAAATTCAGCATATGTATGACAGCGGTTAATTCTCTCCCCCGTCTTGTCAAAAATGCTCTGAAGTCCCAGCTCGACAATAAGATATGTTCTCATGTTCAGCTCTGACAAATAATCAAGCACATCGTCCGCAAGGCAATCCGCCCTTGTTGCAATGCTTATACCGACAACATTCTCTTTATTTAAAACAGGCTCAAACTTTGAACGCAGTACATCAACGGGCGCATATGTGTTTGTATTTGCCTGAAAATACGGAATATATAATGCGTCATGCCATTTATTGAGCATACTCTCCTTTACCTCGTCAAATTGCTGTTCAATGCTTTTACTTGCGTCTCCCGCAAAATCACCGCTTCCCATTGATGAACAGTACGTACAGCCGCCCACGCCTTTTGTTCCGTCAATATTGGGGCAAGTAAAATTCCCATTCAGCGCTATTTTGAACACCTTTTGCCCGAACTTTCGGCGCAGATGATAATTCCATGTATGATACCTTTTATTATCATCAGAATATTTAAAATCACTCATTTTCCTCGTCAAAATCTCCCAGACGCAGCATTTCAATCATATCCCAAACCGTATATTTTCCCTCATCGTCCTGCGTGGAAAACGGCACGAGAATATCCTCCTCGCCCAGCTCAAGCGTTTCCCATATACGCTCAAGATTCGGTTCTATTTCACGCTTTTTCAGCTTATCCATTTTTGTTGCGATAACTATTACCCTGTCATGATAATGCTTAATCCACTCGCACATCTGAATATCGTCCTTTGACGGCTTATGTCTGCTGTCAACCAAAAGGAAGGTCTGAACAAGAGGCTCTCTGTTCGCCAGATAATCCTCCATCATCTTGCCCCATTTTTCCGTTTCCGACTTTGAACGCTGTGCATATCCGTAGCCGGGCAAATCAACCAAAAAAATACTGTCGTCAATATTGTAGAAATTAATTGTTGCCGTTTTTCCGGGCGTTCCGCTCACGCGTGCAAGCGACTTTCTGTTAAGCAGTTTATTTATCAGCGATGACTTTCCTACATTCGACCTGCCCGCAAATGCAAATTCCATATATCCCTCGTTCGGATACTGCTTCGGATTCACCGCCGAAATTTTAAGTGACGCATTGTGTATATTCATGTTAATCTCCTTTCCGCCGCCAACAACGGCATAAATCTAACATTAAAAAGAAACAAGCATATCGCTCAAAATCAATCCGCCGATGTATATGAATACTCGGGTTGCATGGGCGAGCAACAGACGAAGTCTGTGACCAGCCTCAAAGGGTTGATTTTGAGATGAGATGCGCCGCTTATTTTTCATGTTAATCTCCTTTATTTCATTAAAAGCTCTGTCAGTTCCCCTATATCGTTTACAATATAATCAACTCCTGCATTTTCAAGCTCGTTCGGCTCTGCATATCCGAATCTGACTCCGCAGCTCACAATCCCGCATTTTTTTGCGCCGATTATATCCTGCCTTCTGTCGCCTGTCATGATGACTTTCTCTTTCGGGCAGCCCAGCTTATCAAGAGCGTATTGTATGACCTCGTCTTTATTATTTCTCGTTCCGTCAAGCTCACTCCCCGAAATAAGCTTTAAATACGGGCGCAAGCGAAATTTCTTTGCGATTATATCCGCAAAAACTTTCGGCTTTGACGTTGCAAGAACCAAAATATGCCCCGTATCGACAAGCTTTTGGAGCATATCCTCAACGCCGTCATATACTTTATTTTCAAAAATTCCGATTTCTGAAAATCTTTCACGGTATTTTTCAACCGCTTTCAGAGCGTCCTCTCTTGAAAAGCCGTAAAAGCCCATAAATGAATCAACAAGAGGCGGTCCTATAAAATTGGTAAGTTTATCCGCATCCTCATAAATACCGAAATCTGCCAAAGCATATTGAACGCATTTCGTTATTCCCTCTTTCGGGTCGGTCAGTGTTCCGTCAAGGTCAAAAAATATATATTTATATTTCATAATTAACTCCCCAAAGGGGTTGCCGCATAACACAACAACCCCTTTATGTTATAAATTAAAGCTTTTTAACGCCAAGCTTAACATTCTCGCCGTTAATGCTCCATTCCTTTACAAATCCGTCGGTACTTCCCTCAACCAATTCATCGGCAAGAACCTCGTCTTTTATTTCTTCCGCATTTTTATCTACGATTTCTGCAAGCCTTGCGTTGCCGTCGGTATAAAGGCAGATATGATCCATAACCTCAAAACCTGCGTCCTTACGCATCGTCTGCACCTTTGAAATTATTTCACGTACAAATCCTTCTTCTATCAGTTCGTCTGACAAGCGCTTATCCAAAACAACCGTAATACCCTTGTCGGTTATTGATTCAAAATCATCGGATTGTGCCGTTTCAATCAGCAAATCGTCCTTTTCAAGCTTTTCATCAGCACCGTCAACATTGATTGTTATAAATCCGTTTTCGTTAAGCTCTGCAAACGCCTTTGCCCCGTCAAGCGCCGCAAGAATTTCTTTTACCTTGTTTATATTCTTGCCGAAACGTCTGCCCAAAGTCTTTAGCTGCGGCTTGAAATTATATGACGCAAACTTTGAAACATCGTCCGTAAATTCTACGCTCTTTACATTCAATTCTTCACGTATAATATCCGTATACAAGCCGTCAAGCGTACGCTCCGCTTTAATATACATCGTACCGATAGGCTGACGGTTCTTTATATTGGCACCGTTACGGCACGCACGTCCGAGTACAACGATTTCAAGAACCTCTTCCATTTTTGCCTCAAGCTCGGAATCTATCAGCTTTTCATCTGCAATCGGAAAGCTGCAAAGGTGTATTGATTCGGGCGCTGTTTTATCAATACCCGCAACAAGATTCTGATAAATGTCCTCTGTCATAAACGGAATCATAGGCGCTGAAAGCTTGCAGAGAGTTACAAGCGCAGTGTACAGCGTCATATACGCATTAATCTTATCCTGCGGCATATCCTTAACCCAAAATCTTGTTCTTGAACGTCTTACATACCAGTTTGACAGCTCATCGACAAAATCCTCAAGCACTCTTGCCGTTTCCGTTATCTTGTAATCGTTCAAATATTCATCAACCGTCTTTATAAGCGTATTCAGCTTTGACAGCAGCCACTTATCCATAACCGACAGCGAGTTATAATCAAGCGTGTATTTTGTCGGGTCAAACTCGTCTATATTCGCATAAAGCACATAGAACGCATACGTGTTCCAAAGTGTACCCATAAACTTTCTCTGACCCTCTACAACCGCTCCTGCATGGAATTTGTTCGGTAGCCACGGCGCACTGTTCTCATAGAAATACCAGCGTATTGCGTCTGCTCCGTACGTTTCCAGAGCGTCAAACGGGTCAACGGCATTGCCCTTTGATTTTGACATTTTCTGTCCGTTTTCGTCCTGAACCAATCCAAGAACTATAACATTCTTATACGGCGCTTTATTGAATATAAGCGTCGATATTGCAAGCAGTGAATAGAACCAGCCTCTTGTCTGGTCGACAGCCTCGGATATAAAGTCGGCAGGGAAATTCTGCTTGAATATATCCTCGTTTTCAAACGGATAGTGGTACTGCGCAAACGGCATTGAACCCGAATCAAACCAACAGTCTATAACCTCGGGTACTCTGTGCATTTCCTTTCCGCAGTGCGGACACTTTATCGTAACGGCGTCAATGTACGGTCTGTGCAGTTCTATATCATCGGGGCAGTTATCGGACATTGATTTCAATTCTTCAATTGAACCAATCGCATGTCTGTGACCGCATTCACATTCCCATATATTAAGCGGAGTACCCCAATATCTGTTACGGCTGATACCCCAGTCCTGAACATTGTTCAGCCACTCGCCGAATCTTCCCTTGCCTATGCTTTCGGGAATCCAGTTTATTGTATTGTTATTTCTTATCAAATCTTCTTTTACGTCCGTCATTTTGATAAACCATGTATCACGCGCATAGTAAATCAGCGGAGTATCACATCTCCAGCAGAACGGATAGCTGTGCTCAAATTTCGGAGCATTGAACAGCAGTCCTCTTTCATCAAGGTCTTTTAATATTTCCTTGTCAGCGTCTTTGCAGAATGTTCCCGCCCAAGGCGTTTCCTTTGTCATTTCACCTTTACCGTCAACAAGCTGAACAAACGGCAAGCCGTATTTTCTTCCCACATTTGAGTCGTCCTCACCGAATGCAGGCGCTATATGAACGATACCCGTACCGTCCGTAAGCGTTACATACGTATCGCATACCACATACCAGCACTTTTCTTTCGGCGATACGAAATGATAAAGCGGAGTATATTCCTTATGCTCCAAATCCGTACCCTTATAACGCTCGATAACCTCATATTCCTGTTCGGGGAAATTCTTTTCAACAAGAGCCTCCGCAAGGATATACATTTCCTCACCGACCTTGATTTTTACATAATCCTCATCGGGGTTCACGCACAGTGCAACGTTTGACGGCAGAGTCCATGGCGTTGTCGTCCATGCAAGAAAGTATGTGCTTTCCTCGCCTTTAACCGCAAATTTAGCCGTAGCCGAACGCTCCTTAACGTCCTTATATCCCTGTGCAACCTCGTGCGACGAAAGCGGAGTGCCGCAGCGGGGGCAATACGGAACAATTTTATGTCCCTTATACAAAAGTCCCTTTTCCCAAATCTGTTTCAGCGCCCACCATTCGGACTCTATAAAATTATTGTCGTATGTTACATACGGGTTTTCCATGTCTGCCCAAAATCCGACAGTACCCGAAAAATCCTCCCACATACCTTTATATTTCCAAACGCTTTCCTTACACTTCTTTATAAACGGCTCAAGTCCGTATTCTTCAATCTGCTCCTTACCGTCAAGTCCGAGCATTTTTTCGACCTCAAGCTCAACGGGAAGTCCGTGCGTATCCCAGCCCGCCTTACGGGGAACCATATAGCCCTTCATTGTGCGGTAACGGGGAATCATATCCTTTATGACACGGGTCAGAACATGACCTATATGCGGCTTTCCGTTTGCGGTCGGAGGACCGTCATAAAACGTATAA
Organism: uncultured Clostridia bacterium; assembly: GCA_934454215.1. Taxonomy (GTDB): domain Bacteria; phylum Bacillota; class Clostridia; order UBA1381; family UBA1381; genus Ornithomonoglobus_A. Next base: position 15,723 of record CAKSGG010000052.1, read on the forward strand.
ACATCTCCGCCCTTACGCTCGTCAATACTCTTTTCAAAGATATGGTTATCCTGCCAGAATTTCTTAATTTCCTTTTCCCTGTCCACAAAGTTCAGGTTTGTTGAAACCTTTTTGTACATTTCCCTCATCCTTTCAGCTTGAATTTAAAACAATAAAAGCTCCGCCTTGTAAACAAGACGAAGCCTTTTTCTTCGTTATACCACTCGCATACAATCATATGTTTTCCCTTTTTACGGCGGAAATTCCGTCATGGCTTACTGATTTTTCAGCCACGCCGCTCCCAAGTGATTTTCATTCGGATTTACTCACCGCCATGCTCACACCGTCCACAGCTCGCTTATTGCTTTCCGTCCGAATTACTGTCTTGTTCAACGCATTTATTTTTTTAATATTATATTATATTTTTTTCTTTTTGTCAAGTATTTTTACAAATTTTTATATTATTTTGCAAGCTCATAAATAATTCTGTATTTTGCAAGCGGTTTCATAGACGCAAGCGAATCCCAGAACATGACCTTTGCAGATGTCACTTTATCAATATTCACGTCTGCTTTCCACTCAACCGTCTTTGATGAGAACGCCGCTATTTTATCTGATATGCTTGTTTTTACTCCCGTCAAAACGTCATTATCGTAAAACGCCGTAATAATACTCGGTGAAATCGTTGCTGACGTATTGTTCTGAATCAGACACGACATTGTCACCTCGCCGCTGCCGCACTCCTTCAGCGTTTCAAATGTTTGTCCGTCTGAGTTTTTATATGTAATCGCACCTGCGTAAATTGTACCGTAACTGTATGTTTTTGAAACAATTTCACCGGTTACGCCTTTTACATATAAAGTATACAATCCGCTTTTGTCCTCACCGTCAACTCTTGTGTTAAAGCTGAATTTCACAACTCCGTCATTATCCGCCAAAACCGTGTCGCTGTACTGAACAGCTTTTAAGTTCAGCTCATCGGGAACATTGTTAATATCGTATTCGGGATTTGTTACAAGCACCGACACAAGCGTGTTCGGTCTTGCGCCCGCACATACAACAGATACATCATCACTGTTTTCATCGACATTTACTTCTTTTATTTCAATGTCAAATTCCGTCATACACGCTCTTGCCTTAACAAGCAAATTCAAAAGCGTCTGCTCACCGTTGTCAATAACCTGCTGTGATGAAGCATTTTGCAATATTTCTTTCATTTCCGCAGATTTTATTTTCAGCTCTTCTGGAATTGACGAATCCGAAAATTCAATCAAGCCGCCGTTATATTTTTCTATCATCGAATCAGCCAATGAAACAGCATAATTCAAGCTGTCCTTATACAGAGCATTATCGGCGTTTGTCGTAAATGACGCAGCATCGCTCACCGCCTTAAATCTGTCGTTCTTAGCCAGTCCGTATGCCTCTGCCTTCCAAAAATATTCCGTCGACGGTTCAAGGCTTACTTTTTTAACCAAAGCCTCGCCCGTATCGTGCATCGTTTCATCATAGACAACGTTGTTAAATCCGCTGTCCTTCGCAATCACAAGACGGTATTTTGACGCATTTTCCGTTCTTTCCCATATAAATTCCGTATCTGCGCCCGTATTTTGAACATTTATCAATCTGACCGTATCGGCAGGCGTTTTGTAAATATTCGGATTTGTTGTTGACACGATACTCATTGTGCTCATATCTATCTCATTTACGGTTGATACGTCCGAGTTGAATTTATCGGTCAGCGTGTAATCTCCGTTTTGTGCGTCTTTGAACAACGTTTCATCATAATCAAGTTTCGGATTTCCCGCCTCCGTTGCATTCAAATCCTCTCCGCTTTCATTTGTTATTTTCTTTCCGTAAAGCTTGTATTCATCAACAACATATCCCTTGAACAAATTTGAACCGATATATCGCTCCGCATAAAAAAGCACATCGGGGTTTTGCTCTGTCAGCTCTTTTTCACCGTCAATAATAGGGGTGACGCCGTCGTTTTTATAATACGGATGCCATATTCTGCCGAAACTGCCGCCGCAGTTTACCGATACGTTTCCCGTAATTTCCGTGTCCCACGGCGCAAAATACGGCGTTCTCGAAAGCGTGTCCTTTAAATACGGATAATGTTCAGCCACAACACTGCCGTAGCTTGTCCTTTTCAGCAGTGTTTCAACCTCATTCAAAAACGTTGAAGACGTTCCTATGTCATACGCCCCCGAATCGGGCGACCACGACGCCATACGGCTTATACCGCTCGGGCTTGCGGTGTTGTTTATCATAAGATTATTATTAAATCTGCAATTCATACCCGAATTGAGAATCATGCCCATATACATATCCGATATTACATTATGATGAAAATAAGAATTTCCGTAGCCATCATCGGAATACAAGCCGCAATAAGCATATTCGGCATTACCCTTATGACCGTCATGTATATAATTATATGCAGCTTCCGTTCCGTATTTTGTGTTGCTGCGTCCCATATAAATAGCTCCGCCGTCTCCTATATAATATCCCTGATTTATAATTTCATTACCGTTTATGGTATAATCGTTTGCGCCGCAGCTTATACCCATAAACGTCATACAATCCTGAATAATATTATTTTCTATTTTATTTCCGAAATCCGACGGAATCTGACTCGCCGCACTTCCCGATGATATAATCGAGTTTCTGCCGTAAAAACCGCACATTGAGATTCTGTTGTTTGATACCTCAACATTTCCGCGCTTTAGCGATTTCAGTTCTCCGCCATGGAAAGTTATAACCGTATTCGCACAGCCGTAAAAATAATTATCGGTAATTTTTGATTCATTTCCGCTGAAATATATTGCATTGCCGCCCTGCGAATATTTGATAACGCAGTTTTTAATATTTATATTTTCAGAGCCTGTGACATTAAATACCTCTGCGCCGAATTTATCAAATTCAAGCCCGTCAAAAGTAATATTTGACGCATCCTTTATTTTTACGGCTGTTGACATCATAGACGTAATTTCTATATCTGCGTCTTCCATATCCGAATCGGGATAATAATACAGAACGTTATTTTCACGGTCTGTAAAATACTCGCCCGGCATATCAAGCTCTTCAAGAAGATTCTCTGCCCAAAACTCGGCGTTTTTCCTTACGGTTCTGTCCACTGTTATAACAGAGCCGTCAGCCGTCGCCTTTAACGGATACCAAAAATATGTTGCTCCGCTTGATGCTATTAATTGCAAATCCTTTGCATTTCCCCATTTCAAAACTTCTTCGTCATCACATTCAAAGCTTCTTGTGCCGTCTGCCTTTGATGCCGTTAAATGTCCCTCATTCGGGTATCTTGCGGTTGTTTTCATTATGTCATTTACATACATATACGGAACAGTTCCATCACTCAGGGAATATAACAAACCGGCATTTTCCAAATTAAACCGCATGACATTGCCATGCGACTTCTGCGGCAGTCTTTGCAGTATTTGCGCATCTTCAACTTTTGAAAATTTATTTGACGGCAGCTCTGCCGCACCCGAAAATACAACTTTTTCGTTATTATACGGCATAAACGTCACCGTGCAGCCGCCAAACATATCGCCGGTTATTTCCGTTGTTGATGAGATATTATATTTACCCTCATGAAACAGTACATTGACTGAACCGCCAAGCCTGTCTTTATTATTTTTTATATACTCAACCGCTCCCTTTAAGCTTTTCAGCGGTGCGCCTATACTTCCGTCTGCGCTGTCACTGCCATAAACCGATACATGAATTTCATCGGTTCCCTCCGCATATGTAATTGCCGTTGCTGTCTGAAATACCATTGCTGCACAAATTAATAATGAGATTATTTTTCTCAAAACTATCATCCTTCCCGATTTTATAAGAGGTTGCTGCGCTAAACGCAGCAGCCTCGTTGGGGCTGATTGTTTTAAATACAGCAGCCCCTATTTTAAGTTTTTCACAGCGGTGTGTATATCCTCCGCAAGCTCATCAAATGAGCGTTCTCCTCTTGCCCTGTCATTATTTCCTATGTAGTTGTTCGCATTAAGCTTTTGCTCGGGCGTCAGCGATAAATAATCGCTTATATCCAAACCGACATAATCCGCATTTTCTTTCGTAAGAACCTCCGAAATATAGTCTGAACGTCCGGCATGACTGTTAAAGCAAGCGTTTATAACATAAGTAATCATATATTTTGCCATATGCTTTCTTAATTCTTCAATACTTCCGCAGTTTCCTTTCAGCATGGCATTATTCGCTTTAACCTTATATATGTCACTCATATCATTATACCACTTATAAATCGTAACGCCGTTCTCATCAATCAATTCCGGTTTTATAATATCATTATACATTATATCGGTATTGTTTCTGAACAACAGCTCTGCAAGACCCTGATTATAGCCCGCAACAACACACGCTTCTGTAAGAATTTGCTTATATTCCGACACATCATACCTTGATGCGGATACTTTTTTGTTTTGAAGTATGGGATAAAGCACCTCTGCAATTTTTGATTTGTCAAGCTTTGCAAATAATGTTGAATCGCTTGTTTCCATTGTATCGCCCGAGCCTATCAAAAGCGTCTGTAAATGCTTATCCGAACGCGGATTTTCAAAATTTTCAAGAAGCTCATCTATAAGTATTCCGTCTGCCGGCACTTCCTCCATATCTTTTAGCTGTATACTTCCCTTACCGTTCTTTCTTATTCCGAAATATCCCTCATCCCTTGTCTGATTCGCTGTCTGGTCAAGCTCCGCATATATAATTCTTCCGTCAACCTTAAAGAATTGCAGTACACCATTCGGAGTGTTTATACCTCCGGTCACAACGTCATACCATTTATCGGCTTCGATAAAGTCATTCGGTATTTCCGTAAGAGTTCTTCCGATTCTCTGCCATTCGATAATATCATGCTTGACTACCATCAAATAACCGTTTCCGTTTTTATTCAGCTTTATATCAAAGCCTTGATAATCGCCGGCCGTTGTACCAAGATCCGCAAGTTTCATTTTAAAGCACAATATGGAATTTTTGTTTTTTATTTCCGTTTTTGCATCCGACCTCGCATTATCCGACGAAAATGTCAAAACGTTATCTGAATCCACGGAAATTTTCCCACTACTGTTTACATCCC
>CAKSGG010000053.1 GCA_934454215.1 uncultured Clostridia bacterium
TCGGACAGCTCGTTTAGTATACCATATCCTCCCTCCTTTGTCAAGCCCATTTCTTGCCTTTTGGATAATTTGTACAAAAAATATTTACAAATATGAAAAACAGACGGTCATTTCCGTCTGTCCTTCATCATCTTTATAATATTTCTACGCCTTTCCCATACAAATACATTATATCCCAAAAACCACTGAATTTCAACAATATTACGCTATGTAACCTATATTTAAAACTTTTGTCACATTAAAATAAGTCCCCGAAAAATACAAACGCAAGCGCAAACAAAAGCAGCTTATCATCGCAGTTTTCAAGCAAAAGTGCCGCAATCACTATAAATAATATAATATCATCGGTTTCAAGATTTTCCAAAAATCCGCCGTTTTTTTCCTCTTTCTTCGGAGGCGGCGCAGGTTTCGGAGCAGGCTTGGACGGCGGTGGTTTTTCCGTTATCGCCCTCGGCATATTATTGTAGCTGTATGATTTATACATTACCTATACCCCCTTTGCCGCGAAAGCGGATTTGTGCAGACTTTTTTGTCTGCACAAAATCGACACTATTTGAATAATGAAGCCATTTTTACAAGATTAAGCATTTTTACCGCATTGTCAATCGACGTCTGTCTGCCGGAGCGCATATACGGTCTTAATGACATCAGCAAATTTGTTCTTGGGTCGTTCCTGCTTGTGCTGAGCTTACCCATTAAATCTTTCATCTGCGCAATATAGTCTCCGTCAATTCCCGGTGCTCCTCCGCCCGACGCTCCCGACAGCGAGCTTACAACGCTTTTGAGCTTATCATCATCGCCTAAAATCCCTTTAAGCGTTTCCATAGCGTCTGCCATATATCAATCACCCCTTTTTATAAGCCGTTAATTATTCTCATAATATCCTGCTTGCTCAGACTTTTCAGCCTTTTATTTACCTCATTTTGGTCGAGCTTTTGAAATTCTCTCATTAAAGCGGATTTGTCCGCCGAATTTATTTTTGATTTGATTTGTCTGCCCTGCGCACTGTTCAAAAAATCATTTATTTCTTTTAACTGATTCTGATTAAAGCTGCGCAGAATATCATTCATATTTTTCACATTAATTCCTCCATTTCCGACATGAAACAGAAGCAATCCGCAAGATGCATCGCTTATTTTCCATGTCAATTCCTCCCATTAAAATTCTATTTATATATTAATATATGATTTCAAGTCCCTTTATGACACAAAAAAAGAAACGGACAAGACAAAATATCCGTTTCCTCTCAAATTTATTTTATAAAATTAGTCTTTATTCCCGTTTCCTGTTCGGGAATTTCTATTCCGTTACGCTTTGCATTGTCAAGAACTTTCAGCAGCCACGCCATATTCATACCGATTGTACGCATTATCTGCAAGCCCTCTTCGTCTTTTCTGACATCCTCCGCCTTTGCTCCGTGAACCATGTTCCAATACTGTGACGGGACGGAAATCATACGGTTTATTCCGATGTATTTGTTAAGCTGGTCATATGACGCAGTCGTTCCGGCACGTCTTGCCGAACAGACTCCTGCCGCTGGCTTAAATCTCATTGCCAAACCTGCCGAATAAAACAGTCTGTCCATAACGCACGACATCGCCCCCGATATTGCCGCATAATGCACAGGCGAACCGAACACATATCCGTCAGCCTCTTTCGCCTTTGCCGCAAGCTCATTCACAATATCATCGTCAAATGCGCATTTGCCGAGCTTTGAACAGGCTCCGCAGCCGATACACCCTCTTACGGGATTTGTTCCTATATGAAATATTTCCGTTTCTATTCCGTTTGCGTTTAATTCCTTTGCAACCTCCGTTAAAGCCGTGTATGTGCAGCCCTCCTTATGCGGACTTCCGTTTATAAGCAATACCTTCATAATTAAACCTCTCCTTTTTAATATTGTATTTTTCTTAATCAAAATTATTACCCTTTAATTTAAAACATGAACGGGGGCAATACACTGCCCCCGCAATCAAAAATCAATCCTCTTTAAACGGGAACAAATCTCCCAAAATTCCTTTTGCTTTTTTCTTTGCCGATTCCAGCTTTGACGGTTCTTCGTCCTCATATTCCTCGTCCGAATCCTCGTCAATATACTCATCATCGTCTACAGGCTGAACCTGCTCCCTTTTAGGACGGAATTTCCTCTTGGGCTGTTCTTCCTCTTCTTCGATTACGTCGTCGTCTTCCTCAATCCCTCTCTTGGGCGCACGTCTTTGCTGCATACGCTCCTCCCATTTCTTGAATACGTCCTCGGAATCCGACGCAAAATCCGTACTCTTTCTTTCGGGCATTTTAATTGAACCGTTCATTGAATAGTTATCGTTTGAGTTCACAACGTCCGTTTCCATTTCACTGAATCCGCCTACGCTGTCCGCAAATTTTTCTTCAAGGTCACGGCGCAGTGCTCTGATTTCGGGCGTAACGTGACTTTCTTTCTTTGCAAGCTTATAAAAGCGGTTGCCAATCATAAAACTTAATACCGCATTTATAATAATCGAAAGTATAAACCATACCGCAACCGAACCCTTTGACGCATATTTTTTATTTGTCACCTTCTGCGCTTCCGAGCTTTGAACCGTATTTGTCTGCTCCTGACCTACCGAAACGGCCGTGGGAACGGGTCTGTCAGAGCCTTGCGTAACCCCTCCTGCCGAAGTCGTATCCGTCGTGTCGGTTGTATCAGTTGTATCGCTTGTACCGTCATCGCCGGCGGTATCAGCCGATGTATCTGGCTGCGTATTGCTTACAGTATCGTTTGCCGAAATTGTATCTGTTTTTCTTGACGGTCCCGATGTCGGCGTCGCAAAAACCGTTGTTGACGCAAGCATAATTGTTGACGCACATAAAACCAAAAATATTTTTTTAACTGAGTCTTTCATTTTCTTATTCCTTTCTATCTTGTTTCAAAAACTTTCTTTAATTTTTTTCTTACCGGCATTCTCATTTTGTTTTTATTCGCTTCATAAATTCTCGTATACGAAAGCAGCTTATCATCGTCACGTCCGCATTTTCCGTAGCCTATCAAGAACCAATTCCAGAAACTTTCCGGCATTGTTTCGTTATTTATCATGATTTCATGGTAATGTCCCGGCGTTTCTATGATTTCAAGCGCAAGCTTCGGAATTATATAATTATAACACGAACGCTGCGTTTTTTTCATTTCAATCAGCAGTCCTCTGAATTTCTGCGCCATTTTTTTCGCCATTGCCTGATTACCGTACGTTCTCTGCCAATAATAATACGAATCCAATAATCTTGACAGCAGCAGCGGTGACATACTCTCGTCAAGGTTCGCCTTTACGTCCATCTTAATTCCCATATACGTACCGCCCTGATACGGCTCATATCCGACTTTTTTCAGCATAGATTTTATCTTGCGCATATCCTCCTCCTGCTCACCTCTCGTTTTGGTGTGCTTTGTAAGAGATATGCCGTAAACGCTCCAGTCCGTATCGGTATTTGTATAAATATATTTTAAACATAAATTTCTTAGCTTTTCATCTTCCGTTGAGCTTTCAAAGTACGCTATTATCTCGTCCAAATCCGCTCTCAGCCAGTTTGACGGAGGCGAAAACGGCTTTACTCCGTAGCCCGTTATAATAACAGCCGCCGCAATTTCAACAAACGTTGTCAGGTGCATACGGTTTCCGCCGAAGAAGTCCTTCCATGTGTCGTCGCCGTATTTGTGCTTAAGCTGTGCGAAAAATCCCAAAATTACAAATTTATTTGCGTCGCTTATCTTATCGCCCGCTGCGGCAAGCTTTGCCATAATTTCGGGCACCTTCTTTTTCATAACGGCAACCTGATTTTTCTCATGCTCCATTGATGAGAACACTGCGCCCAAATCGTACTTTTCTCCATTTGCCAGCTTGTCTATCGTCTGCGTTAAATACGAATCCGTCAGTGTTTCCAGCTCGTTCGGGAACAAGTCGGCATTATCGTACATAACCTTTGTCACTTCAAAGCGTACCGGCTGATAATCGTCCTCGTTTATTTTTGAATATATGTCCTCGGCACGTCTGACAAACGCCTCGTTTCCGATTGTGGATTTCAGCCTTAGTAGTTTTCCGCCCATACCCGGCTGATTTGTATGCTCAAAGCTTGAAACCCAGTTCATCAGTCCGTCAACGGATTTGATTTTCAAGAGCTTGTACTCCTCGCGCAGCTCTTTTGCAGTCCAGCGTTCGAGCAGCGGCGATATTTCATAAGATGAAAAATCAGTCTTGTCAATATCTATATACATACAGCTCTGTTTTGTTTCGATAGCCTCTTTGGTTATGTTGTTTTCACCCTTTATTGTACCGTGAATACAAATTTTATCCTGCTTATCCGACGGCAGATACACATTGTAGGTCGAAACTCCGCCGCCTGCGCTTATATCTCTGGGCAGAAGATATTTAATCGCTATTACGTACTTTTCAACATCGTCCCCCGACAATGCCGCAATACATATGTTTTTTATGTTCTGTCCCATAAACATTGTGATTACGCTGTTTATAAGATATGACAGCTCACGCTTATGCGACTCTATGAATTTATAAATCTCGTCCTCATATTCTTTATTTACTTCCGCATCGTCAAGCGCCGGTAAATATTTTACCAAATCCCCCGACAGCTCAGGCAGTGTAAGATGCGTTCTGAAACTCTTGCTCCTGCAATATCTTTCGGGGAAAAACCCGTCGTCAACATTTTCAAAAATCAATACGTGCGAGAAAAAATTTCCCTCATGTCCCTGCTGGTCAACTCCTGCATAAACAGCCTGAATTGCAGCATACTTACCGTCCGACAACCGCAATGTTCTGAATGTTTTCGGGAACATCTCCGGCACACTCGGGTCACCCAATGTATCGGGATATTCTTTGGTGTTGTTTTTCGGCAGCCGATAATTTGCAAATCTTGTGACTTCATCAAGGTCTGAACGCTCCAGTCCCTGCGAGCATGAATAAATTCTCAATCCTGCCTGGTTTGTAAGCCCCAGCTCGGTGTCGGACAGACTGTGAAGCACAGAGGTATATATTATTTGGTATACCTTCATTTTTTTCTCCTTCCTTTTCTTTTAGTTTATATTTTTTTCTATTAATGGATTTTGGCAATTACCCGCAAGATGCTTTACGGGCATTTGTCAAAACCCTTTAATGCAGACAAAGTGAAATGCGTATGCTTACGCATTTCACCGCGTCCGACGCTGAATGTGACAAATTAATCCAATTCCTTAAGCCCCGTATACAGCTCATAATACCGTCCTTTTTGGGCGAGCAGCTCGTCATGACTGCCCCTTTCGATAATTTCGCCGTTTTCCAGAACCATAATAGCGTCCGCATTCCGTATGGTCGAAAGTCTGTGTGCGATAACAAATGTCGTTCTGTTTTCCATAAGTGCGTCCATGCCCTCGTTTATATGCTTTTCAGTCATTGTATCGACCGAGCTTGTAGCCTCATCAAGCACAAGTATGGGCGCTTTTGACAGTGCGGCTCTTGCAATATTCAAAAGCTGTCTCTGTCCCTGCGACAGATTTGCACCGTCGCCTTCAAGAACGGTATCATAGCCGTCGGGCAAATGCTTTATAAAGCTGTGCGCATTCGCCGTAACAGCCGCCGCCTTAACTTCCTCATCGGTTGCGTCAAGTCTGCCGTAGCGGATATTTTCCATAACAGTACCCGTAAATAAATGCGTATCCTGCAAAACCACCGCAATATTTTTTCGCAGACATTCACGGGATATATCCTCGATATTAACTCCGTCAACCGTTATCGAACCGCTGTTTATACCGTAAAATCTCGTTATAAGATTTGTAATCGTTGTCTTGCCTGCACCCGTCGAACCGACAAGCGCAATTTTCTGACCCGGGTGCGCATAAATCGAAACGTTTTTCAATATCGTTTTATCGGGGTTATATCCGAATGTAACGTTATCAATAACCACATCGCCCCTAATGTTTTCCAAATCTCTTTCGTTCCGCTCCGTTTTTTCGGGCGGCGTGTCTATAACCTCAAAAACTCTTTCCGCACCTGCAAGAGCCGACATGACCGTCGTAAGCTGCTGCGCAAATTCGTTTATCGGTCTTGAAAACTGACGTGAAAAATTCACAAATACCGCAAGTCCGCCCACGTCGAACCCTCTCAGTACGCACAGCGATGCTCCGACAAACGATGTCAGCGTATAATTCACCTGACTCAGAGCATTCATGCACGGACCCATAATTCCGCCTGCGAACTGCGCTTTCACCTGCGCATTCACAAGCTCCTTATTCAGCTTGCCAAATTCTTCCTCTGCCTTTTCCTCATGACAGAATACCTTTATAACTTTCTGCCCCGTAACGCTTTCTTCTATATATCCATTTACCTTACCTAAAGCCGACTGCTGTATACCGAAATATTTTCTCGATTTTGACGCAATCGCAGCTCCCGCTTTTGCCATAATCGGCGTCATGACAAGCGTTACTACCGTAAGCGGAATATTTGTATAAAGCATTAAGCACAGCGAACCCGTTATGCTTATGATTCCCGAAAATATGCTCACAACCGTTGTATTGAGCATTTCTCCGATTGTATCAACGTCGTTGGTATAACGGCTCATGACCTCGCCCGTCGTCCGTGTATCGAAAAACCTTACGGGCAATTTCTGCATTTTCCCGAACAGCTCCGCTCTGATTTTCGCAAGCGCCCTCTGCGACACTCCAATCATCAGCTTTGACTGCATATATGTGGCAAATACGCCGACCATATAAACCGCACCCATAAACAGAATTGCTGCAAGCAGTCCCTTTAAATTTCCAGCATTTTCACCCGACGGCATAATATAATTGTTTATTATCGGTCTCAGCATATACGACCCTGCAAGCGTTGACGCCGAGCTTAACACAACGCACAGAAATGAAAATCCGATTTTCACTCTGTCCTCTTTCACATATCCGAAAAGCCTTTTAAGCGCCGCTTTTGTGTCCTTCGGCTTGCGCACAGGCCCTTGATTTCTCATCGGCGGCATATCAGGACACCTCCTTCATATCGGTCTGCGACGAATAAATCTCACGGTACTCCGCATTGCTCTTTAAAAGCTCCTCATGCGTACCCATTCCGGAAATTTTTCCGTCCTCAAGAACGATTATTTTATCAGCGTCCATAACCGAATTTATACGCTGTGAAATGATTATCTTTGTCGAATCCTTTAAATCCGTCTTAAATTCTTCTCTGATTCTTGCCTCTGTAGCGGTATCGACCGCACTGGTGCTGTCGTCAAGAATTAATATTTTCGGCTTTTTAAGCAACGCCCTTGCGATACATATTCTCTGCTTTTGACCGCCCGAAACATTAACTCCGCCCTGACCAAGCTCCGTATCGTAGCCGTCGGTAAAGCTTTTTATAAAATCGTCCGCCTGCGCACTCTTTGCGGCAGACACAATTTCTTCCTCGGAGGCGTTTTCGTCTCCCCATTTCAGATTGTCCTCGATTGTACCCGAAAACAAAACGTTTTTCTGCAATACCATACCAACGCCGTTTCTCAGATTTTCAAGGTCGTAGTCCTTTACGTTTATTCCGTCGACAAGCACTTCGCCCTCCGAAACGTCGTACAGCCTCGGAATTAACTGAACAAGCGAGCTTTTTCCGCTGCCCGTCGTTCCTATAATTCCGACGGTTTCGCCGCCGTTTATCTTAAAGGAAATATTTTCAAGAACATTTTCTTTTCTTTTTGAGTAATATTTAAAGCTTACGTTTTTAAATTCCACACTGCCGTTCTGAACCTTATAGTCCTTATGCGCCGCATGAATATCGTTAAGGTCGGTTTCCGCCGAAAGAACCTCCGTAATACGCTTTGACGAAGCCATCGCTCTTGACGACTGAATAATAATCATTGACAGCATCATAAGCGACATAAGAATCTGCGTTATATACGTTGTGAACGCAGTCAAATCGCCAACGTCCATTCTGCCATTTATAACAAGGTTTCCGCCGTTCCATACGACAAGCAAAGTCGTAAGATTCATGGCAAACGTCATAATGGGCATTGCGCATATAACTACATTCATCGCTCTTAACGTCGTGTTCATAAGGTCGCCGTTTGCGTTATTGAATTTCTTGATTTCAAAATCCTCTCTTACAAACGATTTCACAACTCTTACGTTCGTTATATTCTCCTGTATTCCCGAGTTGAGTGCGTCAAGCTTTTTCTGCATAACTCCGAACCTCGGAAAGCCCGTTTTTAAAATCACAATAATGGCAATCGCCAGTAACGGAATAACGTATAACAGAACCCTTGCAAGCTCTATATTTATACTCAGCGCCATAATAAGTCCGCCGATAAGCATACCCGGCGAGCGTATCGCCATAATCAACAGCATTCTTGTAAAGTTCTGCATCTGGGTTAAATCGTTTGTCAGACGTGTTACAAGCGAGCCTGTCGAAAAGCTGTCAATATTTTTAAATGAAAAGCTCTGAATTTTTTTAAATAAATCGTTTCTTAAATCTCCCGTAAAGTATACCGACGCTCTTATCGACAAATAATGTCCTCCGACTCCACCGATTATCATTAGTAATATACTTCCAAGCATGATTCCCGCTCTTCCCGATATATACGGAACGCCCTCACCGCCTACAACGCCTATGTTAATCATCTGTGACATAAGCTTAGGCAGAACAATTTCTCCCAGAACCTCTGTCAGCATAAGCAGCGGTCCGAAAATGAAGAACGGAAGGTATCTTTTTATATACTTCCAATAATATTTCACAATCAATTTCCTTTCCTGTGGTTTTTAACAAACCTGTCAATGCGCTTAAGCGCCTCTTCTATGTTTTTAATCGAATATGCGTACGAGCATCTCACAAAGCCCTCGCCGCACGTTCCGAACGCAGTACCCGGAACAACCGCAACCTTTTCCTCCATAAGCAGCTTTTCGCAAAATTCCTGACTTGACATTCCCAGCGACTTTATGCACGGGAACACGTAAAATGCGCCCAAAGGCTCAAAGCATGAAAGTCCCATTGCCCTGAATCCGTCTACGATAAATCTGCGGCGGTAGTTATATTCCTGTCTCATGCTCTCCACTTCATCATCGCAGTTTGTCATTGCCTCGATTGCCGCATACTGTGCGGTCGTCGGCGCTGACATTATTCCGAATTGATGAACCTTTGTCATAAGCTTAATCAGTCTTGACGGCCCTAAAGCATAGCCAAGTCTCCAGCCTGTCATGGCAAACGCCTTTGAAAAGCCGTTGACAACAACCGTTCTTTCTCTCATTCCGTCGATTGCGGAGAACGGCACGTGCTTTTCGTCGCCGTATTTAAGCTCGCCGTAAATTTCGTCCGAAAGTACGAGTATATCCGTACCTCTCAAAACCTCGGCTATAGCCTTCAAATCCGCCTTTGACATTATACCGCCCGTAGGATTGTTCGGGAACGGCAAAATAAGCAGTTTTGTTTTATCGGTGATTTTTTCCTTCAGCTGTTCGGGAAGAAGTCTAAAGCTGTCCTCCTCTTTTGTTTCTATAATGACGGGAACGCCCCCTGCCATAAGCGTAAGCGGTTTATAGCAGACAAAGCTCGGCTCGACTATAAGCACCTCATCGCCCGGGTTTACAACACAGCGAATCATAGCGTCTATAGCCTCCGAACCGCCGACCGTTATAAGCACCTCCGATTTCGGGTCGTATTTTATATTGTATTTTCTGTTCGTATAATCGCATACCGCCTCACGCAGCTCCATAAGCCCCGCATTTGCGGTATAATACGTCTGACCCTTTTCAAGAGAATAAATTCCCGCCTCCCGTATCGTCCACGGGGTCGTAAAGTCTGGCTCGCCGACTCCGAGTGAAATTGCGTCGTCCATTTCCGCAACAATATCGAAAAATTTTCTTATTCCCGACGGAGCAAGAGCGTCCACCGTTTTATTAACCAAATTATCCAAATCTATCATAATGTTATAACCTGTCTTGTATCCTTTTCGTCGTCGTTGAATACAATGCCCTCCTCCTTGTATTTTTTAAGTATGAAATGAGTAGCCGTCGAAAGTATCGAATCCATCGGCGCAAGCTTTTGCGCAACGAACAGAGCAACCTCTCTCATGGTTTTGCCCTCGATTATGACACCCAAATCATATGCGCCGCTCATAAGATACAGCGACTTAACCTGTGGATATTTATAAATCCTCTCTGCGATTTTATCGAACCCCTCGCCCCTCTGCGGAGTAACTCTCAGCTCGATTATCGCATTTACGACCTCCTCGTCGGTTTTATCCCAATTTATAAGAGCCTTGTAGCCGACAATAACGTTGTCCCGTTCAAGGCTGTCTATTTCACTGCTGACCTCTTCTTCGGTAACGCCAAGCATCTGGGCAATTTTCGCTCGTGATACATCGTTCTTTTCCTTCGCCAAAATTTTCAAAATATCGTCCATAACTTCTCCTTACCTTTCCGTCTTAAAATATATACAGACACACATAGCCATTGTATCTTACTATTATATATTAAAATCGAAAATATTTCTATAGTTTTTGAAAAAAAAATTATACAAATTTCTCCCTTTTTTTTGTTACATATTTAGAGATGATAAAATACGTATACAAAAAAGGGACTTTATCGGTCATAAAGTCCCACAATAATCACTCCGTCAATTCCCGATACATTTTCATAAGCTCCGAAACGCACATACTCTCGGTCATGGTTTTTACGTCGAACTCGTACGCACGCATAACGGCTCTGTCGTTTTCACGGTGCGCTTTGCGCAGCTCGGGGGGCATTGTGATTTCATCATACAAATCCGCAAGCGAGCAGTCGGGATAAAGCGCACGGGCATTGAGAATACCCTGTGCGGTTTCCTCGATTTTGGCTTTCTGTTCGTCCGTCGGACTGCACCACGGGAAATTGTTATAGACAATATCTTTTGAGTAATTGTAATCACTTTTCAATCTTCCGCAAACAGCACGCACCCATGCCATATGAACATTGGAAGTAAGCACTCCGAAATGATATAAGTTTACTTCGGGTATAAGCTTTATTCTGTCTGTACAGATTACATTTTTGTCTATATATCCAATCGGGATATATCTTCTGTTTTCGGAGGATACCACCGGAATTATTACGCTTGTGGTCGGATTAAGCATTTCTCTGAAAACAGCCGGCGTTTCCGCAAGCTTTTGCCTGTCCGCCGCACCGTTGAGCCTGTCCTGTCTGCACGCCTCCACACGCTCCCGAACGAGGGGCATTTTACGCAGCTCCGCAGGGCTTGCGTCAACAAGCCACAGGCAGTACCGTTTTTGATTATTTATATATTCCTTTGCGCCCACAAGCCGTTTTATATATTTTTTTGCCATAGGCTCACGCTTTATAAATTCGTCAAAATCCTTTTCCTCGATAATCAAATGCCCTCCGTCGGCAGGGCGGTTTCCCGTCGTCATTTCAGGCACATCACATAGCGGTTTTTTTCTGCTCTCCACAAAAACGTTCGGCGCATCAACAAGATACGGATTTATATTCTCCGCTTTTATCGGGCGGTTGCCTGTATAAATATATTTTTCTCTTTTCTCCGTATTGGCTGAAAATCCGACTATAACGCAATGCACCGCCGCTTTTCCATTCGCCTCGCTGTTCCATTTAAATGTACGGTGCGCAAAATCAATACGTATACCGAAACGGTCATACAGCGGTTTCCATACCCCTGCTGTCTGCTCGCCCTGCGTAATTGAATTGGTCGATACAAACGCTGTTCGTATATCCGTATTTTTCATTAATTCAGCCGCCTTGAAATACCAGCCCGACACGTAATCTATTTTTCCCGCCGTTTTGTAAGGCTTGCCCTTTTCATCGGTAAAAACCGAAAGAATATCGCTCTTTTGCTCTCTCGTCTGCAAGGAATATCCCACAAACGGCGGATTTCCCATAATATAATTCAATTCCCGTTTCGGCACAACTTCGTTCCAGTCAATTCTCAGTGCGTTCCCCTCGGCGATATTCGCATAGCTTTTTAACGGCAGAAAATCAAGGCTCATATGCACTATGCTTTCCGTTTCCTTCATCATCTGGCTTTCCGCTATCCATAAAGCCGTTTTCGCTACGGTTACGGCAAAATCGTTTATTTCTATTCCGTAAAACTGACCGATTGAAACTTTTATAACATTCCCCATGTCAAAAATTATCTGACCGTGCTGTATTTCTTCAAGCGCTCTGTTTTCCAATCGGCGCAGTGACATATACGTTTCCGTAAGAAAATTGCCCGAACCGCAGGCAGGGTCAAGGAATTTCAGCGACGATAATTTGTCCGTAAACGCCTCAAGACGTTTAATACGTGTTTTTGCCGTTTTTATTTCTAAAATTCCGTTTAGCTCGCTTTTTAAATCATTCAAAAACAGAGGGTCTGTAACCTTATGTATGTTTTCTATGCTCGTGTAGTGCATACCGCCCGAGCGCCTTGTTTCGGGATTTAGCGTGCTTTCAAACACCGCTCCGAATATCGTCGGCGATATTCCGCTCCAGTCGAAATCCTCGCTCGCCTTATTCAGTAACAGCTCCTTAATTTCCTCCGTGAACGGCGGTATTTCTATTTCCTCATCGGCAAACAAGCCCCCGTTTACATACGGGAACTCCGCAAGCTTCGGATTGTCGTCTGCAAGATATTTACTGCGCTTTTCCTCGGGCGTGTCAAGAATTTTAAATAATTCCTCCAATGCCCTGCGTATTCCGCTCGGCGCAATATCGTTCAGATAATCATGGAAAAGAGAACGCCTTCCGAAAATGTCGGCGTCCTCCGCATAAAGACAAAATACAAGCCGTACGCAAAGAGCGTTAAGGCTTTTCAATGAACGCTCGTCGGGGTCCTTGTACTGCGCAAGCAGTTTATCATATAAAGCTCCGACTATATCGCCTGCCTGAACCGACACCGCCATTTCACGCTTTAAAAGCTCGCTTTCCCTGTCGGTCAGAAAATTCAGTCTGTAGTACTCGTTCGGCAAATCCTTCAAAAGTATGCTTTCAGGCTCGCCCGACGGCTTTTCCATATCGTAAATCAGAAATTCCGTGAAATTAGACACTACAATAAAACGGGGGTGCTTTGATACCGGCAGCTCCGTTACATATCTTTTCGCCTGCTGAAACGGCGTTAAAAGCGTTCCGTCCGACTGTCTTACAGGCTTTCTCAAATCCTTGTTTCTGCTTTTCTGTTCAATCATCACACGGGACGAGGGAATATATCCGTCAATAAAGCCTGCATGGTCAAGCATGACCTTATCCTCAAACGATATAAACCTTGCCGGATTTTCAACGCCGAATACGTTTTCCAGAAGCTCAAGCCAAAATGGCTGGCTTTCGCCTTTTTCATAGCCCCTGTCCTTCCAGTATTCGGCAAATTCCTCCGCCCTGCGCTTTCCGTCATCCGTCATCTGTTATTCACTATAAACTCAACAACGTCCGCAACAGCGCTTTCAACCGTCTTTTCAACAGCCTCTTCCGCCGTTCTTTCCTTATACTCAACAACGCCCTCGCCGCACTTTTTGCCGACTACAATTCTTACGGGAACGCCTATCAAATCCGCGTCCTTGAATTTAACTCCGGCTCTTTCGGCTCTGTCGTCAATAAGAACGTCAATTCCCTTTGCTTTCAAATCCTCGTATATCTTTTCCGCAAGCTCCGTCTGCTCGGGCTGTTTGTTGTTTACGGGAATGACTATCGCCTCATACGGCGCAACCGCAACGGGGAATATAATTCCGTTTTCGTCGTTGCACTGCTCTACAACAGCCGACAAACATCTTGACACGCCTATGCCGTAGCTGCCCATAACAACCGTATTGCTTTTTCCGTTTTCATCAAGATATTTCAAGCCTAAAGCTTCGGAATACTTTGTTCCGAGCTTAAAGATATGTCCTACCTCGATACCCTGCGCCGTCTTAATCGGCTTTCCGCATCTGGGGCAAGCATCGCCCTCCTCGATAACTCTTATATCGGCAGTCATAAACGGCGTAAAGTCCTTATTTATATTCACATTTTTATAGTGCATATCGGTTTCGTTTGCGCCCACGATAAAGTTTTTCATCGTAAGCACTTCATTATCAACATAAACGGGGATTTCAAGTCCTATCGGTCCTGCAAATCCGACCTCGGCATGGGTAAGCTCACGCACCATGAACGGCTCGGCAAGCTCCAAATCGTCAACACAGCCGACAAGATTTTTGAGCTTAACCTCGTTAATCTCTCTGTCACCTCTTACCATTGCGGCAATGTATTTGTCATCAGCCTTATAAATTATGGTTTTTGCAAAATTATACGCCTCCGCATTCAAAAAGCTTACAAGCTCCTCAATCGTATGCGCATTGGGCGTATGAATTTTTTCAAGGTCAAAATCACCCTCCTGCGACGGCTTTTCACAAACAACACATTCAGCCTTTTCATAGTTTGCGGCATATCCGCAGTCGTCACAATAAGCGATTCCGTCCTCGCCCACGGGAGATTTTACCATAAATTCCTGACTTCCGCTGCCGCCCATAGCGCCGCTGTCCGCATCAACAATTGTAAAGTCAAGTCCCAGACGGTTGAATATTCTGCAATATGCGTCATACATAACCTGATACGACTTGTCCAATCCCGCCTCGTCAAGGTCAAAGCTGTATGCGTCCTTCATAACGAACTCACGGCCTCTTATCAAGCCGAATCTCGGACGTCCCTCGTCACGGTATTTTGTCTGAATCTGATATAAGGTCATCGGGTATTCCTTATATGAATGAACCTCGTTCATGACCGCCTGTGTGAACAGCTCCTCATGCGTTGGTCCAAGGCAAAAATCACGCTCGTATCTGTCTTTGAGCTTAAACATACTGTCGCCGAACACGTCCCATCTTCCCGACGCACGGTATGCGTCAGCCGGAAGAAGCGCAGGCATTAAAAGCTCCTGTGCGCCGGCTCTGTCCATTTCTTCTCTTACGATGTTTTCGATTTTTCTGTAAAATCTCAAGCCGAGCGGAAGATACGAATAAATCCCTGCGGCAAGTCTGCGTATAAGCCCTGCTCTTAACATCAGCTTGTGGCTTGTGATTTCTGCCTCTGCCGGTACTTCTCTTAAAGTAGGCATAAGTAATTTTGACATTCTCATTTTATATATTCTCCATTCCGCCGCCGTACAGCGGCATAAAATTAATATTTATCTCCCTTTATAAGCGTTCCGATACCCGTTTTTGTGAATATCTCCAAAAGCAGGCAGTGCGGAATACGTCCGTCTATGATATGCACGCCCGAAACGCCTGCGTTTATCGCATCGCAGCAGCCCCGAACCTTCGGAATCATACCGCCCTTGATTGTACCGCTGTCAATCATTGCGTTTATTTCGTCGGTGCTTGCTTCGTAAACTATATTTCCGTTTTCGTCCTTAACGCCCTCGACGTCCGTCAGAAGAATCAGCTTTTCAGCCTGAACCGCCGCCGCAACCGATGATGCAACCGTATCGGCGTTTATGTTATAGCTGTTTCCGTCCTTGTCCGTACCAATCGGAGCGATAACGGGAATATACTGGTCGGAGGCGAGCAGGTCAAGTATTCCGTTTTTCACGTTTACAACGTCGCCCACGTACCCCAAATCACGTGTTTCCCCGTCAACGGTTGTAGTCTGTTTTCGGCACTCGATAAAGCGCCCGTCTATACCGCTTATGCCGATTGCACTGCCGCCCTTTGTGTTGAGCAGTGAAACTATTTCCTTGTTTGTTTTGCCTATCAGAACCTCCTGCGCAATTTTCATTGTTTCAAGGTCGGTATATCTCAGTCCGTTTATAAATTTACTTTGTATTCCGTGCTCGTCAAGAGCTTCCGATATATCGGGACCGCCGCCGTGAACGACTATGGGCTTTAAGCCGATATATTTTAAAAGCGTGATGTCCTCCATTACGGAGTTTTTCAGTTCCTCGTTTATCATAGCGTTGCCGCCGTATTTGATGACAACCTTTTTGCCTGCGAATTTCTGCATATACGGCAATGCGTCAATCAGTATGCCGGCACGTTTAATGAGCTCTTCCATTGTTTTCCGCCCCCATTATAAATAAAATCCCGCATTGTTCAAGCCTGTTTTTTCATCAAGCCCGAACATCAGATTCATATTCTGAACAGCCTGTCCTGCCGCTCCCTTGACAATATTGTCAAGCGTTGAAACAATAACCGCTCTTTGCAGTCTTTCATCTGCAACCACGCCTATATCGACAAAGTTTGAGCCTGCGACGTGCTTTGTCTCGGGAAGAGAGCCTGCGTCCTTTACACGCACGAAAAACTCGTTCTTATAAAAGTCCTTGTAAAGCTCCGTCAGTTCCTCCGTTGTGAACGGCTTGTTCAGATTTATGTAGATTGTGGAAAGTATTCCTCTTTTCTGCGGAATTAAGTGCGGAGTAAAAGAAATCATAATTTCCTCGCCTGCAAGCTTTGAAAGCTCCTGTTCTATTTCCGACGTATGGCGGTGAGTTGCAACCTTATAGGCTTTTGAATTTTCCGTACATTCGCAGAAATGCGTTTGCAGAGCCAGTCCTCTGCCTGCGCCCGTAACGCCCGATTTTGCGTCGACGATTATATTTTTCGGCGAGCCGAAACCGCTTGCCGTAAGCGGCGCAGCGCCCAAAATCGAGCAAGTCGTATAACAGCCCGGATTTCCTATAAGGCGAGCCGATTTGATTTTTTCTCTGTGCAGCTCGGGAAGTCCGTAAACGGATTCCTTCAAAAGCTCGGGCGACGAATGTTTTTCGCCGTACCATTTTTCATAAACCGCAGCGTCGTCGTATCTGTAGTCGCCGCTTAAGTCTATAACCTTAACTCCCTTTTTAAGAATTTCGGGAATGACCGTCTTTGACGCTCCGTGCGGGAGCGCAGTAAACGCCACATCACATTCCGCAACCCTGTCCATGTCGATTTCCTCACATTCCTTTTCAAGAATATGATTGAAATTCTGATAGACGTCGCTTATTTTCTGCCCCGAAAAGCTTTTTGAGCCGAGCATCTCAATGCTCGCCGACGGGTGATTTGTCAGCAAACGCACAAGCTCAATTCCTGCATAGCCCGTTGCACCGAGCACCGCTGTTTTTATCATAGTAACCCTCCTGTTTAATCGGTTGTAATTATTATTCTCTGCGACGCATTATCCCAGTCAACCTTAAATCCCGTTGCGTCGGCAATATCCCGTATTTTGAAATATGTGTTTCCGTTTATGGTATACGTTTTAATATCGGCACGGTCGCCGTCTATATAAATCGCAGACGTATTTTCCGTTATTTCAAGAGTGCTGTACTGCTTGTTTTCCAGCTCACCGCCGATGATTTCATATTTAACGCCCGTCAGAATTGAAATACCGTTCAGCTTAGTGTCCCACGTAACGTTAAATCTTACAGGCGTTGAGCGCATAAGCATCGCAATATCCCGTATTTTGTAATAGTTTGAATTGTTCACGTTAAAGCCCGCAATTTCGTATTCTGCACCGTCAACCGATATTTTTGCGTCGGACGGCGACGCCGTAAGCGAGTTTACCGCCTCATAGCTGTCTATGAATTTCTGAATTTTTGCACGGTCGGGATAGCCGTTTGACAAAAGATTTGAGCCGTACATATCAACATACTGAATTGCCTGATACGGGCTTACGTCCGCTTTATTAATTTTAATTGCCTCAAGCTTATTATCCGCAAGAACAAGCTTGTAATAATTTATAACGGCACTGTACCTCGGTACTTCCTTGCCCACAAATATGTAGTTGTCGTTTTTCAGATACACTTCAATATCGGAAAGGCACGCACCCGTTATATTTCCCGGGACTTCTATCGTCGTCGTTGAATTTCCCGACATTGTAAATCCCGAATTAATTCCCCCGTCGTTGCTGTTTCTGAACAGGAACGCCTCGGGCACTCCGTTTCTGTCAAGGTCTGTCAGTGCGATTTCGTTATAGCTCGGCGCTGTCGCAAGCAGCTTCATGATTCTTGTTACAAATGCGCTTCTCCAGCCCTCGTTCGCAGCGCTTGCCGTAAGCTGCGGTACAGCCGCCGCAAGCATTGACGATATTATTAAAATCGAAGTTATAATCTTTTTTATTTTATTCATATTAATCCTCCAATCCGCCGCCGATTTGGCAGCATAAATCTGTTTTTGGGCAATTAACAGATACATTATACTATACTTTTGCGGATTTGTCAAATATTCTTCAATATAAAATAATCGGCTTGCCTATGCGGTTTTTGTTATACATATTCAGCATAACTACGCATTTGACATACTTTTGACATACAAAATACCGAATAATACGATTTTGACTTATTTCAAGTAATTGTCCAACTTTTCAATTACTTCATCATTATCATATCTTACATCGGTGTATATATCCATTGTAGTCTGTATGTTTTCATGCCCCATAATTGTCTGTACCGTTTTCAGAGGCACTCCCGCATAAATTAAGTCAGTCGTAAAATTATGTCTGAAATAGTGCGGCGTTATGTTTGTCGGTTCATTCGGCGGCAAGCATTTATTTATCTTTGATAATATTTTCTTCCATCTATAAGCAAACAGACTTGACCGAACCAATTTTCCTTTCTTTGATAAAAACAGGAAGTCTTCATCTTTCAGCGGTTTCAGATAATCTTTTAGAAAATCTTCCAATTGTGTTGTTATCGGAATTATCCTCATTCCTGCCGGTGTCTTTGTTTGATTTTGAACAACCGTCTTATAATTCTTTCCGCTGACTAAAGTCTTACAAACATGAATTATCTTCTTTTTCAAGTCTATATCCTTTTTCTGCAATGCAAGAATTTCATTTCTTCTCATTCCCGTATAATACAGCAGCATCAGCAAGCCTTGTTCAAATCCCGAAAACTTATCAAAGTTATCAAAAACCGCTTGTTTTTCTTTGTCTGTTAAACCTCTGCGTTTTTTGCAGTTTCGTTTGGGCAAAATTGTTTTTTTCGCTAAATTGACTGTGACAAAGTTATTATTGATTGCATAATCATATATATTTTTCAACACTCCGTTTAATATGTGCACGCTGTCCTGAATATTATTGCCGCACATATCATTATAGATGCTTTGTATATGCAGCAGCTTAACATTCTTCATAAGCATATGCTCTATAGGCTGAAGATATTTTATAGCGCCTTTGTAAATTTTCAGCGTAGACGCTCTTATATTATTTTTTGTTTTCAGCCATAATTCCGCACATTCACCCAGTGTTATATCTTCATTGATGAATACACCGTGCTCCGCATTCAGATAAAACTCCTTGACTTTTTTATCTAACTTTCTCCAATCTCTGTCATATAAGGTTTTGACTTTTCTTTTCCCTTTGCTGTCAAACCCTATTACGATTTGTTTGTAATATCTCCCGTCGGGTCGTTTGCTATATGGTATTTTAGGCATTATTTATCCTTCCTCTCTTTACAGCAAACAACAATATCTGTCTTTATTATATCATCGTTTACTTTTATTGTCAAGAAATCAAACACTGCATAACTCCCTCCATTTACTGAATTTCACCATATCTATGTACCATTTCCACTGCCCGATATTATATACAACATTAACATCCTGACTACCCTTGAATGAAACTACAAAATGAACATATTCTCTGCCGCCGCATTTGTTGTAATATTTCTTTACAATATTCATTCTTTCAAGTGCATTTTTACCATTTGCCTCAATTTGGCACAGACATTTAATCTTTTTGTGCTTAATATTCCGGCTGAGAATCTGCCGTTCAGATTCTCCAACTGTATATTGGATATGAGTTCTTCACCGAATATTGATTCAATCAAATGAAACATCATTGATTTTCCGCTGTTTGGTGCTCCTAAAAATACAAAGCATTTCTTTGCTGTCATTAACGGTGTGCACAGATAACCGATGATTTGCAGCAACAGTTCTTTTTTCTTTTCATCTCCCTTTTATTAAATTCATCAATATGTACCTGTATATCAGCTGTATTCTTCACACGGCTGATAAGTTCATTTACTTGCTTGGGTAAGATTGTTTTACGTATTTTCTCACTGAATAACCTGCTTATTACGTGCCATTCATTTTGTTTGTCTATTTTTATATACCTCCCTTCATTTTTGTAATAAATATAGATACTGTCATTACAGCAGCGTATAAGTCCGCTGTCTGTAATATGTTCATACATAGCGTCTAAATTAAATCTTCCGTTATATATTTGATTTAGTCCATCGCAGAAATATAAATCCATAGTCATTCTCCCAATATAATATATTTGAAAAGTACAGAAGCATCAATTGCTTTTCGTATATAATTATAACAGGTTTCGCACGGTAAAAAAACACGATAAAGTACACCGTGTTTTGTCAGTGTCTATGCGGTTTTTCAGAGTTTTAAATGCAACCAAAATTTAATCACGTCTCTTATTCTACCATACATTTTTTCCCATGTTGTTCATTTTTATTTCCTCTTTTCTTTTTTATATAGATTTTTTAACTAAGCCTTGTGCCAATACAAATTCCATCATAGCTTCGATATTACCATTATGACACAATTATTAATTCACCTTTTTGATTTCAGTTCATTCAAAAACCTTTGAGCAACAGGATTTTCGCATCTTAAATCAACATTGCATATG
>CAKSGG010000054.1 GCA_934454215.1 uncultured Clostridia bacterium
GATTTCTTCGGCAATGTTATTTTCCTTTCCCCGGTGCTTTTTGTTAATTGCCTGTATCAGCTCCGCACATTCCTCTATGCACTGGCTCTCCTGCACTGCCGAGCCGTAAACCGCTATTGCGTAGCTCAGTATATGTTTTTCTGTAGTGTTCATCTTGTTTATTCCTCCTTGAGCATATCCTTTAATATCTGCTCACTGAAATTTGAATAGTCCGGCTTGTTCGTGTCGGTGTAGTTATTAAACTTGCTCTTTCGGGAAGTCGCAGCCGATTTCTTCTTTTCTTCCGCACGGTTCACCCAATTCTCTATCGTTGCAAGGTGGTCAGCATACCGCTTCCCGCTCGACTTCATATACTCGCTCAGCCGCTCAATCCAATAATCAAAATTGGGAACCTTCTCGCAAAGCTTCTTCATCTGGTCATCTGTTAAAAGAACATTTTTATATTTACCGAATTTATGATATTGCGGCAGTCGCCTCTGTGCTTTCTTCTTAATCTCATACGCTCCGTTTAATGAAATATTTTCGGGCAACGTAACTAATAAGCTGTTTGCGCCCTTTGTTATGTCAGTTCTGCGCCGCTCATTAAGCTCAACATAAAGCTTTATCTTGTCGCCGCTGCGAACCCTGCGCACCGCTTCTATGTATTCAAACGTAATCTCCGGAAAAGCTTTATAAGGGCGGTATGAAACCGCCCTCTTTTCCTCAAATGCCTGCATAGCCTCTAACTCAGTCAAGTTTTTCGCCCCCTTGACATTTTAAATACTTTGTGTTAATATGAATATGTTGTTTTTTTCTTTCTCCCTTTCTGCCGCCTTGGCAGAGGGGAGATTTTTTTATAATCTCAGGAAGCAGCAGTATAAACAAAACCGCCGCCCCCGTCACATCACCGCCCTCGAACTTAATTCCCAAAGCGGCCGCTGATAATATTAACCCTATTGCCATAATCTTATGTACCATTTTCATCTTCTCCCCGTACCTCTTAAACGTTATCCTTGCCAACAGAAACAACACTGAGTATGTCATATGCACGCTCACAGTCTTTATACTTTTCCCCAAACTCCGTTATTGCCTCTTTTTCGCTGCTTGCCCTGATTGTATCAACCATAGCCGCCCTTTCAAATCCGTCAAACGCCGTGATAACGTATTCCTCTTTTTCCTCGTCGTTTAAATACCTCAACTTTGCCATACCGGCAACTTCAAGCATAAACCTTTGTCCTTCCTCGCTAAGCAGCCTGAAATCGTGAATTAGTTTTTCCTCATTGGTTTTATCGAACATTTTTATTTTCCCCCTTCAGCTCTTGTTTCTCTATCTTCCGCTTTCTCAAGCTCTTCCTGTTCCATTGCGGCAACAAGCGGGCCGTAAACCATTCTTGCAATATCATCAAGAATTTTTTGAACGTCTTCCTTTGTTTTATCCCTGCAATAGTCGTCGCAAATTCTAACGTGAGTCGCCCCGATGTAAAAATCTTCAACAACATTGCCCGTCTTAACCATAGTCTCACCTCCTAATCTCAGTTTATTTATACAGCATTTTGTCCTATTCCCCGGTTGCTCTTTTCCTCGTTCTCCCATTCATCAAGTATCTGATACGAAAGCTCTCTAACCGCTCTCGCCTGCGGCGTCACCTCGTGCCCCCTGATGTATTTCGATAACGTCGGCTGGCACATATTTGTATACCCTCTTCTCCTAAGCTCCGCAAGTAAATCAACCTGCTTCTTGTCCAGCTGCATAAGTCTCAGCTTAATTTCATTAACCATTTTTATTCCCCTTTCTTTGTTTAAAAACTATTGCATTTTTCGGCAAAATATAATATAATAAATCGTGTCAAAGAAATTTACTGTAATTTGCCTGTTCCTTGCGCAAGTTTCTTTTTTATTTGGCTTGGTTGTTTAATAAGTTTCTATTTTAACTGAACTGTTATTAAAAAACTGCATTTGCCATATAATAATATAGGAGGTATGATTTTTATGGAATATGTTATAAACCTAACGTGGGATAATGATGCCGCTGTTTGGATTGCAACAAGCAACGATATTCCCGGTCTTGTTCTTGAATCGGGTTCGTTCGATGCGCTCCTTGAAAGGGTTCGCAACGCTGCTCCCGAACTTTTGGCGCTTAACAATCCCAAAAACTCTTCCTTCATTCTTTCCTTTGTGTCAAACCGCCACGAAAGGATTGCCCTCTAATGGCTGAGTTTGAAAAGAAAGTCCGTTCAATTCTTAAAAAGCATAACTGTTCCTTTGTCCGTCGGGGAAAAGGCGACCACGATATTTGGTTCAGCCCTATAACCTCACGCCACATAACAGTAGATACAAGAATAAAATCACGTCACACAGCAAATGCAATTTTAAAACAAAGCGGAATAGACTATCGATTTTAAATGTCTGTTTCCCTTTGTCTGTCCGCCTCTTGCTTTAGCTTCTTTAAGCACTGCAACTCGGCGGATTATTTTTGTTTTTCTCCTCCTTTCTTCATTATAAAAAAAACTATTGCATTTTTCGGCAAAATATTATATAATAATTTTGTCAAATAAATTTATAGTAATTTGCCCATTCTTTGCGCAAGTTTCTTTTTATTTGGTTCGATTAGTTAATAAGTTTATAGTTATATTATATCCCAATACTTTGGGGTTGTCAATACAAACTCCCAATATTTTGGTATTTGTATAATTATGCACAAAAAGGAGATGAAAATTTTGTACAATTCTTTGAATGTTGCAAATAGAATAAAGCATCTATCAAAAATTAAAAAAATAATAATTAAAGATATGTTGTTTGAATGTGGATTAAGTAAAAATACCCTTTCTTCAATGCTCTCCGGTGGCTCAATGCCAAAATCAGAAAACCTCGCAAAAATAGCAGATTATCTCGACTGTTCTGTTGATTATTTGCTCGGGCGCACAGATTTTTCAAACACCGAAACAAGCGACGAAGAAAAATTGATCAACAACTTCAGGAGTTTAAATGAAGAAGGGCAAAACTTTATAATTCAAACAATGGATTTCGCACAAACGAAATATGGCAACAAACCTTCCCAAGAAAATATATCTTCATCAGATTATGCGGAAATTGCTGCAGAGGGCGGCTCAATAACACGTGGTCCAATAAGAAAAAAGCCCGAAACAACGCTTTAAAATTCACAAGTATTTATTTAAATAAAAAAAGAAAAGAACGTGATGCATTTGAAACAAATATTAAAATCCCTATTTTTATTTTTTATGCTTTTCACCTTGTGTATGCCAACCGTGTTCTCCCATTCCGGAAGAACAGATTCAAACGGCGGTCATTGGGACAGAAGCACAGGAACATATCATTATCACTCAGGGGAATATGCAAATAAAAGCAATAAAAAGAAATCATCAGAACAAACAAAGGAATACTCTGTAAGCAAATATGGCGACTTAGATGAAACAATAAAGGCTGTTAGAAAGTATAACGAGGAAAACAGTTATCTTCGAAAAGCGGCTAAAGCGGCAGCTGAGTATAGAAGAACGTATAAAAACACTGATAAAAACACTGAAGAGCTGACTCCTTTGCCGGAAAGTCTGGTTAAAAAGTATAATATTAAAGTTCCCGAGGAATATAAATCAAAACAACTTGAGCCGAAAAGCGATTTTCAGCGACAAGTGGATAATGTTAGAGCAAGGCAAAATGCACAGTTTGTTGAGATAAGTAGAAAAAAGAGAGTAATTCTAACTTTTTTTCAACATATTAAAATTCCAACATTTTTAAAACAAAAAGGATATTGATATGAAAAATTATTATAGCGATGATTATTATGCAATTCTTCAAATTTCACCCAATGCCTCGCCTCAGGATATTAGAAATGCATATATAAAACTATCAAAAATTCATCACCCCGATGTTGGCGGCGATACAAGAATTATGCAGCTCATAAATAACGCCTATTCCATTCTTAGCAACCCGGTTGAAAGAGAACACTACAATTCTTGGTATAACAAACAAGCTTTTGGTTCTTCAAACAATTCAGATAAAACATATTCATCAATTCAAAATGTAACCGTTCATATATTAGACTACAAAAGAGGTTATATCATAACAAAAATGCCTTTATCTCAGTGTAAGTCTGCGGCAGAAAGTTTTCTATACGGAAACGAAATGTACGCATATGTTATAAATGCGGAAGAAAAGACTATATCCTTTATAGAGCGCGACGCATTCTTCCAAATGCTGCAATTATATAATTCAAGCTCGATATTTGCAATTATAATAAATAATAAAAAATACTATCGCGAAGAAATTGATACATCGATTTTGGAAAACAATTATAGAAAATACATAGAGCCATACACCGATAAAATATATATACTTAAAATAAAGAAAAAATATTACGCTATTTCAAAAAGCCAATTTGAACACTTTTTGGAAACCACACACATAACCGAGGCCACTCCAATAAAAAAAACAACTATCATTAAACGTGCGGCTATTTTTGCAGCTATAGCATTATTTATGGTTATGGCAATTCGGAATTCCCCCGAGTCCGACACGGCGATACAAACGCAGAACAGTACCGACCCCGAGCTTTATGAGGTACTTCCGCCGCCAAACAACACTGTAGAATATTATGCGGATTCAGATATAAACAATTTCACAATAGAAACCACATACTCCGAAAATAACCGATACTATTTTATAAAAATATGTAAACCAAACACAACAACTGCCGTACAAACTGTTTTTATACACGCCGGCAATACTGCGGAATTATATGTTCCAAACGGCACATATGAGGTTAAATGGGTTAGTGGAAATTCTTGGTACGGTAAAGAATATAATTTTAACAACCACTCTGCGCAAAAAGCCGACGACCTATTCACTTTTGATGATGAACACATCTGGACAATAAAGCTATACCCTGTGTATAACGGCAATTTAGGCACCGACACAATTGATATAGAAAATTTTTAACTTAACTTGCATAACATAATAGCAGTCCTTTAGGAAAGGAATAATTATGAATAATAATATTCGTAAAACTGCTAATAAGTTCTATAAAAAAACAAAGGGTAACGTAAACCTAAAAAGTATAATCTCACAACTCCGTATGCTGGGCTATTCCACCGTGTTTTTTAACACTCCCGAAGGCGATGAAATTCTATCCGCTTTAAGTATTTTCCCCCAACAAGTCAAAGCCTTCACATATTGCGGCAGTGCTAACATAGTGTTTGTGGATAATAACCAACACCCGGCCGATAAGCTTTATTCGCTGCTCCACGAACTCGGTCATATTCTTATCGGTCACATAGGAAAAGGGGAAATAGACTTAAACAACAAACGAAAGATAGAAAATGAGGCAGAAGCATTTGCTTATATGGTCCTCAACCCTCCCAAACGCCGAAAAAGTTTAATATTATTTATGCTTGCCGCAATTATTTTGAGTATCCTTCTGGGAGCGATTAGTGCTCCGGTTATCGCCCCTGTCACTAAAGCAGAGCGTGCAGATTATGTATACATAACATCATCCGGCACAAAATATCACGATATAAACTGCATACACGTAAAAGATAAAAACTGCGCAGAATTGCCGCAAGATGAAGCATTAAAGATATTTCAACCGTGCAAAGTCTGTAATCCGTAACGCAAAATAATCGGCTCATATAATAAATAAACTTATAAAGGGCTGTTATTGTGTTATTTCCGGACAACATCAGGTTAATAAAACAATCATAAAACGAGGTGATATTTTGCCATACTGTTTGTATGTAAGAAAATCAAGAGCAGACGCAGAAGCCGAAGCACGGGGCGAGGGCGAAACCCTTTCCCGCCACATAAACACACTGTTAGACCTTGCAAAACGCCGTCGATTGGATATAACCCAAATATACCGTGAAATTGTCTCCGGGGAAACAATAGCCGCTCGCCCGGTTATGCAGCAGCTTCTGTCTGAAGTTGAGCAGGGCGTCTGGACAGGAGTTCTTGTTATGGAGGTTGAGCGTCTTGCCCGAGGCGACACGGTAGACCAAGGTATTGTAGCGCAAACGTTTAAATTTTCAAACACAAAAATTATAACTCCGCTCAAAGACTATAACCCGAACAACGAATTTGATGAGGAATATTTTGAGTTTGGTTTATTTATGTCACGTCGAGAATATAAAACAATAAACCGCCGACTGCAAAGAGGGCGGCTCACATCGGTTAACGAAGGCAAATATGTGGGCAGTCAAGCGCCATATGGATATGTTCGGGAAAAACTTGTCGGCGATAAAGGCTACACTCTTGCTCCCCAAAACGAAGAAGCCGACATTGTACGCCTGATATTTCAGCTATACACCAAAGG
This sequence comes from uncultured Clostridia bacterium, assembly GCA_934454215.1. Lineage (GTDB taxonomy): Bacteria > Bacillota > Clostridia > UBA1381 > UBA1381 > Ornithomonoglobus_A. The sequence goes on from CAKSGG010000054.1 coordinate 6,301, forward strand.
CGAGCAGCAATCCGACGGCTCTAATGTCCGCCTCGGCGTAAGCCGTATCGTTCGGAAGCTTAACGATATGCACATAAGCCCCCGCAAGAGCCTCAACTGGTCGCCCGCAACAATAAGAGACATACTTATAAACCCCGTTTATATCGGTAAAATCCGTTGGAATTGGCGCAAAGATTTAAAGAAAATGGTTGAAGGGCGTATTGTTGTCGAACGCCCCCGTTCCGCAATAGAAGATTGTATAGTAGTTGAGGGGAAACACCCGCCGCTAATAAGCGAAGAAACATTCAATAAAGCGCAGGAGTATATGTCGCAAAACCCACCACGCCCCATAAGCAGCCGCAAAACCGTTAAAAACCCGCTTTGCGGGCTTATTGTGTGTGCAAAATGCGGAAAAAGAATGGTACGCCGACCATACAACAGCCGCAATCAAGCAGACACCATACTTTGCGCCGACACCGCCTGCGATAACATATCCTCAACTTTGGCAGCCGTGGAAAAACGTGTTCTAAGCTCTCTTAACGATTGGCTGTTGGAATATCGTTTGCAATGGGAGTCAGAAAACAAAACCGAGGAAAACAATTCCTCTATAAAACTCAAAGAAAACGCTCTCAAACGTTTGTCCGCTGAACGCATAACCTTAAATAAACAGCTCGATAGCACGCACGACCTGTTGGAGCAGGGAATATACACAACAGAACAATTTCTCAGCCGCTCACGGAACCTATCCGAACGAATAAAAAAGAATGAAACAGATGCAGCCGCTCTAAGCGCAGATATTCACGCCGAAAAGAAAAGAGAGCTGAGCCGTAAACAAATAATTCCCAAGGTTGAGGAGTTGCTTAAAGTCTACAGTTCGCTGCCAACAGCAAAAGCCAAAAACGATATACTCAAAGCCGTTATAGAAAAAGTGGTATACCTCAAAACTAAAAACGGAAGGTGGAACAATTCGCCCGAAGATTTTGAAATAACGCTATACCCCAAAATACCAAAATCAGACTAACCCTCCACCCTCGTCACCTTTAACCGCCTCATCTTCACCTATAACCTGTTGGGTTAGAAGAATTAGCCCCAACAGGTTATACGTAACAAATATTCTTTTCAAATCCAAAAGAGCCGCCTTTTAGAATTAACCGGCTCTTTTTGTGTGCCGCTCATCACCTCTTATAATTCATAACTTTATAATATAAGTAGTTTTTCTCTTTTTGGCTTAAGTTTTGTGAATTTAAATACTTCTGTATTTTAGCCTTCTTGTTTTTGCCGTGCAAGTCAGCCGCATACTCTTTAAACTCTAAGTAATCCTGTGCGTCAACACCGTATTTAACAGCGGCAATAAGTTTATCTATAGCAATTGAATTAAGGTCATATTTCGTTTTGTATTTTATAAGTTCCGCCTCATTCATAACTCTTTCCCGCGCCGCTTTTTGCACAGTCTCAACCCAACTTACATCTGTCTCATATTGGGGATAAGCCTCCTCACGAGCAGTTTCCTCAGTGTATTTATAAGCTGCACTGATCGCCTTTTTGTGTGTTTTCTCATCGGCAAAATACGAGCCCATTTCCTCAACCTCATCAACAACGCTGTTTTCAAGCTCAACCGACTTATCGTTATACACTTTATATTGCTCTTTGTTAAGCATTGATAAATCAAACTTTTCCTCCTTCTCATCATTGTTTTCAACATAATTGTCCCAAGGCACGTCAAACCCTTCGCTGTTTTTAAATTCCTCCGTCTTTTTATATTCACGAAACATTCTGCCGAGACTGTTTTGAATATCCTTAGGGCTTTGTCCCGAATCAATCATATCGCCGATAATTTCATCATACTGGTCTTTGTTTCCGTTTCTCCAAGCGTCAAAAAGCAGACTTGTATACTTGCCGAAATTTCCGTCAATCGTGTAAAACTGCTTCATCAGCCGGTATTCAAGCGCCTGATTATTAAGGCTTGCGATAATATGTTTAATAAACACATCGTAAACGCTCTTTTTAAGCTTCTTCACACCAATGCCGAGGCAATCTGCACATATTGCAAACAAATTTGCCGTTTTGTATGTACCGGTGTATTTGTCGCTTGATAATATCTTGAGTGCGTCAACAAGGTCGCCAACCGGTGCCATATCCATTCTGTTAACATCATTTCCTTGAACTATGGAATAAACATCTTTAAAAAACGGTATCATTCCCGCCCAGTCACCAATCTGATTATCAACGTAATTCCAAAAAAACCGACGTTTAATATTTTCCGCCTTGCTCTCATATTCGGGAATTTCCCTGCCTGTTTTTTTGTTAAAAATTCTTTCATAAAAGCCCTCATCATCTTCGTCGCCTTTGAGGGTATCAAACGCTCCCATAGCAATTGCATTAAGTATCGAATTTATAATAGCAACCTTAACCGTTCGCATAAGCATCTTTTTGCCTTTCTTTGTCGGGTCAAGCTTATAATCTTCAACTGCCGTTCGCAAAAGATTATAGGTTTTAGTCGGCTCAGACATAAACGACGTTGCGATCTTCATAAGCCCGTCTTTGCTTCTGAGCGCCTGCGACCGATGAAACGTTGAATCAACCACCTGTGTCCTGTCAATTATCTCGTCAAACCTCTTTCCGCATTCCTGATAAAACTTAACGCTGCCCTCTGCAAGGTCGGGGCGTTTATCTGCAATCTCCGCTTCAACTGCTCCCCAAAGCTTTTTCCAAGTTACGTGGTCTGCAAAACCGGCAAAAAACATTCCGGCATCGGAAAGCTGCTTTTTCTTTGTGATAATGTCCTTCATATTCTTTCCCGTGTCCATATCGAAAAAGCCCCAGTCTTTCCAGCGTGCAATCGGCGAATACTCATACATTATCTCGCTGTCAACCTTTCTCCTCAGTCCCTCTGTCATATATTTAAAATCAATAAACGCATTGGCTCTGACCCACGAAATCGGCTGCTGAATAACAACTCTTGCATTAAAGTTTACCGCCGCAGCTTTATATGTTCTGGTTAAAGCATTCGCAATCTTGCTGCCACCCTCAAATTTTGACCCCATATTAACATCAGCCATAAACCTTGTGAAATACTTGTCTGCTGCGCCGCCAAGCCTTGTTTTAATTGCCGCTCTGACGCTCTTTCCCTTAGCCAGTCCCTTAGGATAATGCTCATTAAGCGTTTGTTCATTTATATCAGCAGCGCTCAAATCCCTTGATAACCCCTTTGAATTATAAACACGCTCCAAGTTAAACAAAGGAATAACATATGCGTCATAGTTTGCCATTGTTGAAGTATGCCGAGTGTATACGTCAAATATATCCTCAACCATAATCGGATTTTCCGCCAACAAAAGTCGGTTTTTAGTAATTCCCGCATTCTTAATCTTAGGACTCGCTGCATCTGCCGCTTTAAAATCTTTTGCAACATACATTTTATCGGAAACAATCGGGAAATAATTGCCCGCCGTGAACTTCTTATACCCGTATAATTCAAGCGAAACCTCATTTCCCCACTCGGCGCACTTCGTTGTGAAAAACTTGCTGACGCCCTTTGCAAACTCTTTTTCCTTTTCCGAAAGCGTGTTAACAATTTTTTCAATATCCGAAGCCGTAACATCAACAGGATTTAGTTCTTCAATCTGCTTTGTTTCAATCCGTTTTTTTCCGTCAACATCAGCAATCAGCCCCGATTTTCTCTTTGAAGGCTTAATTCCGCCGTTTAAAATATGCCTGAGCGACGCCGCCTGTCGGCTTAAACAATATAAGCTCATAATCTGTGACTTGTTGAGCGAAATGCTCTCGCCGTCAGCAAGCTTGAAAGTATAAACCTTTGCAGTCTTGCCCGAAACTTCCTTAGCCTTCACGCCGCAGTCCTCCATAAGCTTCTCCATATAAAGCTCGCTTTCGTTGTTGCGCCTTATCTGCTTGTTCTGCCCCTCTCGCAAATCATTGTAAAGCCCCTCCATAGTCGGGCCCATTTGGTGAAAGAAATCCCAAGGATTGAGCATATCAACGTTGAGAAATTCCCCCGTGTTCCGAATAGCGCCTATTTTTGAAACCATATGTGCGTTTCTTTTTATCAGGTCATCATAAACCTTTTCCGCAACCGTGTCAAGCCTTTCCTCTCTGCCGTTCACAATAATCTGATTATACGAAGATATGCTGGCGTCAATTGCAATAACAGTCCGCTTAAGCGTTTCAACCGTTTCATATGATAAATCATATAGGCTCGTATTTTTTGTATTAAGAGCCTTAACCTCATCAACAATTTCCGTTATGTTGTCCAAAAGGTCAGGGTCAATAATAAGCTCCGCTTCAACCTCTCTGTTTTGTATGGTTGTGTAAAGCTGTCTCAGCTCACTGAGCCGCTCCATTGTTTTTTCTTTCATTCTCGGCGACTCATAATTGATACACTCCAAAAATCCCGCAACCGGCTTTCTTAAATATTCGGGAACACTTGCCCTCTCTGTTGACCTTATAAGCCTGACGGTCAGCCGCTCTGTGTAAAGCTTAATTGTTTTTATATTCTCGGCTTTTTCCTTATTCTTGAAAAATCTCTCCTTTTTCTCTGCATATTCCGCCTTGCTGCCCGCAATTTCTCTTTCCTTTTTTTCAAAAAGCTTTTTGGTCTTCTCGTCAAACGCCCTTTTCATCTTGCCGTATTCACGTTCTCTCCAATTGCGCTCCGTTTTCATAATATCCTCAAGCGTATAAATTGCATTTTTCCTAAGTTCCTTTGTGTCAAAAATAACTTTTGCGCCGTTTCTGCCGCTCCTGAACCCCTCGCTGTATATGCGGTCAATCATAACATTTGAAAGCCACTCGCTCGCCTCGTTCATATAACCGTCATAAGGATTTTCGTTAAGCGATTTCAAATGAGCAACAACCTCACGAATTCTCCGCAGCTGTGCCGAGGCATTCGTTTCCGTTTCATCATTGAAAAACTCGGGATAAAGAAGCGATAATTCCCGATAAACTGTGCCAATGTCCGTTCCGTTCTTTGAGAGTCTGAGCCGACCGAACGTTTCCCGCCTTATTTGCTCATATTCTTCCCCGAGATTGCTTCGCTCTGCCTCGCTGAGACTTATCGCCGTTGTTCTCAGATAGTTGCGAAGCGCCTTTGTATCGGCATATTCAATGCTGTCATTCTTTAATCCCTCCTCCAAAACATCTCGTGCAAGCTCATTAACCTTGCTGCGGAACTGCTCAAAAGTCATAGCGCCTTTTATAATTGCCTGCGTGTCCTCCGATAATCCCTCCAAAGCGTCGGTAAGCTTCTTCTTGCTGTATGCGGAGTTCGTTTCCGAAAGAATATCCTCTGCCGCCTTTGATATGTTTTTTGAAACAAAATAAGAATAATCGCCTCTTTGAAGCCTGTATAACAGCTTTTTAAGTTTATCCGTATACTTTTGAAGCGCCTCGTTTTGTTTTAAAATATCATCTGTGCCTTTAACGGAATACCGAACATCATTGTTTGCACCGTCGAAAGTGCCAATATTGTCCGTTGCAGACTTAATCTGATTAGGGTTAAAAACAATATATTCCGTGAAGCCTTCGCCCATTTCATTATCAATTATTCCGTCATACCCCTGTTCAACCAAATAATCATATGCTTTTCTAAAACTTCCCTTTTCCTTTGCAAGCGCATATGTATCCCCGCCGTACGGATTTTTTATGTTAATGTAAAATTGCCCCAAGCTATCGCCATACGCTCCGCTTTCATCGGCGCTTTCCGAAAAATAAAACCCCGGCATATCATAATTAAGCTTTTCATCATAGCTGCGTGATTTGGTTATATCGAAAACAGTGAACTTTTCGCTTGTCCCGTGATAAACAACTTTAGGAGTTCCGTCAGCGTTTATAACCTTCCCGGCTTCGCTCGGATTAAAACTTTTATCAAAACGCTTGACAATGTCATATAATTGTGATACAGTATAGCTATTAGCACTTGTGGTATTTGTGAGGGAGCTAGGGGAATTTCCCTGAACTCTAACACTTGCCACAGGTGCTTTTACTATGTTCTGCATCGGAACTTTATTTATATTTTGCAGCTGATAAGCTCTTTTAATTGTCCCGTCACTGTTAACATCATTCAATTCCTCAACATAAAGTTTTAAAACCTCATTGCCGTTTCCCATATCAGCTATTGCGTAAAGGCTATGCATCATAGCAGAGTTTTCCGATTTAGCCTTTTGGGCTGAAATTGTATGGCTGTCAAGCAGCACAGCATTTTCAACTATACTGTTAATATATTCAAGAAAATCTAACCCTTTATTATTTTTCGTTGCATTATGCGCTTTCGTTTCATTAAAAACCTTGCCGGAAATCTGAATATCCCAGCCGGTATCTGCGTTTTTGGTTGTTCCTCTGCCCGCATCTTTTTTATTTGCAATTTTAACAATTGAATTATCATTTTCCCGCCAATCTCCAAACCAAGCCCGAAAGAACGGCGACTTTGTTCCCATTTCCTTAAAATATTTCCGTGCAAACTTTTCCGTTTTCTTTATATCGTCAGACGTAAAATCATTAACGCTTTTTTTAGGAATACTCTGAATTTTTTCAATATCCTCACGTAATATATTATCAACACCCTTAACAGAATTTTTCTGTGCATTATCTTGACCGTTTTGCATATACTGGGTATTGACAGAATTATTATTCTGTGATATACTATCAGTATCAGGGTTAGACTGTGCCTGAGTTATGAAGACTTTGGGCTTCTGCTGGGCAGTCTGACCCTGATATTTTGATTTTTTCAGACCTATATTATACACAAACTGTTCTTGCTTATTTTTTCTTATGTTAATCAACACATCAAATCTAATTCCGTCAATTTCAACGCTCTTTATAAAGTAATCCCAATTTTCTATATCTTTATGAGCCGGTGTGTCTTTTCCGTATTCCGCGCTACTTCCAACATATTTTGAGTTTTCAGCCAATTCGAATATGTTTCCGTCTGCTGCAACATTCATTTTTGCCTTCCAACCTTTTGAGTCGGATTTATTATCTCCATAAATGTTTTTCCGAATATCTTTTTTCTCAAATTGCGCATAATAAGCTTTACCGTTTACGTAAAATTTTGCCGTTCTTCCTTTATAGGTATTGTCCATCAGTTCTATAAATTTCTTTCCCTTTTCTTTAAATGATAAGTTTTTTGTCTTATCACTTGTTTCATATATTTCAACACCTTCTTTATTTATTCCTTTTAGCGAAAACGTTTTACCTTTATTCTCCTTTGTTTCTGCTTCTCTTTGTGAAACGCTATTCACCCGCTCCTGTGCAGCGGTGAAAGAATTTCCGAGAAGTTCCCGTGCCTTTTCAAGCTCAGCCATATCCTGCCCGAAGAACTTACGACTTTGGGTGTCCTGAGCTTTTTTGTCACCCTTAAAAACAGCCTTAACTCTCTCGATAAACTCCTTAAGTGCCTGATAAAACCTCTGTGCAATATTCATATTTTCTTTAGCGGTTTTGCTTTTGTCAAACTTGCCGTTTTCCGCGTCACTAATAAAATTCTGAATATTTTCGGGGCTGCGTAAAATTTGGCTTGCATAGTCGGCAGCAATCTCATCCATAATTTGTTCCTCTGTGAGATAATACCCCTTTTCTGCAAGCCGTGAACCATACATTGAAACCGCCTCAGAATTTTTAGACACAACAAAATTGCGGAACGAACGGTATTCTTCCGGTGCAAGCTCTTGCATACGGTGTGTAACCTCGTGTCCGGCAACAACCGAATATGCGTTTTCGGCGTCACGTGCAATATATATCTTTCCGTTTTCAATAAACCCGTTCACACGCCCCTTATCAATGCTATCCGTGAAAACGACCTGAGTGCCAACCGCCTTAGCAAGGGAGTCAATAGTTTTAATATCCTTGCCGCTAAGTCCTCGTGCAAACTCATTGTCAACAATACCGGCACCATTTTTATAATACTTAACGAACTCAACCGCTCTTTTTTCCTTTTCAAGAGAAGCCCTTGCGTCATTAACGCCCGAAGTGTATGCGGCAAAGCTCTGGTCTGAGCTGAGAACATCTCCGAAAACGCTGTTTTTCATAGCGCTTTTAACCTTTTCAAACGGCACATTATTAAGCCCCATATCATACCACCGTGCAAACGAAGCGCTGTAGCTATCTAAATCCGAGCCGCTTTTAAAATTTGCCTCAAACGCCTTTTTTCCGTTCTCCAAAAGCCTCGAGCCCCACTCAAATGTTTTTGCTGTCTGCCCCGTGCCGCTCGGCGCTTTCTTTGCATTGCTTGAAGCCTGCTGCACATTTTGACCCTTTCCGGGCGTGGTGTTTTGTGTCTTGCGTGCAGCTTTTTCTGCTTTATTTAACGCCTTTTCTTCTTTTTCCTGCTCATACTCTATTTGTTCAGAGTTGTAAATATGTTGTAAACCAAGCTCATAGTCGGTAATTTTATCGACACCCTTTTTAGAAAGTTTTTCTGCATACTTGTAAGCATTTGAATTTTTAGGGCTGTCTAATCCTGATCCTATAATATCTGTTGCAACACCACGCACATCAGCTCCTGTTTTCTTTATCTCAGACCTACCGAAGCCGTGATATGCGCTGCTTACAGCAACACCCGAGAGACCGCCCACCAATCCGGCAGAAAGTGTTTCATAAATACTGTCCTGCGTTGCTTGTTTTACAGCGGCTTTCCTTGACATTCCGTTTTGCATATAGTTTTCTATGCTTTTTTTAATCGTGCTGTCGTTGCCTGCTATAAGGCGGTCAGCAATTTTTGAAAGCGCGTCAGACGCCATTTCTTCCGAGCCCTCAGCGATAAAGTTTCTTATTCCTTGTTTCATCACTGATGTAGGGGTCTTAAATATAGCTTCCAAACTGTATTTTTCAGTTATGAAATCTGCAAGTCCTGTGGAAACACCGACTGCAACAGCTTTCCCGTCACTGTAACCCTCTTTTTTCTTTTCCATAATAGTGCTTGATGCGCTGTTTGAACCTAAAAGAGCGGATGTTGCGTTAGAGGTAAACGCCGCAAGACCTTTCCCTGTTAAGCCAAGGCCCGAACCTATGCCTTTTGTGGCAAGTGATATCATCACCATATCGCCTATTGACATTATGCCGTTATAGGTTAAAGCACCGTAGTTTCCGAGTTTACCGCTCCTGCCGCCAAACCATTTAGAAGCGTGTTCGTCTGTAACCGTTTCACGGATAATATCGGCGTCGTCAACAATTTCGTGTGGCGTATCATAGATATTAACGCCTTTACCCAAAACGGCGGAGGCAGTGTCTTTTGCTGTTGCAACAGCTCCGGCAAGCCCACGGGAAGGTGCGGTAACCACCGAAACGGCAGAAGAGAATACAGGGTGATTTGCTGCGTTTGCCTTAAGATTTTTCTTTTCAATAAAACGCTCCAATACCTTTTTATCCTGTTCTTCCTCGTCTGTGGTAAGTGTTTTCCACGGATTCCATTTACTTGCAGATTTAGGAAGCCATTTATATTCTGCTCCGGTAAAATCATTACCGGCAAGCCTGTATTCAAAATTATGTGATTTTGCCCACGCCTTAAAATCATCGTTGCTGAAAGACGTCGGGTTAAAGCCGTATTTGCTCAAAGTCCGTTCTTCTTCCGTCATTTCTCTTGTTCCCGTGCCCCCAACAAACTGTGCATTTTGCCTTGCTCTAACATTATCCACTTGCCGCTGAAAATCGCTTTTTTTATTTTTCAATGTTGAAGCTGCAGCTTTTGGGGTAATAAACCCCGGCTGGTTTGCGGTCAAACTCGGCTTAATTTGTATTTTAGAATTATTTCCCGCTCTTTTTATATCTCTCAATGTTTCTGATAAAATGCTGTTTTTAGCCGGAGAAGGTTTTTGAGGTTCATTTACATTGGTTATTTGATTAGTATTTGTTGTTTTGCCTGAGCTCTTTATTTCCCTTAATCTGTCTGTTAAACTCCCCATTTTGACCCCCCTGTAAGTGTAAACAATTTGTCTTTATTGTTTTTTCCTTTATTTGTCCATATAACATATGGCTTATTATTTTTATTACGTATAACATTTCCACGCTCATCCGTCTTAAGCGTTATTTCCCCCTTGGACCATAACTCCTCAAGCTTGTTATAACTAACCCCCCCTAAGCCAAGCGCAAGCACACTGTCTGTGTCTATATCAGATAATCCAACATCATTTCCTCCGTTTTTCTCCTCATCATCTTCAAACTCATAACCGCCCGTTTTGGTCCTTTTGCTGCTTTTGCCGCCTTTGCTGCTTTTGCTGCTTGTCGCAGTATAAGGCACATACCCCGTCAATTCTCTTTCAAGAGCTTCATTTCTAAGCCTTGCCGCCTCATTGCTAAGCACTGCCGAATCATTCGAAAGGGTGCGGCTCTTCATATCAAGCTCACGTTCTGCAGCAAAATCCTTAACCATTTCAGCCAAATCATCTTTGGTATACCCCGAAGCTTCAAGTTCTTTATCAGTCGGCATATATCCCATTTGAGCCTTTTGAAGAACATTGTTTATTGCATTGCTTCTAACGTTATAATCCCAATTTCTCTCGTTATATTTCTCATTCATATGATTATTATACATATTCATTGCCCGCTGTGCGTCATTATCAAATATACCCATATCCGAAAGATATTTATTATAATCCGCATTTTCCGCATCACGAAGCGCCGCCAAATCCTGTCTGCGGCTGTTTTTCTCTGAAAGGAACTTATCATATGCAAGGCTGTATAACTCGGGAATTTTGTCGGCAAGCTGCTGATTATAATAATTTCTCGCCTGTGCAGCTGCAGAAACTGCATAAGAGTTCATTCCTCCCGCCCGCTGTGCCGCTGCGTCAAGCGTATCATTCATAGCCCGCTCGCCCTCTCTGGCATATTGCTCACGGTATTGTGCATAAAGCGGGTCCGTTTCCACATTATAACTAAACTTGTCGTTTCCCGTAACCTCCGCCAAAAGCTCATCAAGCCGCTCCTTATACCTGTTTTCATATTTAGGGCGGTTCTCCATATTTCCCCCTACGCCGTTTTTTGCATTATAGTAAAATTGCCAGCCCTTTCTCTGAATTTCATCATCACCAAAGCGTTTAAGTGCCGAATTGGTGTCCGCCTTGTATTCACGTGCCCGAAGCAAATCCCCCAAATCATCAGCACCTATTTGATTTTGCATACCGCTCTGAATTTCATTACCTATATCAATATAGTCATAAGTCTTGGGGTAATTAAGTCTTTCGCCCGCTATTTTCTGATTTCTAAGCTTTTCAAGGCTTGCCGCCTGAGTGTAATTTTTATTTTTTGCCGCTTCCCTTATTTCGTTTGAATAATCTCTGTCTTTGTCATATGCTTTAACTTTGTATATCGACATATTCTTTCCCTCCTAATAACTAATCTGCGTTGCTCCGTCTTTATCAACCAAAACAAATTCAAAAGTGTTTGTTCCTTTATTTATTCCAACACTAAGCTTGCCCGCCGTGCCACCCTCAACCGTTAACCGCCTGACCTTTATTTCATCAAGCGTTATGCTCTCCGAAAAATTGTCTCCGTCAAGGCTTGTCAGAAATGAATAAAGCTGATTTTCCAAATTCTTTATATGCCTGATAAGCTGAGCAATAGCCTCTTTCGGGTTTTCCGTGTTAAGGCTGTCCATATCCGAAAAAATAGGTAACATAATAATCTCCCTCCTGCCGCAGAGTGTCGGCACAACATAGTAATAATTTTTCCTTTCGCCCCCAAATTTGTGCGGGCAAACATCATAAATTCCGCAAAATAAGGCGTCTGCCGTAATTTTGTGAAAAATGGGAAGCAACCTCGCTATTCTCAAACCTCGCTTCCCGTTATAAATTCCCGAACAATATTCATAACAGTGCAGCCACCCTCTCCCGACAACCTAATCTTAAACCTGTCACAGCGGTTTGTCGGCAAAGCAATACTGCAAGTTTTTTGTCCTGTACCCGCAATAGTTTTAACCGATTTAAAGGGCGAACCGTCAACCGAAACTTCAACCTCCATATATGCCCCCTCTTCCAATTCACAACGCAGCTGCAGCCGTGAATACCCTTTGCGCTCGTTTATAACCTCGTTAAACTCCGAAAGAACGGCGCTCCATTTAACGCCGCTGCGCTGTGCATCTTCATTCACCTTGCAAAGCTTTCCTGCCTGATTTAAAATATAAAAATCGTTATTAAACATTCCCGCTCCGAAGATTTTTGTGTTGTCCTCCTTGTGCAGCAAATTATATCTCGGGTCAAACACAAAAAGCTCATTTTCTCCGCTGCTGTTTTTCATCGAAAAATAAAGTCTTTCCCCGTCGCTTCCTCCAACAGCCTCCGTGTATTGCTCGCTTCCGAAATTTCCCGATAATATAACAGTCGGCATTCCTCCCGTGTAAGCGCAAATTCCCTGATTACTTTTGTAGTATAACGTTTCCCGAACATTTGCAACAAAATTTTCGCTGCCCGTCTCAATCCCGGGAGCGTTAATTTCAACCATATTAAAATTTGAAGGGCGGTTTCCGTAAATCTTATGTATTGTGTTCTCTTTAAAAAAACAAACGTGCGTTGAATATGCGGCGCAGCCTGTAAACTCCCCCGGCGATAAACAGTTTATATAATAACTGTCGCCGCTCAGCCCGTCAAATTTTTCAAAATTAAGCGGGTCTAAATATGCGCTTGCATATATGGTGTTATCCGCTGTTCCCCACACTCTGCCGCCAAAAGTGCACATATGTTTCATATCGGGAACGTCTGTCTTTTTTATTATGTGTGTGCCTGTTCCTCCGTAAGCAGACTGAATAACATCGCCGCTCAATGTTCTAAATGTGTTATCATCAAATGTCATAGTGTATCTTGTAATGCCGGCACTGTCAACCGTTTTCACAGCATTTCGGACAGTTGCCTTAACCGCTGCAACATAAATTCCTGTAGTGCCGGAAAACATATCTCCTAACCTCATATCGAGAGTATCGCCTTTTTTATAGAGTTCTGCGGCAATTTGTCCGTATAAAACCTGTGTTTTGTCCTGATAATCGCTCGGCACATATTGAGCTAATTTGTCCCATATTTCAAGATTTTTGCCGCCGTTAATAGACCACCAATAACTATTTCGCCCGCACTCTAAGCTCATTTCGCCGACAATGCTTCCTGTTTTATTATTTTTAACATCATAGTATTTCTTATCGGGCAGAACTATAATCATATCCCCAATTCTGGCAATCTGCTTTCTTCCTGCGGTAACCTTCATTTTTTCGGAAAACTCCGTATCGCCCGCAGCCTTATATTTGAAACTTTCCCCGTCAACCACACATAAATCTCCCTGAGCAAAAAAAGAAGTTGCGTTTTCAAAACTATCCCCCGTTTCCTCTCTCTTGCCTCTTGGATAAATATACGGCTGCTTAAATGACGAAAGATTAAAGCACTCCGAAAGCTCCCCCTCCGCAGCATTAACCCCCTTATTAAGTCCCCCGAAGTTTATAATATATTTTTTCTGCCTGAGTATATCATTTTTAAGCCTTGGTAACTTCATATGAACTCCGCTCCTATATAAAATTTTTGAATGTGCCGCCGCTTTTTGGCATATTGTTTCTGATATAATTCTTTGCAAAAACGTCATAGCTTGAATTAAACATTATCATCGAATTTTCATAAGCCGCCGTCTCACGATTGGAAAAATCAATCATAGCGCATAAATAAAGAACATATATATCGCAATAAGGCAAGCCAACAATCAGCTCTCGGTTCTCATCTTCGGGGCAGCTATAGCAAACCTCCGTATCTTTTTCAAGAACCTCTCTTATAATCTTTCCGTCAAGCTCTGAAAGCCACCTCATTTTTTGTTCATCGCTGTAAACATTCGCCTTTAGCTCATCAGCCTTCATAATCGCTTCGCTGCACGTCATAATCTATCCCTCCCGCATCTATATTTTTATAGTACCCTATCCCGGTTGGATTTCTCTATGCTTAAAATTAAATTTTTCATATTCATAATAATTTCCATTCCGCCGCAGAGCATTGGCATAAATAGTAATGAAAATCTCTACAATAAAAAAACCTGTGCCGCATTTAAAATCCGCACACAGGTTTTTTATTTTATCTGTTAACCACTTTCCTAAGCCCCCAATATAAAGGCGAATTTTCCTTTCTTGCCTTTTCGAGCGCCTCACGGAAACCGTCAACATCTTTTATCTCTATCATCTGCGAAAGCTCCCA
>CAKSGG010000055.1 GCA_934454215.1 uncultured Clostridia bacterium
GCGATAAAATCGGGCGATTATACCTTGACGGGTACAAGCGATATTGCTTTTAACGATAGCGAGAATATTTCCGATTATGCGCAAGAGGCTGTTTCGCAAATGTCAAAAGCGGGTATAGTATCGGGAGATGAAAACCGTAACTTTAACCCGTTAAATCCGGCAACAAGAGCGGAGGCGGCAAAAATTATATATCTTGCAACACAGAAAATCAAATAAGAAACGAATCGAAATAAAGGAGGAGAACCTATGATTTTAAAAAGATTTAATTCTATATTATTATGTTTGATGATTTTGGCGACATCGGTGTCATTCTCGTATGCCGCCGAGACCGAAAGCGTTGAAAACGGCGGAACGTCCAAAGAGCTTTATGTTCTGTCATATCTCGGAATTATTGATATGACCGAGGACGAAGTAAAAACAAAGGCGGTAACAAGAGCGGACTTTTCGGAATACCTTTGCAAGGCGATAAAGACGGGTGAGGTTAAGGGTAAGGTATATTTTAACGATGTTCAAACCGACTGTTGGGCAGAGGGTTATATAAACGCACTTTATGAGGCCGGAATTATAAGCCCGGCGGCAGATAAGATGTTCAACCCGAATGATGCGATTACATACGAACAGGCTTGCAAAATGCTTGTGTACGCATTGGGCTACGGAAAGTGGGTAGATTATAACGGCGGCTCTATGAGTATCTTTACTCAAATTGCGTCAAGGTCAAAATTCGGAATTACACCGTCCGATGCCGATAAGCTTTCGGTCGATGAATGTGCGTTATTGCTGTACAAGGCGATGCAGGTTGACCTTCCCGAGTTTACCGGTGAGAGGGTAAAGACCGGTGATACATTGTTTGAATCGTATCACGGAATATATATAAAGACAGGTCGGGTCAGAACGGTTGCAAGTCTAAGTTTAGACAACAAATTCTTTGATGACGGAAGAGTTCAGATAGATAACGAATTGTTCTATGTTGACGGTGGCTGTAATTTAAAAGACTTTTTCGGACAAAATGTTGAGTATATCTATAAAAAATCCGATGATGATAACCTTGTTATATATGCGGAAAGAGTGAATGAGGGGGATAAAATAACCGTAAGCTCTAAGGATATAAAATCGGTTGACGAAAAGGGCGGAAGTCTTGAGTATTATACAGACAACGGTTCTAAGACCAAAACAATAAGCTTTTCCGCAAAGTCGGATGTATTCTTTAACGGAGAAGTTATGGAAACGCATTTAAGCGACAGAATACAAGAATTTTTAGATGAAGAACGCAAGGGTAAGATTGAGTTTATCAAAGCCGGAGGGGCATCGGAATTTAATCTTATTAACATCATAAGCTATGAGGTTTTTGTTATCGGAATGCATGACAAAAACACGGAGACGATATATGATTATTATAATTCCGCAAACAAAACGGAACTCGATGATGTCGAATACTTGAATATTATCGATACAAACGGAATGAGTTCAAGCCTTCCGACGACTTTCCCGGCAACAGTGCTGATTGCGAAAGCGGATAATAATGAAAGCATTGAGATAGTTTGTTGTAACGAAAAGAAAGACCTTTCCGTATCATCGACAAACAATACCGAGCGTGAAATTACCGTTGACGGAAAAGTGTATAAAATAGACAAAGCGGCATTTGAAAGACAAAACGGAGATATAAAAGCGGGAAAAACCTATTCGGTAACATTTGATAATTTTGGCGAGATAGTATATATCACGCAAAAAAACAGTGATGATTTAAAGGTCGGATGGTTAAAGAAAGGATATTTGATTGATAAAGGATTCGGCGAATATTCACTTTGTCTTGATATTTATGACCATACAGAGGGAAAAGCGCATAAGCTCTATATGGCGGACAGCATAACCATAGACGCAGAAAAATACAAAGCGGAAAAATATCGTGCGGTTGTTTCGGCTCTGCCCGGTACAAACGAGCTTGACGAGAGCCGCCAATATGTAAGAATTGAACCGCAAATTATCAGATATTCGCTAAACGATAATAATGATATTACCAATATGGACACGGCGAACTGCGGAACAAACGAGGATAAGGACAACAGTCTGACAGAGGTTGGAAGCGGTGAGAAGTATTTCTCAGCATCGAATTCGTGGCTCGGAATAGATATGATGTGGCAAAACGGCTATACAAAAATGTTTATGGTCCCCGAGGTAAGTGCGGACGGATATATCTATATTAACGGTGACCGCCGCGATGACGATGACAGCATGTACAGCAATTCGCTGATTTTATCGGATTGGCACAGATATAATGTTGTCGGATACAAATGGTCGGACGAATCGTGGAACAGTGAGGCAATAGTTGTAAAACAGACATCGACAAAGGCGTATGATTACTGCTTGCTCTTTGATTCAATATACACCGAAATTGATTCGGACGGTATGATAAAAGATGTGTTGAAATGCGAGAGAGAGGGCGGCGAAGTTACTTTCTTTATCGATTCAACGATGAAAGAAAAGGCGAATGCCTTAAAACAGGGTGATATTTTCACGGTCGATACGGATTACAGCGGAAAGACGGCGATCAACATAACAAAAATGTTTGATTGCGGGACACGTACATTTGAGAGTTACGGCAGTTATACCGATCCGAACAGATATTGGTACAGAGAAAACCCGCCCACAGAGAGTACGGTCGGCGGTCTCGGCGGCTGGCGCGTGGATCATGCACAGCTTGCAAAGGGTTATGCAAAGACAATAAAGGGAAGCATGCTTTCGATTGCATATACATTATCCGATGCTCGTGACGGAAAATCCACAATGCCAAAGGGCGGTGTACCCGTTACGATTTATGAAAAGGATTCACCGACAAAAGAAAAGATTTATTCGGGCAGTATAAACGATATTAAAACATACGATGTTTTCGGCGAGGATTGTTCACTTGTTGTATATTGCGCTTACAGCGGACGTGTAAGAGAAATTATTGTTTACAAATAAGGGGATTGAGCATTATGCCAAGATATAAAATAATGAGCATTTTTCTTGCGGCGGCTCTGTTTGTAAGCTTTTCGATACAGAATATGCCGAACTTGCAGGTGTATGCGGCGAATGACACCTTGTTTAGTGAGAGCTTTGACGATTATTCGGACGCATCCTTGCGAAATGTATGGAAAACGGACAGCGATACGCAAAGCAATATTACATACGAGGCAAGCGGAAAAAGCAAAGGCTGTTTAAAAATCACAGCGTCCGGTTCGAAACCGGTGAGCTGTTCAAAAACGCTTAGTTCGCCAATTGATGCGGATAAATTTATGCTTGAATTTTTTGTTAAAGGCGATGCCCAGTCAAGACTTAGCTTTATTGATGAGTCGGGCAAGGACATAAACGTGCTTCAATGGGAAGATGAGAAAATTTCGTATTCGTCAAGCGGCACAAGCAGATTTGGCACAATAAGCGAAATAAGCCTGACCGACACAGCAGAGCGGTGGAATAAAATCAAGCTGTATGTTGACAAAACCGCAAAGAGCTATACTGTTGTCAGCGGAAGCGGAACGGCTCAAAGGAGTTATACCGCAGATTTTAACAGAGTATGCGGCATAAAGTTTTACCTAACAAAAAGCCTGTTAAAGAGTATATGTATTGACGAGCTTAATATTATAGGCTTTGATAGTGTCGAGAAACAGTCCTCGGCAAGACTTGAATTTGTAAGCGGCAATGAAAAGTCAAGCGGCGCTGTGTTCGTTTATAATGATGATATAACCGATAAAGGGTTAGAGCTGAATTGCGTAACGGGCAAAAACAGCTCCGGCGGTTATATTGTTAAAAAGGACAAAGGCGTTATATCGGTTGACATTGACGGCGACAGCGTTCTGACTTGTGAAAACGGCAAAAACGTATTTGTTGATATAAAATATCAAGATGTCGGTTACGGTTGGTTTTATCTGAGGTACAAAACCGACGGCGGCGAGATTGTTAATACAAAAGAGGTGTGCCTGTACAACAGCGGCGATACAATAACAAAAACATTTGTGCTTTGTGACGCGGCGATAAACACATCGGACGGCGGAGCGGATTTTGCGGATTTGAAGATTTTGACCCATAAGGCAGAGAGCGATTTGTCAAACGCCGACGGCTATGTTAATTCGCGCTATTCCGTCCCGATTTCGGAAGTGAATATTTATCAAAACGGAACATATTCGCCGATAAAAACACAGGTGAGCTCAAACAACCCGGGCAATATATTTTTCGGTGACGAAACGCCGTCGTTTAAGGTTGACCTGAATAACAAAAGCACAAATTCGCAAGGCTTTTCGCTAAAGTATACCCTCAATAAATACGACAAGGAAATGACAAAGAGCGAGATACACAGCGAGATAAAGAATTTTTCGATTAGTGCCGATTCGAATAAGTCGTTTAACATAACGGCGCCAAAGGTCGAGTATGGACTGTACAGCCTTGATGTCGAAATTTATAACTCGGGCGGTATCAGCCAAGAAAAGATGTCGATTCCGTTTTCGAGGTGTATGAAAAACACCGTGCTGAACGAAAGTATGGGTACAAACCTACACGTCACCAATCCGGATCAAGGTGATGCCGATATTGCATTATCCTTGATGAAAAATGCGGGAATGGGTGCTTTGAGAGATGTCATTGCCTGGTATTATTACGAGAAAACGCCGGGGGCGTATAAGCTGACCGAACGCCAAGAGGCTCTTTTGGATGCGGCGGAAAAGTATAATATTGACGTTTTGCTCATACCGCTCGGACGAAACGGAATTTATGACGGAATGTTATCAAACCCAACGCTTATGACAAAAGAGGCGGCGGTGCATTACGGCGACTTTGTTTATAACCTCTTGAAAGAGGATAAGATTCGCCGTACGGTGAAAAAGATTGAGATATGGAACGAGCCTGATATAGGAATATCGAATATCGACCCCGACAAAGAGGTTGACGCAACAAACGTTTCAAACAGCGAGAATTACAGGTATCGGGCAAAGCTGTATTCGGATATGCTGATTGAGGGATACAAAGGTGCGGCGAGAGCCGAAACAGAGCTGCAAAAGGATTATATGATAGGCGGCTTTTCCATGCAAAGCTATTGGTGGTGGTCGGCAGGGAGAAAATATATGGATTTAACGCTTGATAATCTTAAAAATTCAGAGGATGCGGCGCAATACGGCAACGGACAGTTTTTCGATGTTTTTGCCATACATCCGTATTACGGAAAGGACACCGAAAACGGATACGAGGGAACATATGTAACCAACCAATTTGACGGAGTTGCGGCGGAGATCGAAAGCTATAAGGGCTTGATAACCGGCGGTATGGAGTTCGGCGCAAACAACGTGGATAAGTGGACAAAGGCAAAGGGCGCGGTAACCGGAAACACATATGACTTTAAGCTTAAAGACGGCGCGTGGTGTACCGAGTTCGGACTTTCCACCGCAATGTTTCCTAACGGGGTTTCGACAGGTATGAAAGAGGTCGGAACAGACGCCGATTCAAACCCGATTTATGAAAAACAAGCGGATCGGGATTGGCAGCAGGCAATTAAGCTTATGCGAGGTTTTGACGTAATAAAAACGGCGGACCCTGCCAATAAGGTTTGGTTCTATGACTTTATCGATGACGGCGTTCGGGATAACGAACACGAATATAAATTCGGTATGCTAAATAACTGGGACGATACGGTTCCGTATTCGGCGAAATATTCGTATCTTGCGGCGGCAGCATATAACAAGCTGACCGAGGGTGCGACAGACGCCGAGATGCTTGATGATTATATGAAATATACCGATAATCTCGAGAACGGACGAAAGTATTCGACCCTGACGTTTATATCAAAATATACAACGCCGAAACGTAAGGTGTATATGATGCGAACGACAAAATCCGAACCACAGTATATAAGCCCGTGGGAGATATGCCAAGGCAAAGGCTTTTCGACAAACATAAATAATCTTAAATTCTATGATATGCTGGGAAACAGGATAGACTCGGCACAGATAGTAAGCGGAAACAAGTTTAAGGTGACAAGAGAACCGTATTATGTTGTCGAGGGCGATGCCACAGACATTGACGGCGATTCGGATATTCCGAAAATAAGCTTTATAAAAGATAACGATACCGAAAATGTCTATGAAACAATCTCAAAAGATGAAATAAATATATCATCGTTTAAGTTTATGATTGACTTTGAAAAAACAACAGAGCCGTCGGATTATAGGGTGATAATCGCCCTTTATGATGACGACAGATTGGTTCAGACGCTTTATAAGTATAAATACAGCGGAGTAACCTCGGGCGATAATAAAAAGGTCTTTTCGGTCAACGGAATAAAGCCGGATACAAAATTCGATAAGTTAAAAATAATAGCGGTTGAAGATACGAATAATATTAAGCCCATAGCAAGGGCGTTTGAAAGCATAAGAGAGGAGTGACAAAAAAATGAAACATTTTAAAAGATTAACAGCCTTGATTTCGGCTTTTGCGATAATGCTGTGCTTTCCGAACGGATTCGGCGCAGAGAAAAAGCCGGAGCATAAATTCAGTTCGGATAAGAATGTTGCTGAGGCTTTTCTTGATGACAACTTTGAATCGAGCGGATTTTCATATGTTAATTTCGGCTCGGTCGAGGGTGCGAATGTCGGAATGAGAGGCGGTGAGTATTGTTGGGTGCTTGACCCGAAAAACAGCCAGACAAAAGCACAGCTTAACTTCATTTTTTCCGATGACTTTAAGCCGAAATCCGAATTTGACGGAACAGAGTATGAATTCGAGATAGAATATTATGATGATTTGTCATCGTTTTTTCAGGTGAATTGCGATACCTATGGCGAAGCGGAAATTTATGAGGAGAGAATGGTATTTTGCAGCAGCAAAAGAGCATGGAGCACTCTTAAATTCACCGTTCAAAACGCTAAGTTCAACAAAGAGCTTGACGGAAAGTATGATTTCAGTATTACCCTAAAACCGTCAAACCTCGGCACAACAGACGTGATATCAGAGGGCGAGGTCGGAATACGCAAGGTAACGGTAACGAAAAAACCGGCAAAGAACCCGATTTATGTAAAGTCGGCAAGGACCAAGCGTTCGTCAAATTCTTTTGAGTGGTACATAGACGAAAAAGAGGTTGATTCGGTTATCGAAAACCTTTCCGATACCGAAAAGTCGGTTAATATCCGTCACAGGATAGTGTCGGATTCATACGATGTGGTTTTTGAAAAGACGGAAGACGTAACCTTTAAGCCGAAAGAGAGCAAGAACTTTTCAATCGACGCAGGCGAGGTTCAAAAATGCGGAAGATATTGGTATGAGGTCTATGTATCGTCTGAAGATAAAAGCATTGACAGCACATTCAGACCGATAAGGGTTGCCATTTTAAAAACAGACCCGAACGGAATAAAGGACGATAATATTTCATTTTCGGTTGCGTGGACATCTTATCCTAAAGAACGCCAAAAAATGCTTGCCGATACACTTGCACTGACAAATTCGTTCGGCGCACGCCTGAATGTGAGCTGGCGTGATATGTTAAACGATTCCGGTGAACCCGATTGGAGCAAGAGCACTTGCGCATATCCCTATAAGCTTTTGACGGAAAAAGGAATGAACGCATACTTCCTTATTTGGGGAACAAGCAGTACGGTTGCGCCGGGGCTGGCTTATAGAGAAATGCCCAAAACCCCGGAACAGCTTGAAAAGTGGAAGACGTTTTGCAGAACCGTTGCCGAGGTAACAAAGGGGACTACCCCTCGTTTTGAGGTATGGAACGAGCCTAACCTATCTAATTTTAACTATAATGTAAACATAGACAATGGTTATACATGGACGAAAATGGGTGTGGCGGCGCACGAAGCTATAACAGAGGTGAACCCAAATGCAATTGTGGCAGGCCCCGGCGTAACGGGAATATATCAGGGAGAAGAATATACCACGTCAAATTATATAGGCGGCAAGCATTTTTTTGAACAGGCAATGGAAGCCGGAATGTGGAAGACGTTTGACACAATATCCATACATTCATATATGTACTCCGCACCCGAGGGTACGGCGGGTCCGGCGGAGATCCAAGCCCTCAAGGATATGTATACCGCAAAGGGAGTGCCCGAACCCAAAGCGATGATAACCGAGGCGGGATATACAACAACGAGCAGCTATGTTCAAACGCCGTATGTTCAGGGCGCTCTGAATGTCAGATATGTGCTGTATTATAAGGCGAACAACGCATTGGATGATATTGTATGCCTCTATAACTATGACAGAATCGGTTATCAGGATAACCAGAGAGAGTCAAGCTTTGGACACGTAGAGTCATCGTATGACGGTAACAAAAGATACGGAACATACGGCTTTCCTCGCGATTCGGCGCTTATGGTTACCGCAATGAATTATGTTATGGCAAAGTCAGACTTTGTAAAGTTTTATAAAAGCGATGACGATATAGTCCAAATAAACGAGTATAACAGCCGAAAGTGGGATAAAAAGTTTATCACACTGCATTCAACAGGTGACGAGAGAGTTGTAACCCTTAAATTAAATACGGATAAGGTAACGTATTATGACGAATGGGGCAACGAACAAGAGGTCTATGGCAATAACGGCTTGTTTACATTCTGTGCAAAATCCGCACCGGTATATATCTTGGGCGATATAAACGGTGTGGAGATAGTCGACAATAAGACGTTTATCGGATACAACGAAATAAAAACCGAGTGTGCGGTCGACAATACGACAACCGTTTTGGTGAATAATTATTCGGATAAAGATTATTCGATAGAGGCTGTTGCACCGAGCTGTGCCGAGATTGTCGAAACAACGGATTTAAAAGCGGGTTCAACGGGAAACGTTACTCTTAAAAATTACGCCCCGGTCGGTACGGAATATACAATAAAGCTTAATATCAAGGACGGAGATAAAACGGTTCAATCTCTCGATTATGTAATTGAATCGGATATGCCGGTCAAGGTTGAACTTGAATGTGAGCTTGCCGAGGGAAATGACATAAATCGCTGGAAAGGCAAGCTTAAGGTCAAAAACGTTTCGGCGAACTCATCGCTTAAAGGAAAGATAAAGTTCACGGGGCCGAGCCTTTTTGACGGAATGGGCGACATAGACATAGGTCTGATTCCGAGAGGAAGAACCGGCGAGGTTGAATTTAACCTGCCCAAGCTTGTCAAAAAGGGACAGTATACGTTTGAGTATCAGCTGACCAACGAGGATAAAAACATATATAAATTCTCTCAGCCGCTCGACTTTACCGTTGCGACATACGCCGAGAAAAAACCGACAATTGACGGCGTTTTGGAACCGGGTGAATGGAAGTATGATTCATCGATGTACGCCGACAGCCTTGAACAGATAAAAAGGCTTCCGAATTGGAAAGGCCCCGATGACTTATCGGGACGAAGCGCAATAGAATGGGACGAAGATAACCTTTATATGTATGCCGAGGTAACGGATGATATATTCAGGAATGTAAGTCCGCCAAGTTCAAACTGGAACGGTGACTCAATACAGTTCGGTATTATATTTAAAGACAGCGGAGTTGTCCTTATCGGTCAGGCAGGCACGACATTCCATGAAATAGGCGTTGCTCTTTCGCCGACAGGTCCGGCTGTATACAGGTACTTATCACAGGACGGTCATTATCCCGAGGGTGCGGTCGAAAATACAGAGGTTATGGTTAAGAGAAACGGCAACAAGACCATTTATGAGGTGAGAATCCCCTGGAAGGATCTCTTGCTTCCGAATCAACAGCCGAAAGAGGGCGACACAATGGGATATTCGTTCTTGATAAACGAGGACGACGGCGAAGGCAGAAACGGTTGGATTGAATACGCAAGCGGAATAGGCTTAAACAAAGATACAAGCCTGTTTACCGTACTTAAGCTTATAAAATAACAAGAGGGGTGACTTAATATATGAAAAAGATTAAAAATTTTGCCATATGCTGTATTGCGCTTATGATTATGCTTGCGGCGGCGGTGGCTTATGCCGATGACGGCAAGGAAATAAACAAGTTTTATAACTTTAACGATTACACCGCCGAGGTGGGTTCGGACATTATGCCCGATGAAAACTGGGACTATCTTGTCAGAAACTATAACCAATTCGGCTCGGCTTTTGCCGATGATGAACATCAGAGGGTTTTAAAGGCTTTGAATTATTCCGAACCGAACTTTTATTTCGGACAGTCGATAAATACGGGAAACCTGCATATCAGCTTTGACTCAAAGTTTTTGAGTGACTCGCAAAGGATTTATACGATATTTTATCATCAGCGTAAGTGGGGAACAGCAACTCTACCCAGGCGGACGGAAACCGGTACATCGGGTTACAGCCTTTTGCACATGCTTAACGGACGTGTGAATGAATTTGCGTGGTTCCAAAAGCCGGGCAAGGACACAACGAGTATGCTCGGATGGGACTATCTGAAAAGCGATAAAAAAGTAGATTTCACAAAGTGGCACAGATACGATATTATAACATCGGGCTTATCGGGCGATGACTGTTATGTAAACATCTATCTCGACGGTGAAAAGATGAATGAAACACCGATATACTTCGGTGCGTCACAGGGCTTTCATACAATAGGCTTCAGACATGAAATAGGAACGGGTTCTAATCCCCAGGGTTCGTATTTGGACAATGTACGTATTCACAGATTTAGCGGCGAAGAAAGCCTTGATATGAATATCACAAGCGATGAGCGTGTTGGCTTAAATGACGGAATGTTAAAAATTCATTTATCCGACTTTGTTGATACCGGGATGCTGACAAAAGATAATATCGACATACGTCAAAAGGGCGGCGGAAGCATATCGAATTTTTCGATAACGCCCGATGCAAACGGCGGCGGTTTTGATGTCAATTTCAACGGTGCGATAGAACCGGGAAGATATGAAATAAGGCTTTCAAACAATGTTCGGGGCAAGCTCACAGGTGCGGTGTCGGGTGACGCATTGGCGTTTAAAACCGATTTTAAAAGAGTAGAGGTTGACGGAAGCGTCTATGAGAACGACTTTGACGATTATGTATCGGATGGCGGAATTCTTCCGAACGGCTTTTCAGCATCGGGGGACGCCAAATACGCAAAGAGTATAGGCGATCAAAACGGCGGCAAGGCTTTCGGAATACAGAGTGATGAGAATTCAAGAACCGTACAGAGATATATGACCGAATTTGATTCAGAGATATTGTCTGATGCGGACGGAAATATCGACTTTGACTTTACCTTGCCGAGTGTTGACGGCGGCGATATAAGATTTTATCTTTCAACGCCGAGCGATTCGGGCAATAATGTGCAAAACGCATTCTTAAAGGTTGACGCACTCGGAGATGTCTATATTGCCGATTCGGCAACGGCAAATCCGACCAAAAAGGCTGACGGCATAACCCTTGAATCGGGCAAGTGGCATCACGTCTTTGCAAAGGTTCGCACAGACGGTGCGGATGGCGCAAAAATTGAGTTTGTATTCGACAATGACGAAACAAAAACGATAAGCTATACCTCGCCGTACTTTTCGAATAAATCGATTAACGGTATGGGTATCGGCTTTGTCCCCAAGGTCGGATATTCGGCGGCGGTTGATAACATTTCGGTCAGAACAAAAATGAATTTGCCTTGCCCCGAGGTAATAAATATCAAGCTTTTTGACAATCTCGGACGAGAGCTTAAAACCGAGGAAAAGGTAACAGCAATGACATCATATGCGGAAATCAAGTTCAATACATTGGTGACAGAGGATGCCGACGAGCTTAAAAAGTGCATCATTCTCAACGAAAACACGTGGACAAAGGATTTTGATGTATCGGTTGTAACAAACGAAGATAAAACCTCAACCGTTATATGCACATTCCCTCAAATGCTCGAAGAAATGTCAAATTATAAGTTAGAGGTAAACACCGGTATTCAATCAAAGCTCTCGGATAAAGTCAGATCCTTATTGTCCGATGAAATATCGTTCGTGACCGACAGAACAAAAGCGTTGTCAATCAGCGGTTTTGACACTGACGGAAATGCAACAAGCGAGATTACGTTTTCAAAGAACGATTCCTCGGCGGCGGATTTTTTATACGGTGCGGTTCAATATGAATATAAAAAGTGTATGGTTGACGGAGTAGAAACCAATGTGCCGATTATGAAAGATTTTAAGTTTAAGCGAATCGTGATAGATGCGGACTTTGTCGGCTCGTTGACCGAGAGCATAGACCTTCCGATTAACGGCGGGTCGGAAGATGAGAATGCGCCCAAGGTCGAGAACAAATACTTCCTTTGGAAGTATCCGTCGCTCGAGAGGGCTCTTGTCAACAGCGAAAACGTTTTGCAATAATGATAAGTATATAGACAAACTTGGTTTTATAATGCTTGCGGCAAGATATTGTTACATTGCCGTCCGGAGCGGCAGACGTAACCGGGCGAAGGGCGGTCAATTCAAAACAATATCTTGCTGAAAATAGCTTTGTCTACAGAGAACGTTTTACAATAAAAATGTGAAAAAATAAAATTAAAATCTAAATATATTTAAAAAGAAAGGATGACAACAATGAAAATGACAAAAAATTTAAAGAAACTATTGGCTTTATCGGTTGGTGCGTCGATGACTTTATCGCTTTGCACAGGTTTAAACGTTTCGGCACAGCCGTTCAGCCAGCCGGATGTAATCAATGTGTTTGATACTCTGTACGGTTATTCAAAGACGTTGAAACAACAATCGACATCGCTTCCGGCGGGATTAACTGTCCAGAGATTCGAAAACCAGGCGGACGGAGTGGCGAGCGATACGTCGGATGTAGACGACACAGCGATAAAAATCGTGAAAAATTCGGAAAGCGGTCTAAGCGGCGCAGCAATGACATGGGTATTTGACGAGGTAATACGAAAGGGCACAATCACCATAAGCTTTGATATGAAGTTCCCGTGGAATGTTGAGGCAAACGATAAAAACAGCTATTTTTATATCGAGCGTGTTCCGAATCTTGTAAACGACAATCCGACGGATTATTTCAAAGAAGATGATGAAAACGGTAACCCTATGTATGACTATGACCATCGTCGGCTTATGTCGATAAATGAAACAGGCGTATCAGACGGCGTGATAAATGCGGGAACAAGCACATCAACCGGCACTGATATTTCGCAAATTGCAAATAGCTGGCACAAGATTACGATTACTTACAATGCCGAAACGGGTGAGTCGGTGTTGTATTTAGACGGACAGCAAATAAGCACAAGAGGAAACGATAATACCGGAACAAAACGTATAAACATTAATACATCGGGAAGAAACAGCGCAGTCGATAATGAGATTCTTATCGATAATATTTATATTCGTCACAGCCAAAGCGAGCTCGGCGAAATTCCGGCAAAGGCGGATTATGCCAAAGGCGGCGTTGCTTTAAACGGCGGCGTTGTTAAAATGGCAATGGCGGAAACGATAAACGCTGTTGCCGAAGGAGCCGAGTACGAGACAAGTGATTTTGAACTCAAAAATTCAAAAGGAGATATAATAGACGGCGGAATAACAAAGGTAGAAGGTGATCCCGATAAGCCGGAAATTAAGTTTACCTTAGGTAATTTGGAAAAAGGCTCATATACGATTGGCTTGAAGGCTTCAACGAAAAACGGGGAATTCGCCGATTATTATAAAGGAAAAATCAGCGGAAAATTCCCCGAAGTAATAAGCTTTTCGACCGAGGGTGACGAACAAAACAGAATTGACAAAAAACGTTATTATGTGAACGAAAGCTTTGAGAATTATAACGGCGGACTTCCCAACGGTGTTGTCAGCAATCTTTTCGGTTACTCAAATGCCCAAAACATGACAAAGTTGACAGAGAGCGATACACAGCATGGTAATAATCTTGCGGTCAACACAAATGATATGGCAATATGGAAGTTTGACGAGCCAATAAAGGGCGGTGTGTTCAATATCGAATTTGACGTTAAGTCGAACGGCGGAAAATGGGGTTTGCATCTTTTAAAGGCACGCGACTTTTTGCCGCAGAATTATGTTCCCGGTGATTATTGGGAGGTCTTGACGCCGAACGGCACAACCGTTCAAGAACCGACCAATAATAAGGATTGGGCACAGTACAGATATTATACACAAAAGCTTGCGGAAGCAGAGCAAACAGAAGGCTTTGACAAAGATACATGGCTTTCAAATGATTGGGTGACGGATTGGCGAAGCTATCGTGTTTCGGATGCTCAAGAGTCGGGGACCTCAAGATTTAACAGTCGTAAGGAGAGCCTTACAAGATCTCACGTCCTCGGAACAACCATGGATGCGGCAAAGTATTCGTACAGTACAATCAGATCACCGCATTCAACCTATGGACCGACTTATGTTGATACAATAGATTCAACATTTCCTGCAGCAACCTCGGATTGGACGCATATAAAGGTTAAGGTTGACACCGAGGCGGCGAAGTATTTCTTAACAGTCGGTGATAAGACGGTTGAGCTTCCGTATGATCCGAGAAACTTTAATATAGGAGGTTCAACATTAAACGAGAATGCTCCGTCATATGCAACCTCGTATGATATCAATACCGGAAAGCTTAAGGTTACGCCTGGATTCGGCGGAATAGGACTTTATCTTGAAAAAATAAATGAAAACCAACCCATACAGTTCGATAATGTCAAGGTTTATACCGAGGATAGCTATAACTCATATTCAAACTTTGACAATGCCTGCAGAGGAACATACGGCGAGGGGACGACAGGTAACGGAAACCCGGTCGGCGTTGATATGCCGGATTGGTTCTATCCATACGATTTAAACAAAACCTTTGTCGAAAGACAGCCGTACAGCATTGCTCTTGCAAACGGTGCCGGCAGAAGCGGAGAGGCATCGGACAAAGCTTTGATGGTAAACTGCGGCAAATCGGGCGCAGGCTCGCTTGAGCATATGCTGAACGTTCCGATTAAGTCGGGAAGAGAGTTTAATATTGAGTTTGACTATAAGACAAGTCAAGAGCAATCACTTATGCTCGGATTGGTTGAGAGCGGAAATATTCTTCCCTATAAGCTAAGTGCAAAATTAGACGGAACGGATTTAGCCGGCATGGTTGAAGATACCAAGGGTACAACGGGAGCATGGAACGACACAAATAACTATGACAACAGAATAATATTGTTAAATAAACCGCTTGCAAGCACGGGTGCGCCCGATCGTTTCAGATTCAGAAACGGTACATCGGGATATTATGATGAAGGCACAGGTAATTTAAAGGATGCGGTATCAAAGGATAATGAAAATGAAAATATCGCTTACACAATGGGTGAGTGGCATCATATTAAGCTTAACATCAAGCCGAACGGAAACGTCCTCAGAGAAACCCTGACCGTTACATATGAGGACGGAACAACGGTTGAATCGGCACCGTATGACACAAACCTTGCGTCGGCAAACGATATAGAGGCACTTGTATTCAGATTTAATAGCGAGAGTAATCGTATTACACCGTCAAACGCTCAGCATTTGATTGATAACCTCGCCGTTTATGAGGTTGGCGATATAAATAACACGTATCTTGCGAACATTACGGCGGTTGACGCAGACGAAACGGAGAGCATAATCGGCGGCTCGTGCAAGGCGACAACAAAACAGTTAAAGCTTAATTTCTCCGGAAAGCTTTTAAGTGCAAACGGTATTAGTATTACAACGGACAGTGAAACGGCTTTGATGCCGACCTATACATTATCCGATGACAAGACATCTGTTTTGGTATCGTTTAACAGGGCGTTATTGCCAAGCGAGAAGATAAATGTTTCGGTCGGTTCAAACCTTGATATAGAGAGATCATCGTATCTGCAAATGACAGAGCCGTACAGCATACAGATAAGCGTTGAATCTGCCGAGGGAACTCTAAAGCTTGCCGAGGCAAGACTTTATAAGTGGGTCAATTCGAGAACATATCTTTCACCATACGGAAACATAACAACAACGGCGGGATATTATCCGATGGGTGCAGAGGTTTTGAATGATGTAACGGCGGCGGATAAGTTTAAGCTTGTTGTAAAAGGAACGAATTTCTCGGGTGACGACTATACGGCGAGTATTATGCAATGCGCATATGACATAGATAATCGGTTGATTGATGTCAACATTATTTCAAAGCAAATCAATCCAGGTGTATTTGATATGTCACAAGAGAATTTGACCTGTGCAACGCCCAATGCGGCAAAGATAAAATTCTATGTATGGCGAGGCAATACACTTTTGCCGGTTGCAAATTATCTTGATTATGATGTGACGACAACGGCAACGGAACAGCCGACAGAATAATCATATAACTCACGGGGCGGTATATCCGCCCCTACGGCCAACGGAATGGATATTACATTCCTGTAGGGGACGGCGTCCCCGACGTCCCACGGTGGATTCATCAAACGGTGTGTATGCGAATTATACGGAACATCTGCAACGGATAAATCAAAATAATTTTAATGAATTGATTGCCCGTTGCCCATACGGTTGCCAAGCCCAACCGTAATGTAAAAATTATTTTGATTTTCTGTAGGGGAGGGGTTCTACTCCGCCCGAGCATACGAACAAATGACGTAAACAATGCGGATAAACGCATGGTGGGCAAACACCTCGCGGTGACGAATTCAAACTGTCCCGTAAAAATCAAAAACATTAAAAAATAAAAATAAAAGAGGAAAATTTGAAAATGAAAAAAAGTTTATTTAAAAAAATTACGGCTGCGGCTTTGGCTGCGGCACTTGCGGCAACTATGCTTGCAGGCTGCGGAACTGATAAAAGTGCCCAAAAGGACGATCAGGGAAGAACGATTATTTCGATAGGAGCATGGCCGACAAAAGAGGGCAAGGATTTAGATAATATTAACGCCAAAAAAGAAAGGTTTGAAAAGGATAATCCGGATGTTGTTATTCAGCCGGACAATTGGACATTTGACTTAAAAACTTTTATGGCAAAGGCGGCAGGAGGACAATTGCCGACGTTGTTTCGGGCAAATTACACCGAAGTTCCTTTGATAATAGATTCAAATTATGCTGCTGACCTAACAGATGTATTAAAAAAACGCGGTTATGACGGAATGTTCAACCAAGCGGTATTGGATGTTGTAAGCAGGAACGGAAGAATTTATGCCTTGCCGATAAGCTCATACGTTTTGGGCATCGCATATAATACCGAGATGTTTGAGACGGCGGGTCTTACAGAGGCTGACGGCACGCCGAAACAGCCTAAGGATTGGTACGAGCTTGCTGAATTCGCACAGAAAATAAAGGCGGCAACAGGTAAGCCGGGATTTGTTTTCCCGTCCTCTACAAATTATGGTGGTTGGATGTTTACTCCGCTTGCGTGGTCGTTCGGCACAGAATTTATGAAAAAGGATGAGAACGGAAAGTGGAAGGCAACATTTAACTCGCCCGAATGTGAGGCGGCTTTGCAATATGTAAAGGATTTAAAATGGAAGTATGATGTTCTTCCGAGCAATGCATTGATTGACGGTGCGGAATATTCAAAGATATTTGCAACAGGCGGTGCGGCAATGCAGATTTCGGCAGGTGACATTCCAAGGCAGGTTGTATCTTACGGTATGACTCCGGATCAGCTTGGAATAATGGCTATGCCGTCGGGACCGAAAGAACACGTTACATTGCTAGGTGGGTACCTTACGGCGGTTAAAAGCGGTTCATCGGACGACCAGATTGATGCGGTTATTCGCTGGACCGAAACGTCAAGCACATATAACGCAACAGACGAATTTATAAAAAATACCAAAGATACAATCGAATCGAATATTTCGGACGGTATGCTTGTCGGGATAAAGAGTATGAGCGTTTGGTCGCAAGATGCAGAGAGTGTTAAAGCGCAACACGAGCTCATTGACAAGTATGCAAATTCCAATCCGAATCATGTGCGGCTTTATAACGAGTTTGTTGCGAATTGCCCTGCAAAAATCAAAGCCGAAGAGCCGGTGTGCGCACAAGAGCTTTATGCGATATTGGATGGTTGTGTTCAAGAGGTATTGACAAACAAAGACGCTGATTGTGCCGCACTTTTAGAAAAGGCAGCATCAGATTTCCAAAACAATTATTTAAACGGCGTAGACTATTAAATTCTATCACCATAATAACGGGCGGTATATTCGCCCCGTGGGAACCGAAAAAATAAACTGACAGGAGAATGACAGAATGAACATCAATATTGATTATACAAAAACAACAGGGAAAAAGATAAAGCCGATGCACGCAATAAACGGCGGTGCTGTCGGTGATTATAACGTTTCGGAAAACAGTGCGGATATAATAAGAGAACTGAATATTCCGTATGCACGAAATCACGATGTTGCATATCCGTTCGGACAGGGCGTGTTTGTCGATGTACATTGTATTTTCAGAAACTTTGACGCGGACGAGAATGACCCGAATTCATATGATTTTTATTATACGGATATTTATGTTAAAGAAACTATAGAAGCAGGAGCGCAGGTTTATTATCGTCTCGGTGAATCGATTGATCACGGAAAGAAGAAAAACTATGTTCATCCGCCAAAGGATTTTGCGAAATGGGCGAGAATATGCGAGCATATTATACGCCATTATAACGAGGGTTGGGCAGACGGATTTAAGTTCGGCATAGAATACTGGGAAATATGGAACGAACCCGAGGGCGTTCCGTCGAGCGAGTACACTCCGATGTGGACGGGAACAAAGGAACAGTTTTTCGAGTTTTACAAAACAGCGGCAAATCACTTGAAAAACTGTTTCGGTAATACAATTAAAATCGGCGGCTATGCCGCAATTTCTATAGTCGGACTTGCCGAAGAAACCCGCGATGAGCGCGAATACTGGCCGGGTAATCTGCGTTCGGGTACTTTGTATTACGCCGAATATATTCGTGATTTTCTTGAATACATTTCATCGGGTGAGAACAATGCACCGCTTGACTTTTTTGCTTTTCACAAATATAACAACAGCATAACGTCGCTTGATGATTTCAGACATTCGGTGACGGCACTGAGAGAAACTCTCGATAAATACGGATTCTCGGGTACGGAGATTGTATGTGATGAATGGAATCATCTAATTCCGGGCAATCGTGATAAAACAAAGGGGATAACATCGGCTGTTGGGGTTGCGGCGCAGATGTGTGAGGCACAGTTTTTACCTGTTGATATGATGATGTATTATATGCTCAGAAATTCGTCATCATATAACGGAATTTCGACGGATACGGACGGTTGTGTAAAAAAAGAAAAGGCATATTATGCTTTGAAAGCATTCGGCAAGTTATATAAAATGGAGAACGAGGTTGAATGTGGTGAAGGTTCGGATTTTATAAAGATTTTGGCGGCGAGAGATAAATCAAAGTGCGGTATGATTATTGCCAATATGGGGGTTGCGCAAAATTGTGTGCTGAATTATAAATTCGGTGACGAACCGATGAAAACGTTGTCTGTTTTTGTGACTGATAAAGAGCGTGACGAGGAACTTGTTTTAAAGCTTTCGTTTAAACGCAGCAATTCAAAGGCACTGTTTGTCATTCCCGAAAATTCAATTGTGTATATTGAATTTGAATTGTTTGACGAAGAATAATACGGAAAAAACTGCCGAAACAGCGTATACGGATTGTTTTATGCGCTGTTTCGGTCAGTCAAATTATGAAATGGGGAAGAAATATGAGTGACTTAATAAGAATCCCGAATGTTCCGACGGGAATGGCAGACGTTATTTTGGATACGGACGCGTTTAATGAGATAGATGACCAATTCGCGATAGCGTATATGATTAAATCAAGTGAAAAGCTGAATGTAAAGGGGATATGCGCCGCTCCGTTCTTTAATTCAAATTCCGATTCGCCGAAAGACGGAATGAAAAAAAGCTATAATGAAATTAAAAAACTGTTGAATCTGATGGACAAAGGCGACATAATACAAAATGTATTTAAAGGTTCAGACAGATATTTAACGGATGAAAAAACGCCCGTTGAGTCCGATGCGGCGCGGTTTATTGCGGATTTGGCAAGTGAATATTCTGCCGACAGACCGCTGTATATTGTGTCTATCGGTGCGATAACAAATGTTGCATCGGCGATATTGATGAATCCCGAGATAGTCGATAAAACGGTTGTCGTTTGGCTCGGCGGACATTCTTTGGAATATTATGATACCAAAGAGTTTAATATGATGCAGGATGTTGCGGCGGCAAGAGTGATTTTCGGATGCGGTGTTCCGCTGGTACAGCTTCCTTGTATGGGTGTTGTGGACGTGTTT
>CAKSGG010000056.1 GCA_934454215.1 uncultured Clostridia bacterium
ACATCCCCTGCCGCAAATATATCATAATTCGTTTCTGTCGGCACCAAATCACTGCCGATTAACATTGTATACACGATTGCTTCCCTCCATGAGTCCGCTTCTTAATTGTCTGCTCAGCACCCCACATGCCGAATTTCCTTAATGCGCACATGATGCTCCTGTCCCTCGCCGGGTACAAAAGTAACATCCTTCACCTTTTTCTCGGCCGGCAGTGCAATCAAATACCACATAGTATCGCCTTCCTTGATATAATCACAGACGGTTGCCGGATAACGCAGCTGTTCATCTGCTTCCAGTGTATAAAACCGCTTGCTTTCCGTACGCAACAGGCTGACATCGGACAAGCCGATGTTAGAGCCAAACAGCACGGGGACGCGTTCTTCGCCTCCGTCTTCATAGCGAATCACATATTCTCCCATTTGAATATCCTGTGCCTCAACATAGGCCGCCGGATAGGGATAGCTCCGTTTCTCCCACACAACATCCGATGTATGGGTAATTTCAATATGCGGTGCCTGCAATATTTCTCTGTTGCGGCAGCGATACAAATCGTGTGCCGTCAAGAATACATAATCCGCAAATTTGTCTTCATTAAATGTTTTGTTCCAAACAAGCAGCGAACCATACCCGATTTCAAACAGAGTCGGATATTTCTGCATATGGATTTCGTCTGTTTGACACCAGCACGAAACGCTGATGCCGCGAATGCCTGCTTCTACCCTTCCGCGCCAGTCAATCAGAAGGCTCGGCTCTAAGTTGCCGTAAATTGTCCAAATGCCCTTTTTCAGCTGCTCGGTCACATAATCTTTTTCACTCTGCCATGACCAGTCCATCACCTTCACACGCGGATCAAGCAGGTCTACGCAACCCGCGGTTTCATATATTTCATGCGGAATACCGCCGATTTCTTCAATGTTTTCGGGCGGATTAAACCACTCCTTATCATACACAATACATTCCCTGCCGAACAGGGTTACACGTTTGCCTCTGTCTACCGAATAGATTTTTTTATAAGCGCCGGCCTGCGCCTCACCTGTCTTTTCATGCAGGCTGACCAGCTTATCGCCCCATATCATGGTTTCGACACCTTTTGAAGCAAGATATGCACAGCAGCGATTGACATTGTCGGCAAACAGCTTGGCCGGGTCTTTACCGCGGCATTTATCGCAAACGCACATCACCCACCACTCATCATGTCCGATGTGCAGTGTTTTGGGGCGAAACACTTCAAGCGCTTCATCATATAAATCAAAAACCAGCTCATATAGCTTCTCATTTTGCGGGCAGCAGGTATCCGGCAAATATTCATCATCACATTCTGCCAGTTCGGGATGTGCCCCCAAAATATATTCGCTGTGGGTCAGCGAAGGGATTTCCGGTATAATTTCCATGCAGCGCTCCCGACAGTATGCCGCCAGCTCGCGCAGCTCTGCCTGCGTATATACGCCGCCGCCTGCATTATATGTATGAATCGAATTTCTGACTCTTTTCGATATTTGATTGTAATATGTTTTGCCGTTAAATTCTGCCAATTCGGCGCTGTATTTCAGCCAATATTCATTAATTTCGGGGTGACGCTTATATTCCATACAGCCGCCCACCTCAAGAATTAATGTATTATACCCCAAATACAGCAGCATGTCAATCCATTTTTTAAAATACGGCAACTCCGACTTCGGAGGGAGAAAGACCCTTGCCGAGCGGTGCTCACACACAGGATAATTGTAAATGATTCCCTTTTCAATACCGCTGTCATAATGACCGAGAATTGAGTTTGCCGCATAAATCATGGCAAGAGGCGTATCGGCATACACCGTAATATCATCTTCGATGCAAATCACATACCCCTCACGATTTTCGTTGTAAACTGCGCCGAAAGCTTTTTCTGTCTTTTCAATCGCCGCGCAGTTTATGGCAGAAAAGTGTACCTTTGCCTTACCGCCGCCCAGCTTGGCCACAATATCCGCTGCGGCCTTCGGTGCCCCTGTGCTTTCACCCGAAAGCAAGATTTTTTCTTTAGAAAACTGTGTGTAGCCGTCTGTTAAAATTTTCATGGTTTCTCTCCCCATCCTGCTGTTTTTATGTTTGGCTTCTGCTGCCGAATGGCCATAAGCGCCGGCCCGGCTCTATGCGGCGGCCGGCGCTTTGGCGTCTGCCGTTTTCGCCGCACGGCATCATACCGTGCGGCGAAGGGCATTTGTTTTTTATTTTACGTAAGCCGCTCTTAGTGGCTTCATCGCCGCGTCTTTTACATCAATAAAGAAGGTCTTTTGCGCTGCGCTGTTCGGCAGGTTACCCAGGCTCAGCTGTACGGTTTTTTGTAAGTCGCCCGCGTCAAACGTTACCGTATCAATCACTGCATCGACAAGCTTCGTACGTGCCGCATCGGTATAGGCCGCCGTTATGATATTGATATGTTTTGACGTGCCGTCATTTTTAAGCGTAATGCTTCCGTCTGCTGTCGGGTCGGCAATTTCATTTTCAAAGCTTGTCATAAAAATTTTAAAATCGTCCATATACATGGCAGAGGTTTTGTTGTCCGTCGTCTTTACGCCGTCATACCATTCTATAATTTCGCTCATACAAATCGGATTCTTCAGCTCACCGCCGCGTGTAAAGTCGCACTCGCCCTTATATTCACCATCTACAAAGATGGAGTAGACACCGTTTTTAATATCATACACACAGGTAAGGCGATACCACTGGTTTGTCTGTACCGTTGCCAGTTCATTGCCATTGCAGTCCCTCAGCGCGGCGCTGTCACCGTCACTTTCACCCACCATAATACCGCCGTATCTCACATACCATGAATGTTCATTCGTTGTGGTGAACCAGTTCGGCTTCAGCAGATTTCTGCCGACTGCAAAATCGTCAAATCGATAATATTGCTCTGCAACAACGTAAACAGGCTTTATCTTTTCGGCATAGTTATCCGCTGTGCCGCCTGCGGCTTGATACTCTGCGGGGGACATGCCGTAAAATTTATTCCAGCCCGCGTGGTTTTCATCCCGACCTTCTGCCTTTGCGCCGCCCTGCGGCTTGATACCATAGCCGATCCAAGGCATAAATTTGGGATTTAAGCCGCCCGTTTCTGTTTGTACGCTCGTCATCTTAACGGCTATGGTGTGCCCGTTTGTGTCCTCCGGCAGATTCACGCCCGTAGCGGTTAGAACGTCATGTACATCTCTGTTATGCATAAGCATGCCGTCTTTGTTGACCACACGGGTCATTTCGTTACGTCCCGGCAGACTTGCATGATAGCTGTACTTCGTCCAGTTTGTTTCCTTCACACCGTCGTTGCCGTAATAATCCTCATAAATCGTATCGTTATAGAACTTATCTGCCGTAGTGCCGTCATAGCTGTTATAAAAATAATACTGCTGTGAAAAGGCAAGTCCCTTCGCGGTCTTGGCTTCGCTTGTCGCCATGGTGTAGAGAGTTCCGCTGACCCCTTCTGCAACCGCCTCGGCATAAACCGTCTGCCCCGGCAAAATGCCGATGCTTGCTTCACCGTTTTCATTAAGGGCGACTGTGCCGATCGCGCTGCCGCTGCCGTCCTTAAAGACAACAGCCGTTGCGGTTGTACAGTCGGTAACGGTTGCCTTGGCTGTAATGGCAGAGGTCACAATATCCTTTACGTTATAGTCGCCCGAAGCGTATTCACCCTCTATATTAAGTGTCACCTGCGGCTGATTCGTCAGCATCGTAAGCGAAATATCGTCATACCGCAAATCGGGATGTAAGCTTTTGCCGTGCAGTTGAACGTTGTTCAGGCCGATTGCTTTTCGACTTGTTATATCCCAGCGAGCCGGGTCTTTCACGCAGGCAACCAATTTGTTGTCAAAATATTTATAAATACGATATCCGTCCTGCGCCGACTCTGAAACATAACGAATCGTATGCCAGCTGTTCGGTGTATAAGCGGCACCGTTAATCTTGTTATCCTGTGCTACAAATGCACCGCTCAAACCGCTTATGCTGCTGAATTGCAAATCGCTGCCCGTTGTATTGTTGACATCATCCCTCCAGTTACAAAACGCCGTAAAGGAAATCTCTTTTCCGGTTGAGTCCGGCAGATACACCCGAAAGGAAAAATCCGTTGTGGCATATTGTGCATTCGTATCCAGACTGGTTTTTTTCCCGCTGCCGTCCATTTGGTACACGTGATTTTCCGGGGCAGCCGGATCCGGATCCGCTAAAACCAAATCACCGGAGTACAGTGTATCGACCAGGCCGCTCTCCCGTAAGCTTGTCGGGCTTGTGTTAAGCTCTATTTGGTCAAAGTTTTCAAAAAAGTGAACATCCTGTACATCAGCCGCCATTGCCGGGACAGAAACCAAGACCGCCGTAAGAATTGTGCCGAGTAACAAAGAACCGATTGCCTGTATGCTTTTTTTCATATTGTTGCCTCCTTCACTTCACTTGTTTTTCGTTTTATATTGTGTCCGCACGGCGTGAAATAAGCCGCATGCGGCGCTGTTTTTAATTCCTATTCTTTCATATATCTGTCATAAGCAGCCTGCTGCAGCGCCTCGGCCTTGGTAACGCCGTAGCTCTTCATGCGTTCCACATAGCTGTCAAAGTTATCGAGGGATTCTCTGCCCATAACAAATTTGGTAAACATTTCGGCCTCATACGCTTTAATTTCTCCCAAAATAGAGCTATACTCCGATTTTTCCTCCGATGTCATCGGATACACCTGTGTTAAAAGTGACGTATCACCCTCGCCCCAAATTCTCGAGGCATCCTTTTGTGCAGGCTCATTATACTGTACGCCGGCATATGCCTCTCCCAGGGTGATTCTCGGCACAACGCCGAATGCCGTAAAGGTAATCGGTGTAATGGCCTCTACCGGGGATTTTCCGTCCGGATTGTGAATCACAAAATCGGTAAACTGATACTTACCGTTTTCCTTGGTATAGGTTTTTCCCTCAATACCCCAGTTCAGCAAATCGGTACCCTCGGGCGAATAGAAATAGTCTAAATACCGAAGCGCCGCATCAACATTTTTACATTGTGTGCTGATGGCTGCCGCTCCCCCGTTAGAATAAAGCCTGGTAATCTGCCAGCCGACATATTGCGTTGAACCGGCCGTTTTAGAAGGCCACGGCGCCGCTACGAGCTTATAAGACGGGTCATTTTGTCTTGCCGCAAGGTATGCGCCGAGCTGACCGCCCACATAGCCGACACCCGCACCGGATATGTCGTTTGTCATGTTGGCATCCATGGTGGATTTTTCCAGCGCCGCAAATTCGGAGTCAATCAAGCCTTCTTTATACCACTTATTCATCTCTGCCAAAAACTCTTTAAATTCGGGCTGAACACTGCCATACACCATTTTGCCGTCTTTTAAAATAAAATCACCGTACAGTGTGCCGTAGGCAGCCGCAAAGGCCGAAAACGAAGCCGCCTTATAAGAGGCAAGCGGAATTTCGTCCGCCTGTCCGTTGCCGTTCGGGTCCTTTGTTTTAAAGGCCGTCAATACGGCATGCCAGTCGTCTATGGTCTTGGGCATTTCAAGATTCAGCTTATCCAGCCAGTCCTGCCGAATCAGCATGCCGTAATGCGCGTTCGGCAGCGTGCTGTCGCTCCAAACCGGGAAGATTGCATGCTTGCCCTCACTGGTTCTGATCTGTTTTTCCACATCGGGGTAGGCTTCCATTGCTTTTTTGTAGTTCGGCAGCTTATCCATGTGCTCGTCAAGCGGAATAATCACGCCGTCTTGTATGGCTTTATCCGTACCGCCTATATAGCCGCCGCTATCCCAGTTGGTCTGCATAATGTCGGTATATTCTCCCGAAGCAATCATAATGTTAAACTGCTCCTCCCAAGCCGCAGAAGAAGGATGAATATACTCCACCTCCACGCCGGTGGCCTCCTGGATTTTTTGCAGCGATTCTGCCGTTCCGAAATTTTTAATATACTCGCCAAGATTATTGCCCAGCCAGTATGTCAGCTTTGCGCCGCCATCCTCCGTTTCCTTTTGTTTGCCCCGACATCCGGTCAGCGTGCCTGTCAGCGCAAGTGTCACTGCCAAAACAGCACACAGCGCTTTGATATGACGTTTCTTTCTCATGTCCTTCCATCTCCTTAATTCTCTTTATTTAATGTTTTTTTCCGGCCGCCGGACATACGCCACGGCAGCTTATATACATTATCAGCCCTTAACGGCGCCGATCATAACACCCTTAACAAAATATTTCTGCAAAAACGGATACACACACAAAACGGGTACCGTTGTGATGATAACGGTTGCATATTTAATTACGTCCGAAAGCCCTACCTTATCAACCACCTGTGCACCGGTCGTCATATCGCCGCCGGAGGATTCAAGAAGTATCTCGCGCAAAATCAGCTGCACCGGGTAAAGGCTTCTGTCCTTTAAATAAATCATCGCGTTAAACCAGGCATTCCAGATGCCGACACCATAAAACAAGACCTGCACCGCTATCGCCGCTTTTGAAAGCGGAATGAGTAAGCGGAATAAAACGGTCATGCTGTTTGCCCCATCCACTCTTGCCGATTCTTCAATACTGTGGGGAATCCCCTCAAAGGCGCTTTTTAAGACTATGACATTGTATGTGGAAAGCAGCGTCGGCAGAATCATTGCCCAGCGTGAGTTGTAAAGTCCCACACCTTTCACAACCAAAAAGGTCGGAATTAAGCCGCCGTTGAAAAACATGGTAATGATCATCATAATCATAATGACGCTTTTATATTTAAGGTACGGCCTTGAAAGCGTATATGCAAGCAGTGACGAAGTTAAAAGACTGCAAACCGTACCTAAGATAACATAATAAATTGTATTTAAATAGCCCGAGAGAATCTCTTCATTTGCCAGTACCGTTGTATATCCTTTAAGCGAAAATCCGGCCGGCTTTATCAGCAGGCCGCCTGTTTTCATCAATTCCGAAGGCTCGCTGAACGAACCGAACAATACATATAAAAACGGATACAATGTGATAAGAGTCAGCCCCGACAGCAGGAGAATGTTAAACACATTAAAGATACGTTCTGATACACTGACCTTCATTTTCATTTCGATAACCA
Source organism: uncultured Clostridia bacterium (assembly GCA_934454215.1). Classification (GTDB taxonomy): domain Bacteria; phylum Bacillota; class Clostridia; order UBA1381; family UBA1381; genus Ornithomonoglobus_A. Next base: position 7,051 of record CAKSGG010000056.1, read on the forward strand.
TTCCTTTCCATATCCAAAAGCGCAGGATGTAAACATCGGAACAAAGCCGTTCCGATTCTGTTACCACAAGCTGGTTTCTGTTGTTCTTTTTGAAATGTAGTTTGCCGCAAGCAGCATGATAAGATTAACCACAGAATTAAACAGCCCGACAGCTGTACTGTAGCTGTAATTCATTTCGCGCAAGCCCTTTCTGTACACCAGGGTGGAAATGACATCCGCCGTTTCGTAAATGGTTGGATTATATAAAAGCAGTATTTTTTCATACCCGACCGTAAAGGCGCTGCCCATTCTCATAATAAACAGTGTGACAATGGTCGGTATAATCCCCGGCAGCGTAACCGCAAACACCTGCCGCAGCTTGCCTGCCCCGTCAATGGAGGCCGCCTCGTAAAGGCACTGGTCAATGTTTGACAAAGCCGCCAGATAAATAATAGAATTCCAGCCGACACCCTGCCATATACCCGAAAAAACATAAATCCATTTAAAGGCCGACAGCTCCTGCAAAAGGTTTTTGCGTTCCATGCCAAAAAGGCTCAATACAATATTAAAAACACCGTCTTTCATAGAAAAAGCAGAAATAATACCGCAAATAACCACCAAAGAAATAAAATGCGGAATATATGTAACCGTCTGCACAAGCTTTTTAAACCTTTGTGCCTTCAGCTCATTTAATAAAAGAGCCAGAATAATCGGAGCCGGAAAGCCCAGCACCAAATCCAACAGACTGATGACAAGCGTGTTGCGCACCGTACGCACAAAGTGAGCGCTGGAACAAAAATCCTGAAAATGCTTCAGTCCGACCCAGCTGCTTTTAAAAAAGCCCAGCGCCGGTGAATAGTCCTGAAAAGCAATTACCACACCAAACATCGGTCCGTATAAAAATATCAAATAAAAAATAATACCGGGTATCGCCATCAAATAAGCGCCCTTATACTTTTTAAATTCCTCCAAAAAGCCGTTCCTTTTATGAAGCTTTGCTTTTGGTCGAATTGCCGCTTCGTTTCTCATATGCTCCTCCTCACATTCCGTGCAATGTATTTAACTATATTTATTATAAACGCTGTGACCGTATGCCGTCAATCGCCCATTTTTGAGATATATCGTCCATTTCCAAACAGGCCGCCGTATCCGTATGCCGGGCAGCGCCTGCCTCCTGTCCGCCGATTCGCCTTTTTCGGCAAAGTCCGTTTTCAAAAACAGGCGATGTCTTTCACATAAAAGTCTATTGACAAAACACAGCTGTTTTGAGTATAATAGAATATAGCGGCATGAGCAGCTAAAAAACATGGAGGAATTGATATGATGAAACAAATTTTTGACAAAAAAAGCTTTCTTTTCCGATATGTTTCCATGCTTATTGTGCTGCTTTGTATTCCTGTCGTTTTCGGCTTTTTGGTTTCAAGATTTGCCGTAGCCTCTACGCTTTCGCAAATTAAAAGCAAAAACTACCAATCGCTGGTTCATATTCAAAAAATACTTGACTCTGAGTTTTTAAAGCTTGAAAGAATCACATATGACATCACGTTTAATCAAGATTTGATTCATTTATATTCCGTTACGGAGCCGGGTGATTTGGCATATGAGGTTTCCCGTTCCTCCCTGATTCCGAAATCTGTCCCGTTAAACGATTATATTATGGGAACATATATCTATCTGGATACCTTTGACTATGTCATATACGGCAAGACCTACGCACCGTTTGACGAATTTTATCAGACAAACGGTTTGGAAAATCTTTCGGCCGGCGAATTTAAGACAGAATATCTCACCCCCGGCCATGTAAGACGCATTTCTGCAACCCAAACCGCGTACACAGACGGCAAAAGCATCCCTGTTCTTTTATATACCCACTCCTTCCCGGTGACAGGCACATACAAGGGCAGTGTGTTTATGATGATTGATTTAAACAAGTTTATTGAACCCTTTGCCGATAACCTTGCAGAGGAGGGCATTTGTCTGTACGCACTGGATAAGGACGGGCAAATCATCTTTTCCCGCGGGAATGAAAGCTACATCATAACAGATGCCGCAGAGCAAAAAGACGGTTACTACAGCAACACGAGAAACGGCGAAAAGTTCATCTACTGTACCCAAAAATCAGATTTCGGCAACTTTCGTTATATTTTGGTGGAAAGTGACCGTTCCATCCAGTCTGCCACATCACCGGTGCGGCTTATGATTTATCTTTACATGGTTGTAACGCTCGTTTTGGGCTGTATTGTCATTTTTTCCTCCGCGCGCAAAAATGCCAAGCCGATACGAGATTTATCTCTTTTGCTGAACACCTCCCTCGATACGCACTATCAGGGGGATGAATTGGATAATATTCAGCTTTCCATTCATCATCTGCTAAACGAAAAAATTCGCATGGAGCCGATATTGGAGGCCAGTGAAAGTACATTGAAAAAAAATATCATTTCCGATTTATTACGCGGCAACTTCACTTCTGCCGATGCACTGACGAGCGCCTGCCGCACCGCAAACATCACCTTTACACACGACTTTTTTGTGGTATTTTATTTTTCGTTGGCCGAAGTGGAACAATCGGATATACCGATTATCAAATATGCAATTTCCAATGTTTTAACCGAAATTTTTGAACCGATCGGTCAGGTCGTTACAAACGATTCCGAATTGTTTTCCCTATTCGGAATACTAAACCTTTCTGAAAATACAAAACAAATTCAAGAAAAAATTCTAACCCAGCTCAACTTTTTGCAAGCCTTTTTTGCCAAACAGTTTTCTATTTTAATCAACATCGGCATCGGGCGCATTTATGAAGGCATTGAAAATATCGCCCTCTCCTGCAGCAATGCAAAAGAGGCCGCCGAATTTTGCACACTGACGGGCGCACGGGATATTATGCCCTACGAGGATATTAAAGAACACAATGACTATTACCACTATTCATTAGAAGAAGAAAATAAACTGTTCACCGCTGTCATGAACGGTGATATTATACAGTCGAAACAGCTTTTGAATCAGATTGTAGAAGAAAACTCTCAGCTCTCTCTGGATATGAGCCGCTGTCTGTTCTTTGACTTAACGGCAACCGCGCTGAAAATCATGTCGGGCAAAACCATCGACAGCAATTCTGTATTTGACAACGGTTCTTCCGCACTTGGGCTTTTAATGAATTGCAAAACCATAACGCAGCTAACCGAAACCATTTATGCCATTTTTGAAAAGGTTTGTCAAGAAATTAACAACCATCACTCCATGCGTGAAGAAAAACTGATTGATGACGTTACAAATTATATGAACGAAAACTACGGCAATCCCAATATGTCAATGAGTATGGTGGCCGATGCGTTTTCACTCAATTATACCTATGTGTCCCACTTTTTCAAGGACTATCTGGGCGCCAGCTTTGTGGAATATATCTCTGAGCTGCGTGTTCGGAAGGCGGCCGAGCTGCTGCGCTCTACGTCCCTCTCCATCAGCCGCATCGCAGACGAGGTCGGATATGCCAATGCCACCGTGCTGATTAAGATTTTTAAGAAATATACCGGCATCACCCCGGGCACCTACCGAAAAAACAACACCGCAGACTAAGGGGTGTAAAAACACGAATATAAAAACAAAAGGGGATTTAATCCGGAATGACCTCATCCCCATGCGTTTTCATCCAGGTGCAGGCCGCGTCATAGGCTTCATAATCAAGGTCTGCCATTGTATTGGTATGAAGAACAACGCCCTCTGCCTCTTTTTTTAAAAGCTTCTCCCGATACCAGTCAAGCTGCCATGTAACAGCCTTGCCGGTTGCCTGCCTGTTCTCGCCGAAATTATACAGATAGCAGCCAAACATCCGCCTGTTATGCGGTGTCAGCTTTTTAAAAATTTCAAATTTTTCCGGAATCAGCGGTACATCCTTTTCTTCCCATGTCCACATAATAACGCCGTCAAACGGCTCTGTATACCGTTTAAAATCCGCATCCTTTTCGGCATCAAGACCAAATTCCCTCGTATAAAGTACCATCCACATTCCAAGCGGGCGAACCTCATTCTCGTGCAAACGCTTTCTTATCTTCCACAAATTTTCAATCGGTATGTTTTTATATGCCCCGTCCCGTTGAAAATCATCAAAAACAACACGGCCGATATTCTCAAATTCCTTTGCTTCAGAAATAAACGGCTCAACAAGCGACGGATTTTCGCCTGCGTTGTAACACTCCCACCCAACCTCTTTCAGTGTTTTAAACGATTTGTTGTACTGACGTCTGTTGACCTCCTTTTCACCTGCCGGTATCATAAATGTATTTTTGACACCAAGATACAAGCACCCCTCCATCGGTGTCATACGGGAAAGCTTATCATTGCCGTATTTATGGTTATATGCTCCCTCCGGATGTCCCCAAAGCCAAAACATATCACGTAATACCATTTTTCTCCTCCTAAAAGCTCCTGCAAAATATTGCGGAATCATTATACCGTTCTTTTTTGACTTCGCACTGCCCTGCAAAAATTTTTCTGTTGTATCCTATAATGAAGTCAGCCTTTTGTCCGGCCGAGCTTGCTGCTCGCGCCCTTGATTTAAGTTTTGACAGCGTCCTCCGTGCGGCACAGAATCCCGCGCCTTTTCAGGATTGATCGGCGCCTGCCTTTCCGTATATAAAATCAATAATAATATCTGCAAACAGCTGATCGTTATATAGGTAATCACAGTGACTGTGCCCCTTTAAATATACAAACCGTATATGTTCATCGGGATAATGCATCTGCTTTAACGTGCCTATCATCAACAGCGTTTGCTCGTACCTGTTCGGCATATCATTGTCTGCACAGAAAATAAGCATGGGCGGCTGATGGTTATACTCTCTGATATGATATAAGGGGGCTGCGTCATCGATTATACATCTTCGCGAATCCTCCCCGCGTTCCCTGAGAACATTAAAGTGCGTTGTGGGCTGTCCGGCATTGAAGATCAACCCTGAAATTTTCTGAATCTCAATGCCGTAGTTCATAAAATATTTAACGTCAAAGCAAAGCATCATCGCTATATAGGCTCCTGCGGAGGAGCCGCCAACATATATTTTTGGCACCTCGGCATATTGACCTATATTGTCAATGACCCATTTCACGCTTGCTGCGCAATCCCATAAAAAATCCGGGTATCTGTTATGCGGATACATTCTGTAATTGACCGACACAATGCCAATATTGTTTTCGATAAAACGTTGCGGTATAATCTCCTCCTTATCACCGGCCTCAAGACCGCCTCCATGAAAATAAATCATAATCGGTATTTTCTCCGTCATGTTATCCGGTAAAAAAATATCCAACGACCGGCTTAACGTTTGATTTTCGGTATAATATATATCTTTAAACGTCATGGTTATTCTCCCCTTATGCACATATCTTTCTGCAGGCATTACATTTTTCTCAATACCATCTGTGTTACACAAAGCCCTGCGGGATCCTTGGGATTGATTTGTTCCGCCGAAAGAAACAGCGTGCAGCTTCCGCTCTCTAATGTAACCCGACCCAAGATACTGCCCGTTTCCGAAAAATATCTCCGGTTGACACCGTGCGGCAATACATCCTCACGCAGCGTTGCCGCAATATCATTGTCCTTGCAGCGTACACGCACCTTGTGACCGCCTGTCCATGGCTGATACTTTGATGTTGCCGTATAGAGAACGACCTCATATTGACCGGATTCAACGACCTCAAATTCCCAAAAAATCGAGTCCTGCTCCGATGTCCAGTATTCCACGCTGCCGTTAAGGTTGACTCTGATTTCCGTACTCGAATTTTCCCAATACTCCCCTATTTCTCTGTCCATGGCCAATGCAAAGATAGGAAGCTCTGTTCTGTGTTCACCCTTTTTGATTTTGCATGCACAGCACGGTAGGCTGATGGTATCGCTTTCCTGCTGAAACAGCCCCTCGGCAACCTGCGGACGGCTGTCCAAAGCCAGCCGAATGACCGTTACCGTGTCTTGAAAAGAAATGTCGGACAAATCCAGACAGAGCTTGCTTTGCGTCTGCTGCACGGCTGCCGCCTTGCCTGTTAAGGCCTCTGCGCTTAACACCTTATTGTTAAGACCCAAAATCTCAATATATTGCCGCGGTTCCTTCATCAGCAAATACAGGTGATTCCCTTTTTGCGTTGCCCAGCCAAAAGAAAAATCGGCAGCGAACGGCGATGCCGCCGTATCGTAAATAGCTTCACTGTTCTGATGCATCCAATCTCCCAAGGCCTCTGCAATTTGTACGGCCTCCTGCGGAATACTTCCGTCCGGCTTCGGGCCGATATTCAGCAACAGATTGGCACCTTTGGAGCATACGGCGCACAAAAGCTCTATCACTGTTTTGGGTGTTTTAAAGTGCTTGTCACAACGTTTTCGTTGTTTTGTGTTCTGCACTTATGCAAATTGAAATTTCTGTTTCTTCACTGATTCCACCCCAAGCAGCGTTAGTTGTGTAAAAACAATAACAACATCAATCTTTGTTACTTTCTAATAGGCGGTGCCACACATTCATTTTTTCATCTGTATTTATAATTTCGTCGTCGGTACTATCAAAGAATTTATAAACAAATCGAAGGTAAACTTGTTTTTCCCCATTGACTAATCTGTGCTTAATGTATATTTTATAAAACACTTCTCTCAAATCGGCATTTGTTAAATTGTTAATGTCTAATGTTTGTATTGATTTTTTATAGTTTTCAAACAACACTTGATAGTGCTTTTTCTCTATTTGTTTTCTCTCAACTCGCAGGATATCCGATTTAACAGTAGCTATTTCATCATTTAATAATCGTAGTTGTTCGGCATACACATCTTCTGAAATTAAACCGTTACTTAAATCTTGACGAAGTAATCTCATCTCAGTGTTGAGGGAAATATTTTTATTGTTTAACAGTTCAATATCCAAATCAGGTATATCCTTAAATTTTATCTCTAAATATTCCTCAAATAGCAATTCGAGATTATCCTTTTTGAGAGCCTTAATTTCGTGCTTTATTGTTTTCTCAAGGTCTGTCTCTTTAATAGAATTTGCTCCACCCGCGCAAGTTCTATACTTACCCCTTGTCTCTCTACCGTACCGCCCGTGTACTGCACAAAACCAAGAATAACTTTCTGCCTTTGTGTGTCGGCGTTTTCGTCTAAATATACCACCACAAAAATCACAAAACAGTAGCCCACTCAATAAATGCTCACTCTTTTGGATATTCCCTTTAAAAAATTCTTCTCTTCGCCTTGCTCTCTCTATTTGTGTGATGTTAAACAATTCATCGCTAATCAATCGTAATTCTTCATTTTGTACGATTATTTGTTCGTTTTCGGGAATATTTATTCTTGTTTTTCTAGTAATATCAGCACTTTCTTGCCTATGATTTATGACTGTACCGATATAAATTTTATTGTCTAAAATCTTTGATATCATAGTCGGTTGCCATAAAGCGTTTTTTTGTGTAGGAACACTCATTTTATTTAGCTCATCGGCTATTTTTTTCGGTGGTATATGTTGAGTTGAATACATATCAAATATAAGTTTTACTGTTTTAGCTTGTTCTTCGTGAACATACAATTTTCCACTTTTAGCAATATATCCAAAAGGTGGTGTTCCATTCCAGCCTCCGCCTTGATGTATGCGATTAAAAGCCCATTTCATGCGAGCTGATTTCATTCGGCTTTCTTCTTGTGAAAGGCTTAATCTTAATTGTAACTCAAATTCTTTAGAGGTGTCAAGTGAAGATAAATTTTCTTTCTTAAAAACTATTTCTACACCCTTTTCACGCAAGTCCTTAACAATCTTTAATCCGTCTTCAGTAGAGCGAGAAAATCTTGTTACATCCTCTATAAAAATAACATCAAATTTATGTAACAAAGCATCTGATATCATCTTGTTAAATGCACCACGATTTTTTAATGATGTACCTGAAATACCTTCATCAATAAACAATCCATCTGCCCTTAATTCAGTTATAAGTTTTCCTTTTCCGTTTGCTTTTCTTGTGTCTTTCACTCTATGACAAATAGCACCACATTCAGCTGATTTTACCTTGCCTTGTTCAAAATATTGAAGCCATTGTTTTTGTTGTTCTCGAATGGAATGTTGTTGTTCCTCAAGGTCGGTACTAACTCGACAATATGCAACTGCTAATTTCATAATTTTACCTCTTTTCATAAGTTCTATAGTTTTTAAGTTTTACACACACAGAACCATTTAAAATGTGATTTTATGCGTTTTTAATAGTGTTATAGTATACTTTTATATAAATTGCATAAAAACGATTTTAGAGTATGTTTTACTTTAAATAAGACTATTTATTCAAATACTCTTTTAATATCTTATCAAGGGTAGGTCGGCTTATATTAAGACTTTCCGCAAACTTTGACTTTGTAATTTCCCTTCTATGATACTTTTTGTATGCCTCCTCAAATTCTTCGTCTGTAAATGTAATTGGTTTTCTTCCTTTATATTTTCCGTCAGCCTTTGCTATTGCAATTCCCTCTCTCTGTCTTTCGAGCAAGTTTTGTCTTTCAAACTCAGCAATAGCACCTATCATTGTCAGCATAAGTTTTCCTGTTGCCGTACTTGTATCAATATTTTCTTTGTTGCTTACAAGATGAACACCTTTAGTATTTAACTTTTCTACTATATCGAGTAAGTCTTTTGTACTTCTTGCAAGTCTTGAAAAATCGTGAATATAAACTGTGTCATTTTCCCTTGCAAAGTCTATCATTTCTTGTAACTTTGGACGATTAGTGTCTTTAGCTGATACCTTTTCAGTAAACCATTTTTCAATATTGTGTTTTCTTAATGCCTCAACTTGTCTTGCCTCGTTCTGTTCTGCCGTTGACACTCTAACATAGGCAATTCTCATATAATCACTCCTTACAGTTTTTTATTTATTATAACACAGAAAAACCTATTTGTAAATATAGTTTCTTAAATTTTATTTACAATTTGTAAAATATATATAAAAACAACTTTATTTTTAATGTTATTTATCGCTTTTGCTTGTAAATTTAAATTATACTCTATATTTACATATTAGTTCTATGACAAAGAAAAAAGGCAACTGCATTTTACGAGTTGCCCTTTCACATATATAAAATGGATAGGTTATTTTATCTAACAGTTTTTAAGTTATCAAACCCATTTGATGTAGTTGCTGAAATTTTATAATCATCAAACAGATGTGATGCACTTTCAGGAACTCTTGCATTTTTATAATCAAGCAATTTCATTCCGTTGCCAATAGTGCTCCAAAAACTTGCATTTTCATTATTGCAAAAATCATTTATAAACATTTCGGCAGTAAATGGATTTTGATGAACTGTGTTAATTAAGCTCAATGCCGAATTTGCAATTTTTTGGTATTCTCGAATTTGCTTTTCAGGTGTATTTATACGATTTTTAATGGAAATCCATTCATCAAACCCATTGTGATTTTTTTCAATATACCCACAAATGAGAGATAACATTGTATAATTATCTTTATATCGTTCAACAAAAATTTTTACTTGTTCTTGTGTAAGCTCAATCGGTGTTTCATTACTAAACAACAATCTATCTGCGGTTAAATCTTCAACATTAGGAAAACTTGCATTTCCTAAACATCTGCACAATTCGTCATATACAACACCAATCGCCTCTTTTGCCTGAGCATAAAGAGTTTCCTTTTTTTCTAAAAGAGGGGCGTTTGCAGATTTTCTGTAATCAGCATTTAATTCCTTATTGTTTCTGTTAATTTGTTTTTCTACTCGTCCAGACTCATTATAATATTTTTCGATAATCTCTTTAAATCGGTTTATATAAAAATTAGTCATTTAAAAATCTCCTTTTTTAATATAATTTTTTTCCTTTAACAAACAGTGGTAATTCTGCTGAGAATATAATTATACCGCCTCTGTTAATGATTTGGTATGTAACTATCTCAGAATGCTTTTTAAGCCGTTTTTCAAGTGTTTTAAGCCGTTTTTCAGCTTGTGTCAATAAATCATATTGCATATACTAAAACCCCCTTAAAACTTGTTTTATTTTAAGTAATTTTGTTATTCTCTTCAAGGAATTCAAGTCTTGAAAGTATATCCTCAATGCTAATAAATTTTTCAGCGAGTGATAGGATTTTACAAGAGCTATTATATCTTGAATATTCGTTCTCACTGTCAAGCATTTCAATAATGTTTTCAAGTGCTTTTGAAGAGGCAACAACAATTTTATTATTAAGCAAATCAATCTGCTGTTTGCGTACTGTTTGCAACTGTTTTTTTAAGTCTGTATCGGCAAGTCTTTTTGACAAGGTTGATTCACTAATACCTAAATAATCTGCTGCATCTTTTTGTTTGGGATAATTTAATACAGCAAATATGATTTTTGCATTATCAATCTTTTTTCGTGCCAATAGATTATGCCCCTTTCGTTTTTGTCCTGTCGAGGTGTCGATAATCAACACTCGGAAAATCTTGTGATAGATGTGCTGTAAAAAATACTGCATCAGCGGTTGATAATCTAATTCTTTTGGTGTTGACAGTACCTTTTGAATTTTCAAGCAGGATAACAAAAATTGATGTTTGGTCGGCATTATCGACACGAACTATGTCAATCGGCAATTTGCCTTGTGTTGCTAACATTGACACAAAATACGCATATGCTCTCGTGCTATAATCTTCGTTTTTAAGTTCTTCAAATGTCATTTTTATTGCACCCCCTTTTCCTCGATTGCCACAGACGGAAAATCTGTTTTAAATTGTTTTAAAAATTTTTCTGCCTCTAAAATATTTTTTCCGTAAAATCTATAATGACGAAGTTTGTCAAAACCGATTTTTTCGCTATGGGAAAATATGCTGATAATAGCACAGTTCGGTCTGCTATAATCAATAATAAATTTGGCAGGTTCAAAACTTTTGTAAATCAGATATTCGCTGAAAAAGTTTAAATAATTCTTTTCATAAATCGATAGTTTTTCAAGTTCCGTTTTTGTAATTTGCATACTGTATTATTCAACTCCTTTTGTAAATATATTTAGTTGTATAGTATATAATAATACAACCTTAATTTTTTAAAATGTTATCAAACCATTGAAAATACTATGCTTTTCACGATTTTTCAATATTCATTTTTAACACAAAAATCACTCGTTCCCAAAGGCATCATCATACCATAAATTATTAAAATAATCCCAATTAAATTCACCGTCAGTGTATAGATTATCTGCTTGACGATAAACATATTTAGAATATCCCATACCGACAACAACAGATGATTTTGCTTGTTTTAGGGTATTGTGCTTTTTCGTTCTTTTTTTAATGAAATTTATTGTATTTATATATGCTTGATGGGAAAGTGTGTCCTCACGATTTGAGGCTATCATAATGTGTAAATGTGGCTCACATTTATTGCCTATAACTGTTGTTTTAGGTCTGCCTCGTTTGTGGGTACGCCGTTTAATCTTTTGTAAATCTCCTTTACTCTCGTGTGTTGACACTCCAACTAAAAACACCAATGATTTTTGTTTCTTTTTTTCTCTTGATAAATATTGCCGAATTGCTGATGCCTCATTGCTAATATTTGTATCGTTGCTTTTACTCGATACTACAATTTGATAATTTGTTTTACTGTGTTCAGGAGCATTTAAAGAACATTCTTTTACCCGTTTACAATATTGTTCATAATTAAAAACCACCAAATCACTCCTAAACACGAGCAACAATATCAAATATGGAAAATTCAGGTAACTGTTTTAGTTCCGCTCCAACATTACAGAGTTCTGCAATATCATTCAAATTGTGAGCATTTAAAACAATCTGCTTTTTCTTCGCATTTTGTGTTACGGATATAAACGGAACACCGACAACTTCAAAACCTTGCAATATTTGATTTGCTGTTTCTAACTCATTTTTTGTTAGAAATTCAAGATGTATCACGGGTATGCCATTGATTTCAAACGATTTATTCACTTTCTTTCAGCTCCTTTCAATTTATAAATTTAATGAGGTTTGCTCTTTGTTTTTAATCCATTCATCGAGTTTAGATTTGTCGATAAGAATTTTTCTGTCAATTCTTATGAGTGGCAATGTGCAATCATTTTTAACAATCTTGTAGGCTTTGTTTCTACCAATTCTTAACAATTTTCCAAACTCAAGAATAGTGAGATAACGATTATCAAGCAACGGTTTTGCCCTCCTTTTCTGCATAAAATAAAAAACCTTATAAACATTATAATACCGCTCGGTTTTTTTTTAATGTTTATAAGGTTTTGAGTTTTTATAGTTTTAGGTTTTATAACACGAATTAAAATGAATTGTTTTAATTTATTTAATTATAACATAAATATTTTTATTTGTAAAGTCTTTTTTAGAAAAAAATACGAAATATTGAAATTTTTTTGTATAAAACCACTAAATATAGCGTTCTCTATGTATTTGCCTTGCTTTTTAATGTTATCATTCTTTTTATACAACATTCATTGCATCAGGTTTTCCGTTTTCATCATACGATCCAATGATTAGCACCGGCATAGGGTAAAGGTACGCTTTTGCTCCAAAATTCTTTCTCATAATTTTTCACTCCATTCTTTTTCTTTAAATCCAACCAAAATAAAATCTTCGCCGATTAAAAGCGGACGTTTAACTAACATTCCATCTGTTGCAAGTAGCCTTAATTGTTCTTCTTCTGACATAGCAGATAACTTGTCCTTCAGCCCCATTGATTTATACAAAAGCCCCGATGTGTTAAAGAAATTCTTTAACGGCAGACCGCTCATTTTGTGCCATTCGCACAATTCTTCAAATGTCGGATTATTCTCTTTTATGTCACGAAGTTCGTATTCAATATTGTTGTCATCAAGCCATTTCTTTGCCCTTTGGCAAGTTGTACATTTTGGATAGCAAATAAATTTCAGCATAATAGTCTCCTTGCTTTCTTCTTTGAATTTGTTTTATATCTCCATAACATTATCCGTCCAGAGTTCGCACTGCGTCATCACGGTTTGCACTGCATCATCCATACCCTCCGGCGGATATTTATGTTTTTTCAAAAGCTTTTTAATCAGCAT
>CAKSGG010000057.1 GCA_934454215.1 uncultured Clostridia bacterium
ATTGCTTAAAAATTTAATATTAATGCCATAGGCACTCTTTTTTTGTGCTGTCTGTATAAACTGGGGCACTTCATTTTGCACACCCTACATTAAATATCCGTCTTCGGTTCTTGAGGCGTGGTCAAAATCTCTCCAGAAATTCAAAACGGTTCGTTCATATTCTCTCGGATTTACATAATAGCTCATTGAATGGTCTGCTCCGGGGACAATAAGCAAGCGCTTTGGTGATGCGCAGGCTTCATAGTTTTCATAAGTCATTTCGACAGGTACGAAATGGTCGTCTGTACCGTGGACAAACAAAACGGGTATATTCGTTTTCTTTAAAGCGTCAACGGTTGAATAATCTCCCGAACCCATATTAATTTTCTTTCTGCACATATCGTCTGCAATTATACTTCCCAGAGCATAAGGAATATGCAGATTTTTTCTTGCGACGTGTTTCCATATTGCTTTTGGGGAAGTAAAGCCGCAGTCAGCCATAATTCCGTGAACATTTCCGGGCAGCCCCAAATCGGACGCCATAAGAACGGTTGCCGCACCCATTGAAATTCCCGCAAGATAAATCGGCAGATTTTTTCCGCAGCGGCAGATTGCCCAGTTGGTCCATTCGATACAATCATATCTTTCGGTAAGCCCGAAACCTATATAATCGCCGCCGCTTTCATGCTGACCCCGCTGTTCGACATACAGAACACTGCACCCGTTGCTGTGCCAAAAGCTTGATATAATTCCGTAATCGGAATACCATGAAGAACGCCAGCCGTGAAATGCAATAATAACTCTTTTTGCATTTTCACACGGGAAGAAATGACCTTTAAGAGCAACACCGTCATGACCCACTATTTCAACGTGTTCATGCTCCTGCTCCTTTAGATAATTTGCGGCAGTTTTATATGCTTCGACAAATTCGGGACTTCTCTCACTGCCTGCAATTCTGCCGTTTGAGCCTCTCATCATTTTAGGCATTTCACGGTCGAGTGCCGTTTGTACAAGCAATTTTGTTGTAATATATGACGCTGCCGCCGCAGCTCCGACGGCTGTCAAGCCTGCGGCTATCAGTAATTTTTTATTTAATTCGTTCATGAATAATCACCCGTCCCTTTAGATTATTTTATTTTGTTGAGATACTGTTCAAGTATCAGACAAGCCGAAACCGTATCAATGATTTCCTTGCGTTTTTTTCCTCTTGTATTTGTGGAATTGAGGTATCTTTCTGCTCCGACAGTTGTCAGACGTTCGTCCTCAAATATAATTTCACCGCTGTAAATGCTTTTCAGATTTTCCGCAAATTCTTTGGTAGCGTCTACACGAAAGCCCTCTGTGCCATCCATATTTTTGGGCAGACCTATTACGATTTTTTCGGGCTTGTATTCGTTTATAATTTCCGAAAGTTCATCCATAAGGTGTTTTGTGTTTTTTATAGTTTTTATGCCGTTTGCCATAAATCCCATTATATCGCTTACGGCAACTCCGATGCGTGCGTCACCGTAGTCTATTCCTAAAATTCTCATAGTCTTCTCCTTACAGCGATTTTGATTTGTCGATACACGCATTAACCGCTTTCATTACAGCACCTCTGAAACCCTCATTTTCAAGAACGGCAACTGCATCAATTGTAGTTCCCGACGGCGAGCATACCATGTCTTTCAATTCTCCCGGGTGTTTGCCCGTATCGAGAACCATTTTCGCACTGCCCAAAACTGCCTGTGCCGCAAATGTATATGCCTTTGCTCTCGGCAAGCCGCCCTGAACGGCAGCGTCTGCCATAGCTTCGATAAACATAAATACATATGCCGGTGATGAACCGCTTATGCCTGTAACAGCGTCCATCATATGCTCGTCTACAAGCTCGCCTTTGCCTATATTATTGAAAATATTAAGTACAATTTCCTTTTCGGCATCGTTTACGTTTTCGTTGGGGACAATTCCGGACATTGCCTCGCCGACAAGTGCGGGCGTGTTCGGCATAACCCTTACGAGCTTTATATCTTTGCCGAATGCCTCCGTAAGCTTTTGGAGTGTCTGTCCGGCAACGATTGAAATTATAAGCGTCTGTGATGATACCGTATCCTTGATTTCGCCTATTACCTTATATACGACATTCGGCTTTACGGCAAGAAAAAGCACGTCTGCCGATGCCGCCGCCTTGTTGTCTGCCGATGTGTGTACGCCGTATTTTTCGGCAGATAAACGAAGTCCGTTTTCGTTTATATCGGAAACAATTATATCCTGCGGCTGTACAAGCTTATGTTCAAGTATACCGCCTATAATTGCTCCGCCCATGTTTCCGTTTCCTATAAATCCTATTTTCATTATTGTATGCAGTCCTTTCGGTTTTTGATTTTTGCATCGGTCAGGATGATTATTTCATTTACACAGTCATCGACCGACATTTCTTGTGTTATTCTTATTTTAAAGTCACAGTTATCATAATATTTTCGGCGTTTGTCGAAAAGCTCTTTTATTTCTGAAATGCTTCTGCCGTTCATGAGAGGCCGTGTTTTTGCGGCTTCTTCAATTCTTGCTGCGATAACCTCAAAATCGGGAGCAAGATTAACGATTTTACCGTTTTTCCTGAGCATATCAATATTTTTAGAACGAAGAACAGCGCCGCCTCCTGTTGATATAATGCAGTTATCATATTCGGACAGCTCGGCAATTGTTTCGGATTCAAGCTTTCTGAAATGCTCCTCGCCGAAACTTTTAAAAATATCGCTTATACTCATTCCGTATTTATGCTCAACAACACAGTCGGTATCAATAAAAAGGTAGTTCAGACGTCCCGACAGGGCAGTGCCTACCGTTGTTTTTCCCGACGCCATAAATCCTGTCAGCACAATATTCATCCTAAAATTTTCTCCTTAATCAAATACTCTTTAACACGTTCGTAAATATCGTCGGGCAGTGTTGTTTCGGTGAACAGCTCATATGCAATAATGCCCTGATATATAAGCATACCGAGTCCATTCACTGTTTTTGCACCCTGCCTGCGTGCCGTTTGCAGAAACAGGGTTTCGGGCGGGTTGTAAATCATATCTGCCGCCGCACTGTGAGAGCCTATAAAATCAAGATTATCTATTCCGTCAATTTCGGCTGTCGGGAGAATTGACGAGGTCATGCCTGCCGATGTGGTGTTTATAATAACA
The DNA here is from genome assembly GCA_934454215.1 of uncultured Clostridia bacterium. Lineage (GTDB taxonomy): Bacteria > Bacillota > Clostridia > UBA1381 > UBA1381 > Ornithomonoglobus_A. The sequence goes on from CAKSGG010000057.1 coordinate 3,147, forward strand.
TCGTAATTTGATGAGCTGTCAAATTCCGTTTTAATTTCAAAATCAAGCTTTTTGCGAATCTCTTCACGCATTTTATCGGCTCTTGATTTTGTTCGGTTTACAACGGTTATTGATTTCGGTTTTGCCTGAACAAACCGCATTACGGCAGGCTGTGCCGCACCTCCTGCGCCTATTACCAGAATGTTTTTATCGGTTATGGCTATTCCTGCGTTTATCAATGAGCGGTAAAATCCTTCCGCATCGGTGTTATATCCCTTTAGTCTGCCGTTATTATTCACAACGGTGTTGACAGAACCGAGCAAAAGTGCATTGTCATCAATATCGTCAAGATATTGCAGCACGTCCTTTTTATATGGTGCGGTAACGTTTACGCCCCGTATATTCATGGCACGTATACCTTTTATCGCATTTTCTATATTATCCGTTTCCCATGCGGAATAGGAATAATTATTGTTTGTTATTTCTGAAAAGAAATTGTGCATCTGCGGTGAAAAACTGTGTTCTACAGGTTTCCCGATGATTGCAAGCTGTTTTGTATGTCCGTTAATAAGCATATGTACACCTGTTCCTTTACGGGGCTGTCCGAAAAGACAGACCCCAAAATTTTCCGACTGTAATTATTATACCACAAATTCACGGTATTGTAAAGCGGTTATTTTTTTGGCTTGGATTTAAATATAAGCGCCGTAAGAAAACCGAAAACAATTGCCGCACTTATTCCTCCGGCGGCGGCTTTAAGACCGCCTGTTATAATTCCAATCCAACCGCTTTCCTCAACTGCCAGCTTTACGCCCTTGCATAGCGTATAGCCAAAGCCCGTGAGCGGAACTGTTGCGCCTGCACCTCCGAAATCAACAAGGTACTGGTATACTCCTATAAGCTGCAAAAATGCACCTGCGACAACGAACGATACAAGAATCCTTGCCGGAGTAAGCTTTGTTTTGTCTATAAGAATCTGACCGACAACGCATATCAGCCCGCCGACAATAAAAGCTTTTAAATAATCCATTTAGTGTCCCTCCTTGTAAATTTAGTGTCCCTTTGCTATGCCGAAACAGAAACGGCATGAGCAATTGACGGAATACTTTCGCCTTGCTGAACCGACATTGAGTTCATAAGCGCACCCGTTGCGACAAGCAGTATTTTATTTAACTTTTTTTCTTTCAGAAGTTTATATACATGACCGCAGAAAACCGTTCCGCAGCAGCCGCAGCCGCTTGCTCCCGAATGAACGTCCTGTGCTTTAATATCAAATATCAGCTTTCCGCAATCGTTGTGTATTCCTGCTATATTAAAGCCGTTATCGTTCATAAGCCCGATAAGAATATCAGAACCGACAACGCCTAAATCACCCGTCAGAATTAAATCATACTCGGATGGCTGAATATTAAGCTCTTTAAAATGAGCCGTAAGAGTATCTGCCGCAGCAGGCGCCATAGCGGCACCCATATTGTTTGCGTCGGTCACGCCCATGTCAATTATTTTCCCTGTTGTAATATGAGTGATTTTGGGACCGTCACCCTCTGATGAAAGTATGGCACAGCCCGAGCCTGTGACCGTCCATTGCGCTGACGGCGGTCGTTGACCTCCGTATTCAAGCGGATATCTGAATTGCTTTTCCGCACTGCAAAAATGACTGGAGGTAAGGCACATAAGTTTGTCCGCAAATCCTCCGTCAATCAGCATACTGCCGACAGACAGACTTTCCGCCATGGTTGAGCAAGCGCCGTACAGTCCCAAAAACGGGATATTCAAATCGCGCAGTCCGTAGCTCGCACCGACGCACTGATTTAACAAATCTCCCGCAAGAATATAATTTATATCGGAATTGCTCAATCCCGATTTGTCAAGCGCAAGCTGTGCCGTGCGTTTTTGAAGCTTGCTTTCCGCAAGCTCCCATGATTTTTGACCGAGCTTATCGTCAGATAAAATTGCGTCAAATGAATCACGCAGAGGCCCTTCACCCTCTTTTTGCCCTGCTATTGCGGCTGTGTTTATGATAACGGGCGGTTTTGACAGCTTTACAGTTTGTTCTCCGATTCGTTTGCTTTCCATAAAAAAATCTCCTTAACCTTAAGCATATGCTTATGTTATGGAGATTTTTGTTTTTTTATTCTCAAATATTAATTTTCATTTAAAAGCTTTTCAAATGATGCAAGCTTTACGCTTATAATGAAAACCTCGCACGCCTTTTTCAATTCGTCAATTGACGGGAATGTCGGTGCAATTCTGATATTTTTATCTTCGGGGTCTTTGCCGTAAGGATATGTTGAACCTGCGCCTGTTGTAATAACTCCTGCGTCCTTGCACAGCTCAACCGTTCTTTTTGCACAGCCCGGAAGGGTATCAAACGATATAAAATATCCGCCCTTAGGCTCTGTCCATTCTGCAAGCCCGGTACCGCCAAGCTCGTTTCTGAATGCCTCTATAACGGTTTCAAATTTCGGTCTTATTAAATCGGCTTGCTTTTTCATATGTTCTTTCATACCGTTAATATCGCCGAAAAATTTGACATGGCGCATCTGATTTACTTTATCATGACCGATTGTCTGCATTGTCATCTGCTTTTTTATAAAGTCAATATTTGCCTTTGATGCGGCAATTGCGGATACGCCGCTGCCCGGAAGAGATATTTTTGAGGTTGACGCAAATTCAAATACTAAATCGGGATTTCCCGCTTTCTCACATTCGTCAAGAATATTCAAAAGTGTGTCGCCGTCCTCGTAAAGGTCATGTATTCCGTATGCGTTATCCCAATAAATTCTGAAATCATCTGCGGCAGGTTTTAAAGCCGCCATACGCTTTACAGTTTCATCGGAATATGTTATTCCCGTCGGGTTTGAATATTTGGGAACGCACCATATTCCTTTAACGCTTTCGTCGGAAGAAACAAGCTGTTCAACCATATCCATATCGGGTCCGTCATTATTCATGGGTATATTTATCATCTCTATACCGAAAAATTCCGTTACGCCGAAATGTCTGTCATATCCCGGAACGGGACATAGAAATTTTACCTTATCAAGTTTCATCCACGGAGTTGAACCCATAACGCCGTGAGTCATTGAACGCGACACTGTATCATACATTATATTCAGCGATGAGTTTCCGTAAATAATAACATTCTCCGGCTTTGTCTCCATCATGTCTGCCATAAGCTTTTTACATTCAGCCGCACCGTCAAGCACACCGTAATTTCTTATATCCATACCGTCCTCGCCGACCATTGCATCGTCCTGCGAAAGAATACCGATTATTCCGCTTGAAAGATTAAGCTGGTCAGTACCCGGCTTTCCTCTTGCCATATTAAGCTTCAGATTTAAAGCTTTCAGGTCTTCATATTTTCGAGCCGCCGCTTCCTTTTCACGCAAAAGCTCTTCCTTTGTCATATTTTGTATATTCACGGATAAACTCCCTCCATTTTTATGTATTCAATTTATTATATACTATTTTATAATACTATTCAATACCTATTAAAAATATTTGTAGAAAATATATAATCACAGAGTTTAAAATCAAAGTCCGATTATTAAAAAACTCACATGGCGATTTGATATATGGGTTATAAATATTTGACATAATGTGAAAATGGGTTGCTGCGTTTTAATGCGGCAACCCATTTGCGGCTGATTGAATTTAGATGCTAAATCCGGCAGTCTCTTATTTTTTTACACAGATTTTATATTCTGTTCCCCAGTCAAATTCCGTTTCTGTGAGGTCTGCGTCAATACCGTCGTTTTTAACAACGTCAACTGCTTTTCTTACGGTGTTTTTGAAAAATGCAAGATTTCCGTTGATTTTGGTGCGTTCTTTAAGCTTTTTTGCTTTCGGCTTGTTCAGCATGTTACTGACAAGCTCTTCTGTATCGGCGGCGGAGAGCGAGTTTACGCATATGTTTTTTATAGCCTCAAATTGTGCGCTTTCACTTTTGAGCCGCAGTAATGCACGTGCGTGGCGTTCCGACAGATTGTAGTCTCGTATAAGCTTTCGTATCATGGGCGAGAGCCGCAGAAGCCTTAATTTATTTGCAACGCTTGACGGACTTTTTCCCATTTTTTCTGCAACCTCCGTTTGCGTCATACCCTGTTCGTGTATCAGCCGTTCATAGCTTTGCGCTATTTCGAAAAATGTTAAATCCTCCCGCTGCAAATTTTCGAGAAGTGAAAGAATGGCGCTTTTCTTTTCATCGCTTTTTATTATTATTGCGGGAATTTTTTCAAGCCCTGCAAGCTGTGCCGCACGGAAACGCCTTTCCCCCGAAACAAGCTCATATCCGCCGCTGCATTTGCGGACTGTTACGGGCTGCAACAGTCCGAACTCCATTATGGAATTTTTCAGCTCGGTAAGCCCCTCATCGTCAAAATATTGGCGGGGCTGATATTTGTTGGGCGCAATATCGTCAAGCGGTATTTCAACAAAAGCCGTATTCTTTTTAAATATATTTGTCATAGGATTATCTCCTTTATTTTTTATATACGGGGTTTTTTAAGGGGCTTGGAAACGCAGCCCCTTAAAATTGTTCCCCTCGGTGGTGGAAGGTGTAAGACATTCTTGGGGGTAGATGGTTGCCCATCTGTTAGGTACTGTTGTCTTACAAGTTCCATTATACCATAAATTCCCAAAAAATAAAGCAAATTCGTATTACAGAATTTGCTTTATTAAGACAAATTATTTATTTTTCGACAGATTATAACAAGTTTCGATAGGGGATTTTATTGCAATACCGGGCTTACGGGGATATTTTGACGGAGTACGTCGCACTTTTTTTATAATAATTATCTTGTGTGACAGGTCAGAGTATGGGATTTTCGCCTCAAAAACATCTTCAACCTCACCGCCCAGAATATGAATTGCTTTTTTTGCGTCTTTCAGTTCATCATCAGCAAGCGGTCCTTTCAATGCAAGAAAATATCCGCCGACCTTAACAAAAGGCAGACACCACTCCGCAAGCACACGCAGATTTGCAACCGCTCGTGCCGCCGCCGTATCAAATTTTTCGCGGTATTTTATATTCATGCCAAAATCCTCGGCTCTGCCATGCACAAATTCAACGCCTTCAAGCGACAGTTCTTTGGCCGCCGCTTTTAAAAAGTTAATTCTTTTATTGAGCGAATCGAGCAGAGTGAGCTGTATTTCAGGCTTGACTGTTTTTAAAACCAATCCCGGAAAACCTGCGCCCGTGCCTACGTCTATAACACTGCCGTTTACTTTATCTGTCAGCAGTGCCGTGAGCGAATCGAGAAAATGCTTTACTGCGATTTCCTCGTCGTCCGTTATAGCCGTAAGATTTATTTTTTCGTTCCATTCCTGCAAAAGATGCCCGTATTTTTCAAGCTGTTCAAGCTGACCGTCTGAAATACCGATACCCATTTCTTCACAGCCTTGTTTTAATATCCGTTTCAAATCTATTTCCCCTTTTATCAGCCGAGTAATTTCTCAATCATATCCGCAAGCTCATGCGCTTTTTTGCTTATGTAGTCAATGTCTGCGCCTTCAATCATAACTCTTACAAGCGGTTCTGTACCCGACGGTCTTATAAGTACCCGTCCTTCGCCTGCAAATTCGTCCTCAAGAGCCTTGCACGCTGCGGCGATTTGCTCGTTCTCCATATACTTGTTTTTATTTTCAAGCTTAACCCTTGCATTAACAAGCACCTGCGGCATAACCTTAACAATTGAAGCCGCCTCAGAAGCCTTCATGCCCGTCTTTTTCAGCACCGATAAGAATTGCAGTGCGCTTACAAGCCCGTCTCCCGTAGTGTTATGGTCAAGGAAAATAATATGACCGCTCTGCTCGCCGCCGATATTATAGCCGTTTGCAAGCATTTCTTCAAGAACGTATCTGTCGCCGACCTTTGTTTTCGGAATATTTATTTCCATTTTTTCTCCGGCAATAAATAAGCCGAGATTACTCATGACTGTGGCAACAAGTGTGTTCTGTTTCAGCTTGCCCTGTGACTTCATATAATTTGCGCATACCGCCATAACTTGGTCGCCGTCGATAATATTTCCGTTTTCGTCAACGGCTAACATTCTGTCTGCGTCACCGTCGAACGCAATACCGACATCAGCACCGATTGACGTAACGTATGCCTGCAAGCTTTCCATATGAGTAGAACCGCACTGACGGTTAATATTTACGCCGTCGGGCGTATTGTGAATTGCCTCGACGTCCGCACCAAGCTTATTAAGCGCCTTGAATGCTGTCTGATAGCTTGCACCGTTTGCGCAGTCAACGGCTATTTTTAAACCGTCAAGCTTACAGTCTATTGTGGAGCATGCAAAAGAAACATAGTCTTCAACCGCATTATGATTTGCGCTTACGTAACCGACTGCGCCGTGAGTCGGCAAATCTGATATTTGCTTTTCGCCGAGAATATACTGCTCGATTTCGTCCTCGATGCTGTCCGACAGCTTATATCCGTCACCGTTGAAAAATTTGATTCCGTTATACTCGCACGGGTTATGTGACGCTGAAATGACAACGCCTGCGTCTGCCTTATAAAGACGTGTCAGATATGCTACTGCCGGAGTGGGGATTATTCCGAGGGGAATAACCTTTGCGCCCATTGAGCAAAGCCCTGCCGTAAGAGCGGCTTCAAGCATATCGCCTGATTTTCTTGTGTCTTTTCCTATCAGAATCCTCGGTCTTTTGGAAGTATGCTTTGTAAGAACATATGCTCCGCACTGTCCCGTAAGAAATGCAAGCTGTGCGGTAAGCTCCTTATTTGCAATACCTCTGATACCGTCTGTTCCGAATAATTTACCCATTGTAATCAATCCTTTCTTATATATCGGTTATCCACACATTAATAACTCATCTTATATTATATAATAAAATACAGCAAATGTAAACAATAATTTTAAAATTTCGTATTATATATTAAATTATATTTAAGGAGGTGATACATATGGAGTACAACAGAAACGCCGCAGTTGCATATGCAAGGAAGTGGGCGTACGCAAGAAACCCCAAATATTATGATTTTTCGGAAATAGGGGGGAACTGTACAAATTTTGCGTCGCAGTGCATTTATGCAGGGAGCGGAGTTATGAACTATACGCCGACATACGGCTGGTATTATATCAGCGTAAACAACAGAGCGCCTGCGTGGACGGGCGTAAACGAGCTGTACAGATTTCTGACAACAAATCGCGGAAGCGGTCCGCAGGGGAGAGTTGTCGGGCTTGATGAAATTGAGGAGGGAGACGTTATTCAGCTAAGGTTTTACGGGAGTGATAAATTTGACCATACGCCGGTTGTTACCGATGTTGGAGACCGTACTCCCGATACAATTCAGATAGCCGCAAATTCGAGAGACAGCCTTTGCCGTCCGCTGTCGAGCTATAATTATGCGGAGCTCAGACCGATTCACATATTTAATGTCAATCCGTAAAAAAAGGGGGCATATGCCCCCTTTTCCCGGTTATTTGGTTACTGTAAACTTATCGTCTTTAAAGTCAACCGTAACCTTGTCGCCTTTTATGATATTGCCGTTAATGATTTCCTCGCTGAGCAAATCCTCAACCTTGCTCTGGATTGCACGCCTTAACGGTCTTGCGCCGTATACAGGGTCAAATCCGACCTTTGCAAGCTGTTTAACTGCGTCGTCCGTAAATTCAACGTCGTATTCATTTTCAGTCATTCTCTTTTTCAGACTGTTAAGCATAAGCTTTGCAATCTCCATGATGTTTTCTTCGGTTAGTCTGTCAAATACGATAATTTCGTCTATTCTGTTCAAAAACTCCGGCTTAAAGGCTCTCTTGACCTCTTCCATTACCTTGCTTTCTATGCGTTCATGCTCGCTCAAGTCTTTGCCGCCGTCTTTATCGCTCGAATTAAATCCAAGCTTTGAGTGCATATTGCCGAGTATTTCCTTTGCGCCCAGATTAGATGTCATTATAATAACTGTGTTTTTAAAGTCAACCTTTCTGCCCTGTGCGTCTGTCAGAATACCGTCGTCAAGAATTTGCAGCAGAATGTTGAACACATCGGGGTGCGCTTTTTCGATTTCATCAAACAGGATTACCGAGTACGGATGCTTTCTGATACGCTCCGTAAGCTGTCCGCCTTCCTCAAAGCCTACATATCCCGGAGGCGAACCGATGAATTTTGACACTGCGTGTTTCTCCATGTATTCGGACATATCAACTCTGATAAGTGCGTTTTCACTGCCGAACATGACATCGGCAAGAGTTTTTGACAGCTCCGTTTTACCTACGCCCGTAGGCCCTAAGAACAGGAACGAACCGATAGGACGTTTCGGGTCTTTAAGTCCGGCTCTGCCTCGCTTAATAGCCTTTGCAACTGCCGTAACCGCTTTATCCTGACCGATTACACGTGCATGAAGTAAGTCTTCGAGCTTTCTCAGCTTTTCGGCTTCGCCCTCTTTCAGACTTGCCGCAGGAATGTGAGTCCAGTCCGCAAGAATATCGGCAATATCATCTTCGTTTATGACAAGCTCCGATGAAGTGCCTGTTCCTTTCCATTCTTTTGTATCCTTGTCAATCTGCTCTTTTAGTGCCTTTTCCTCATCACGCAGCTTTGCAGCTTTTTCAAAATCCTGTGAAATTATTGCTTCTTCCTTTTCGCTGCGGATTTTGTCAAGGCGTGCATTGTTTGCCTGAAGATTATCAGGCTCTGTCTGCGATGACAAACGTTTCTTTGATGAAGCCTCGTCAATCAGGTCGATAGCCTTATCGGGCAGAAATCTGTCGCTGATATACCGTGCCGACAGTGATGCCGCCGCATTCAGCGCCTCATCGGTGATGTGCACACCGTGATGTGCCTCGTATTTATCACGTATACCTTTCAGTATTTCCACAGTTTCCTCGATTGTAGGCTCGCCGACCGTTACCGGCTGGAAACGTCTTTCGAGAGCGGCGTCCTTTTCGATATATTTCTTATATTCTTTCAGTGTGGTTGCGCCGATAAGCTGTAATTCTCCTCTTGCAAGGAACGGCTTTAATATATTCGATGCGTCAAGAGTACCCTCTGCACCGCCTGCGCCTACGATTGTATGCAATTCATCAATGAACAGAATAACGCTGTCATCGTTAATTACTTCGTCAATGGCTTCTTTCATTCTTTCCTCAAATTCGCCCCTGTATTTTGTACCGGCAATCATAGCCGACAAATCAAGAGCAACAATTCTTTTGTTTTTCAGCGGTTCCGGGACGTTACCCTGAACAATTCTCTGTGCAAGACCCTCAACAACCGCAGTTTTACCTACGCCCGGTTCACCTATAAGGCAAGGGTTATTCTTTGTACGTCTTGACAAAATTTGGATAACCCTGTCAATTTCGTGACTTCTTCCCACAACGGGGTCGAATTTATCCTCTCTTGCCATTTGAGTTAAATCTCTGCCGAATTTGTTTACGTTCGGTGTATTTCCGTTTTCGTGAGCAGCTCCCTTTGATGAGTCTGCGCCCTTTGGTATATTTTTCATCATTTCGCCGTAAAGCGAGCCTATATCGGGTACAAGCATTTCAAGAATTTTTGCGCCAACGCCGTCACCGTCGCGAATCAAGCCTATAAGTATATGCTCAGTTCCGATGTAGCTGTGACCCAATTCTCTTGCCGCTTCCGCACTCATTTCCAATATTCTCTTACTTCTCGGAGTTATCGGAAGTTCCGTATTCTGCGGCAAAGGCATACCAGTACCGACATATCTTTCAATTTTTTCTTCAATTTTTTCGGCAGTTACGGAACGGGATTCAAGCAATTCATGCGCTATACCATCCTGCTCCTTTACCAGTCCGAGCAAAATATGCTCGCTGCCTATATAATTATGACCCATTTTTACTGCGCTGTCATGCGCCTCATTCAAAGCCATTCTGGCTCTTTCCGTAAAATTCGAGAACAACATAAAAATCATTCCTTTCGTTTATATATTTTCATTCAGATATTTCGCCCTTTTTCTGTCACGCTCGTGTGCGTCGTCTCCGCCCACGAATGACGGGGTTATATTAATCATACATTCAAGCGGCGAAACCTTGCCTTTTTTGATTATTCCCATATTTTGCCCTAAAATTACATCACTGAGTAATTCTCTCGCTTCTGCGCTTTCCATTGTATAAGCGTATTTGAGCAAGCCGTATGAACGGAGAATTTTGTTTTTCAGATAATCGCCGTTCTTTTCTTCAAGCAGCTCTCTGGCACGCTTTTCGGAGTCTATAACCTGATTTACGACATGACTTAGCTTTTCGATTATTTCATGCTCGCTCAGTCCCATTGTTACTTGATTTGAAATCTGATACAGACAACCGTAAGCCTTTGTACCCTCGCCGTAAAGTCCTCTTACCGCAATACCCATATTGCCGACAGACGAGATAACACGCAAAATGTTGTTTGTCATTGTCAGTGCGGGCAAATGCAGCATAACCGACGCTCTCATGCCTGTTCCTGCGTTTGTAGGGCAGGCGGTCAGATAACCGAACTCATCATCGAATGCGTATGTCAGGCTTTCTTCGATTACGTCATCAACCTTTGAAGCCGTTTCGTAAGCTTCGTTAAGCTTGTTTCCGCTCTCTATGATTTGCAGTCTTATATGGTCCTCCTCCATAAGCATTATGCTCATGGTTCTGTCTTTGTTAATCATAACTGAGCGGTCAATACCCGTAACCATTTCGGGACTTATAAGATGTTCTTCCCTCAGCTTTTCTTTGTCGGCGTGAGACGCTGTGTTCAAATCTATAAACTCAAAATCCTTTGCAAGAGTTGAGTTTGAATTTATAACCGCATTTTTAATTTTATCGGTAACTTCTTTTTTGTTTTTAAGCGATGCGGGGAAGGGAGTGCCTTCAAGGTTTCTTGCAAGACGTATTCTTGTTGAAACAACTATATCTGCGTCATTATTTTTATACCATACCATGATTTAACCCTCCATTTCTCTTATCTGCTTATGCAGTTTTGCGGCTTCTTCGTAATTTTCGCTTTTTACAGCGTCTTTAAGCTGTGCCTTTAAATCCTCAAGCTGACGTTTGCGTTTCAGTTCCTCGCCCGATGCTGACGGAATTTTTCCGCTGTGGGACGATGTTGAGTGAATCTGTCTTAATGTTTCTTTCATGAACGGTCTGAATGTTTTGTAACATTCTCCGCAGCCCAGCTTGCCGGTGCGTTTAAAGTCATAAATTGTGCGTCCGCATACGGGGCAACGTTTTTCTTCCGAGGTGTTCAGCGGTGTGCCGAATACTCCGAAATCGTTCCATATTTCGTTAAATAAATCATTGAATAAATCCATTTTTAAAATCCCCTTTCTATATGGCGGCAATCATATTTTTTAATATCGACGCTCTCAGGCTGTCCTTGTGCGGCTGCGGTACGGTAAGTGAGTTATCCGATGTTGCCGCCGCCATAATATGTGCCGTTAAATCATCTATTATATTTAATTTCTGTAGATTTAATATGCAGGCTTTGGCATTTGAAAAGTCGATTGAACTGCCGATTGCCTGTATTATCATTTGTTTATCCGCATCATGCGGTATACGGCGTATTCTCAAATATCCTCCGCCGCCTCGCCGCGATTCTACGGCGTATCCTCTTTCGGGGCTGAATCTTGTTGAGATTACGTAATTTATCTGTGACGGAACACAATTGAATATTGACGCAAGCTCATTGCGCCGCAGCTCCGTCCATTCGTCGTTATCTTCTTTCATAAGTTCGTTTATGAAAGCTTCGATTCTATCACTTATTCCCATTTGATAAACACCCTCTTTTATTTGACTTTGACTTTCTTTGACCTTTCAAATATTATTATACTCGTTTTTTTGAATTTGTCAATTAATAAATTGTATATTGTTTATGAACTTTTTATTAATGTAAATCATTACACAAAAAAATATACGTTTCATATTATATAGAAGGTATCAAATTTTCCGTGAAAGGAGGATTAATATGAACGAGGCAGTTATTATGATTATCTGTTTTATACTGCTTGCAGTGGGAATATCCTTGCTCAAAAGCGCCGTAAAGGCACAGACTGCAAAGGATACGCCGTTTGTTCTGATAAATGCGAAAAATCCCGAAACAATTGAGCATACGATACGCAGAGCATTGAAACATTATCCCGAATATACTATATATGTTTTTAACCGTTCAAAAAATCCCGAAATGGGTTTGATTTTGGATGCTATAAATAAAGATTTCAGCGGAATACATATTATTAACGGATTTCGATAATAATATCAACAAAAGGAGAGATTGATATGCAAAGCTTTGAATATACAATTACCGATGCGCAGGGAATACACGCACGCCCTGCCGGACTTCTCGTAAAGGAAACGGCAAAATACGCTTCCGAAATTCAGCTTGTATTCGGAGAAAAAAGCTGTGACGCAAAAAGACTTTTCGGCGTTATGGGAATGGGTATAAAATGCGGAGATAAAATAACGGTAAATATAGACGGCAGTGATGAAGAAACTGCCGCTGCGGAAATAAAAAAATTTTTTGAACAGAATCTGTAAAGGGAGTGCCGCTGTAAAATGCGGCACTTCTGTTTATTTTTTGCCTTTAAAGAATGTTCCTATGCTTTTACCCTCTATTATATCATAAAGCGCCGATGGATTTTTCCCGTTTGTGACGATTGTATCTATACCCTGCGCCGACGCAAGTTTTGCGGCTTTCAGTTTTGTAAGCATTCCTCCCGTACCCCGTCTTGAACCTGCACCGCCTGCGAATGACAGCATATGCTCATCTATCTCGTCCACATATTCTATTAATCTTGCATTTTCCGATAATCTCGGGTCGCCGTCATAAAATCCGTCTATGTCGGAAAAAATTACAAGCTTGTTCGCTAGGCATAAAATTGCGGTAATCGCCGACAGCATATCATTATCGCCGAACAGTCTGTCCTCGGATTCGATTTCCGTATAGCTGACAGAATCGTTTTCGTTTACAACGGGAATAATGCCGGTTTCAAGCAAAGCGTCAAATGTGTTTATAAGATTTTCTTTCTTTTCCTCAATTTCCATATCCTCTGCATTTAATAAAATCTGTGCCGTTGTTTTATCGTAATCACTGAAAAATTTATCGTACAAATACATAATACTGCATTGCCCGACTGCCGCCGCAGCCTGTTTCATGCGCATTGTCCGGGGACGTGATTTGAGCTTTAATTTATTTGCGCCTATGGCGATTGCGCCCGATGAAACGAGAATAATTTCATAGCCGAGGTTTTGCATGTCGGCAAGCACGCAAGTTAATTTATCAAACGCTCTCAAATTATTTTCACCTTTTTCATTTGTCAGAGTTGATGTTCCGACCTTGACAACAATTCTGTTTTTGTATAGACCCATGATATATTCCTCCATTACCTATTGACTTTTTCATAAAAGTATTACATCATAATATTATATATTACAAAAGCGAATGTTTGTAATAATATACATTACAATTAGTAATAATAGGAGAAAGAAAATGAATATATCAAAATATATGGCGCTTGCCGCAGCCGCTGAATACGGCAGCTTTACAAAGTTGGCGGAAATACTGAACTATTCGCAGTCGGCGGTCAGCCGTATGATAAGCGATATTGAGGACGAATGGGGGATTTCGGCTTTTTACGATTACCCGTAAAAACAGAGCTTGAAACAATGTTTTTCGAGCAGGACAGATTTGTTGCTGTTTTGCCTGAAAATCATTATCTTGCCGCAAAAGAAAAAGTGTCGGCGGCTGATTTATGCGGAGAACCGTTTTTGTTGTTAAAAAAAGATGCAAATGATGAAGTATCGGAAATTTTTGAAAAGTGCGGTTTATCGCCGAGTGTTAAATTTATAACGTGGGACGATTATGCTATAATGTCAATGGTGGAGTGCGGATTGGGCGTAAGTATTCTCCCCGAATTGATTTTAAAAAGAACTCCGTACAGACTTGTGCTGAAGGAGCTGGATATGCCTGCTTACCGCAGTATAGGGCTTGCAATGCGCAGCAAGAGAACATTATCGCTTGCCGCACAAAAATTTTTGGAATATTTGGATTAAATGTTCAAAAGACGTTTTGCATTGCCGCAGTATATAGCTTCCGATTCGCTGTCCGTAAGCTTTAATGTATTTAAAAGACGCTTTTCAATTGATGCGGTATGCCACGGCGAATCAGTACCGAACAGCATTTTATCCGTCCCGTGCCTTTCGAGAATTTCAATTGCCGACGCTCTTGACATTTGTCCGTAACCGAATGATGAATCAAAATAAATATCTGAGCCGCAAAGATTTTTCACAACATCTTCAGCAACGTTCATTCCGCCCCAATGAGCGGCGATAACGGGCGAATCAAACCATCTTAAAGCGTTTTTCATATTTTCGGGCATACAGTGAAACGGAGCGGAAAATCCGTAATCCTTTCCTGCATGAAATACGGTTATAAGCCCTAGCTGTGATATTTTTTTGTAAATCGGTTTCATCATTTCATCATCAACATAAAACCTCTGATATTCGGGATGAAATTTCACACCCTTTAAACCAAGTGATTTTATTCGTTCAAGTTCGTCCATAACATTTTTTGCGGTAGGGAACACAGACCCGAACGCAAAAATGTGTTTATTGTCATTTATAGATGCGGCGAAATCATTAACGCTCTGCATCTGATGCTCGTTAGTTGCAATATTCAAAACGACAGCCGCATCAACGTTTTCATCTGCCATAGTTTTTTTCAGTCCGTTTGCCGTTCCGTTACTGTAGTATTTTAATCCGCCCGAAACATATGAAAGCTTGCCGATTGCACGCTCTGCTATTTTGTCGGGGAAACAGTGGGTATGAAAATCTATAACCATAATTTTTCCTCCTAATTAATTAAGAGGGCTTTCGCCCTCTTATATTTTCATCAGCCTTCAAAGCCGTTGGGGTGCGTTGACTGCCATCTCCATGAATCCTCGCACATTTCTTCGATTCCTCTTGTTGCTTCCCAGCCAAGTTCATTTTTAGCCTTTGCGGGGTTTGCGTAACATTCCGCAATATCGCCGGGGCGTCTGGGGTCGATTTGATAAGGAATTTCTTTGCCGCACGCCTTTGAAAATGCGTCGATTATCTGCAATACGCTGTAACCGTTGCCTGTGCCGAGGTTGTAAATATGCACGCCAGGTACATCGGTTTTCTTTTCTATTGCTTTAAGATGTCCCAATGCAAGGTCAACAACGTGTATATAATCTCTTACGCCCGTTCCGTCGGGAGTGGGGTAATCATTTCCGAATACGTGAACCTTTTCAAGCTTGCCGACAGCAACCTGTGCAACATACGGCAGCAGATTGTTGGGAATACCTTTCGGGTCTTCGCCCATTTTTCCGCTCTTGTTTGCGCCGATTGGGTTGAAGTAACGCAGAAGAGTTACCGAAAGCTTCGGATTTGCTGCATTTGCATCGGTCAGAATACGTTCTATAAACAGCTTTGTTGTGCCGTACGGATTTGTTGTCGAAAGCGGGAAATCCTCCGTAATAGGTACGGTTTTGGGCATACCGTAAACCGTTGCCGATGATGAGAATACAATATTGTTTACATCGTATTTTTCCATAAGCTCCAAAAGATGAAGCGTACCCGTTATATTATTATGGTAATAAGTAATCGGAATCTGCGTCGATTCACCGACCGCCTTTAAGCCTGCAAAGTGAATAACCGCATCTATTTTGTTTTCCTCAAAAACCTTTTCCATTGCGTCCTTGTTGAGCATATCAACTTCGTAAAACGGAAAATCCTTTCCTGTAAGCTCCTTTACAACGTCAAGGCATTTTTGGCTTGAATTGCAAAGATTATCAAGAACTACAATCTCATAGCCTGCATTCAAAAGCTCAACGCAGGTGTGACTTCCGATATAGCCGGCTCCGCCGGTAACAAGAATCTTCATAATAATCCTCCATTCCGCCGCATTGATAAACGGCACATTTTTTTGTTATCTATATTATATATCATTATTCGGCAATATTCAATAGTAAAAATTTATATTTTCGTATCAAAAATTTATCTTATTGCGGCTTCAAGACGGTAAATCGGCTGACCGAGCTCCACAAATCTTGTTTCGTATTCCGTCATGACATTGCCTTCAAATCCCGAATTATGTAAATCAAGGGTTATGTTTGAAAGCTTAAAGTCCTCCGCACAGAACGAATTAAGCGAAAATTCAAAAAGCTGTTTATTGTCCGTTTTAAACCATATCTGACATTCGGGTTTAAGTATTTTTTTGTACCTGTCAAGAAAGTTTTTATGGGTAAGCCGTCGCTTTGCCTGTTTGTTCTTTTTCCATGGGTCGCTGAAATTGAGATAAATCCGTTCCGCTTCGCCGTATTCAAAAAAATCTTCTATTTTTTCTGCGTCCATATAGGTAAATCTGACGTTGGCAAGCTCTGCTTCAACCGCTTTTTCCATTGCCATAACTATAACGTCCTCGACTTTTTCCACGGCAACAAAATTTATATCGGGGTACATTTGAGCCATTCCCCTTATAAAGCTGCCCTTGCCGCAGCCGATTTCTATATGAACGGGATTGCTGTTCCCGAAAATTTCATGCCATTTACCCTTGCATTTTTCGGGTTCTTTTATCCAAACGCTTTCGCAGCGTTCCATTCTTGCGCCGCAGTTTTTCTTTTTCCTCATTCTCATAAAAAAATGTCCCCCTTTTTCTTCCCGTGTAATTATATTATATAACTTATCAAATGTCAAGATATTTTGAATAAATACAAATCTGAAACAGTGCTGCATATTGTCGGGAAGTAAAGCATTACTTTGTTTTTAAACTTAATATACAGGAAGTCATTTTTCACCTTTTTGATTTCAGTTCATTCAAAAACCTTTGAGCAACAGGATTTTCGCATCTTAAATCAACATTGCATATG
>CAKSGG010000058.1 GCA_934454215.1 uncultured Clostridia bacterium
TCTGCTTATTCCCAAATTATCGTTTATATGAGTCATTGTCAGCCTGTCGCCATACCGTCCAAGCAAATCTTCGGAATGATTATAGCACATTTCATGACCCGAATCCCAGCAATATCCCACCGTCGGATTACCTTTAAAATAATCCATAATCGCATGCAGATGTTCATCGCCCTCGGTATTTTCAAATGCGATTTTTATGCCGAACACTGCCGCTTTTTCCACAAGCTTGCCGTAATTTTCAAGTCCTGCTTGCGTAGGCTCGGGAATATTCTCAAAGCCTATCCACACATGAGCAACCAAAACAGGTATATTATATTTATGACAATCCTCCAATGATTGCAACAGTTCATTAAGAGCCGGTTCCGATACACTTTTGTCCTCACTCCACATGGCAGCTGAGCATACAAACGGCGCATGTAAAGACTGAATCACCGCACCGCATTCGTTCGCAGCGTTAACAATAGCCTTTAAATCTCCGCTTTCCCATTCCGGTGATACTGCATCAAATCCGATTTTCTTAACCAATTTTATGAGCTTCGGAGTAGGCTCGGAATAATGATTTCCCAAAGAAATCCCTAATTTCTGTTTCCACATATTTATTCTCCTTTCGTAAATTAACTTTCCTTATTATAGCACAACGCATAAAAAATGTCAATATTATAGCACAACGCATAAAAAATGTCAATGCTAAAACTTCACGTTTCCAAATCATACGTAATATTCACTGTATATTTTTTATCGGAAATATTATTCAAAGCTTTCTCAAGAGTGTCTTTTATTTTTTCTTCACTTCCGCGCAGCTCGCATGGAACAACCATATCAAAAATCAATTCGGTGCTGTCACCGTGTGCTGACATTCTGAAATCATGTACCGACAGACGGTCGTCCTTTACTTTTAAAATCGTTGCCACAAGCTTATGAACCTTGTTCAGCTCCGCATCATCGGTCACTATCGGGTCATAATGAATTACAAGATGCGTTTCAAGCTTATCATAACATTCCCGTTCAATTCTGTCTATCACCTCATGACATTTCATAGGGTCTTCGTTTTTATCAATTTCAACATGAATACTTGCATAGCGTCTGCCCGGGCCGTAATCATGAACCATCAAATCATGACAGCCCAAAACAAACGGATATGATTTTACGTGTTCTATCAGCCGTTTTTGCAAATCAGGATTTGCACCCTCGCCAAGCAGCGGAGAAATTGTTTTCTTTGCAAGCATTATACCGCTGTAAACAACAAATAACGAAACTGCAATACCCATAATTCCGTCTATCGCAAAGCCTGTAAAATGCTCAATTATTCCCGCAATAAGCACAGCGGACGTCGTAATTACATCATTGCGGCTGTCTTCGGCGGTTGCAATAAGAGCGGTTGACTGTATTTTCTTCCCCATTTTCGTATTAAAAAGCATCATCCATGCTTTAACTAAAATTGAACCGATAAGTATACATACGGTTAATGCCGAAAACTCTGTGGGCGCAGGATTCATTATTTTTTCAACGGAGCTTTTTACAAGCTCAAACCCAATCACCAAAATCATTGCCGCAACCGTAAGCCCCGAAAGATATTCAAGCCTTGCATGACCGTAAGGGTGTTCCCTGTCGGCAGGCTTTTCCGCAAGCTTAAAGCCTATCAATGTTACGACAGAGCTTGCTGCGTCGGACAGGTTATTCAGTCCGTCGGCAACGATTGACATAGATTTTGACATTCCGCCGATTAGCAGCTTACTTCCTGCAAGCAAAAAATTACATAATATTCCTATAAACCCCGAAAGTTTCCCTATTGCAGTTCTTTTTTGAGGAGTTTTATAAGCAACGGATTCCATAATAGCCACCCTTTCTTAAAATCGTCTATAATCATTTTATGTACCAAACGCTGTATTTTATACTGCATGAAAAACAAATTGTACAAGCAGCATATATACAACCGTACCGCCTGCAATTGATATGAGCATCTGACGTTTCCAGCAATGAAGAACAACAACCGTTACAAGCGCAATCAATTCGGGGATTCCGTGATTTCCGCCAAAAACATCTGTATTTTTAAGACTGTATACAACAAGCATTCCGAAAACCGCAGCAGGCAAAACCTTTCCAAGATACTGTATATATTTAGGCGTAGGCTTTCCGTCAGGAAATACCATAAACGGTAAAAACCGTGTAAGCATTGTTCCCAACACCACAACCGCAACGGTTATTATTTGCTGAGTAATTGTCATTTTTCTTCACCGTCCTTCTCTATAAATTTTCTTATCAGTGTAAGTGAAATCAAAATTACCGCCATTGACGGTATTATAAAATCATCCGCACCGAATACCACAAGACATATAACCGATATGCACAATCCGAGAACAGAGCTTGTATGATTTTTTTCTTTCAGCCACTGTTCCGTAAAAATAACCGCAAACATCGCCGTCATCACAAAGTCCAAGCCCTCTGTGTTAAACTTGACAAAATTTCCTAGTAAGCCTCCTATTGTAGCGCCTGAAACCCAGTAAAACTGATTAAGCAGTGTGACATATGTCATAAATAAGCCTTTATCAACATCTTCGGGAATTTTTGCAGTGTAATTAACCGAAAATGTTTCATCGCACATTCCGAATATCAGATACAATTTTTTAAGTCCCGTTCCCTTGAATTTATCAAGCATGGAAATTCCGTAAAACAAATGTCTTGCATTTATCATAAGCGCGAGTGTGAATGCCTGAATCGGGTTAAATGCTCCCAAAAGCATATTTGCAGTAACAAATTCCATTGAACCTGCAAATATTGTAAGGCTCATCAGACAGGGATATAAAAACGAAAATCCCGATACATTCATATATATTCCGTATGTAATACCCAAAAACCAAAATCCCGCAAAAATAGGAATTGTATACGGAAATGCGGCTTTGAGTGCTTTCGTATGTTTATTTTCCATTCAAATCCACCCATTTCTTAATGATTTTTATATAGAAGAAAAGCCGAAAACTCGTATTGTTTGAGTTTTCAGCTTGGTTTAATCGTTTATATTAATTATAAAGCCTTCTTTGCAGCTTCAACAAGCTTTGCAAATGCAGCAGGGTCAGCTATTGCAACTTCCGAAAGAACCTTTCTGTTCATCTCGATACCGCTCTTCTTAAGACCGTTCATGAATGTTGAATAGTTCATTCCGTTCATCTTGCACGCAGCGCTGATACGTGTAATCCAAAGACGTCTGAAATCTCTCTTTCTTCTTTTTCTTCCAACATACGCATTCTGCATTGAACGCATGACAGCCTGATTTGCAATTCTGTACTGCTTGCTCTCTGCACCTCTAAAGCCCTTTGCAAGCTTCAATATCTTTTTATGTCTTTTTCTTGTGCTTAATGCACCTTTTACTCTTGCCATTAGTTATTAGCCTCTCTTTCTAAATTATTTGTAAGGAATAAGCTTTTTGATTACTGCTGCATTTGCTTTTGAACAGTAAGCCTGCTTTCTCAGATGTCTCTTTCTCTTTGTAGTCTTTTTGTTCAGGATATGTCTTCTGAACGCCTTGTTCATCTTTACCTTACCGTTTTTAGTAAGATTAAATCTCTTGGCTGCGCCTCTGTGTGTCTTTATCTTAGTCTTGGCCATTTTTGTCCACTCCTTTTCTAAATAATTACGCTAAGGGAGCGAGGAACATTGTCATGTTTCTGCCCTCTAACTTAGCAGGTTTTTCCACTGTACCCAATTCTCTTGTCTTTTCGGCAAATCTGTCCAACAGAACCAAACCAATATCCGAATGACTTACTTCACGTCCTCTGAAACGCACCATAACCTTTACCTTGTCGCCATGCTTTAAAAACTTCAAAGCATGATTCACCTTAGTATTAAAATCATTGGTGTCTATTGAAGGTGAAAGCTGAACCTCTTTGATATTAATTACCTTTTGATTCTTCTTGTTCTCCTTCTCACGCTTGTTCATTTCAAACCTATACTTTCCATAGTCCATGATTTTGCATACAGGCGGCTTTGCCTGCGGTGCAATCTTAACAAGATCCATGCCCTTGTCTTCCGCCAAACCGAGTGCGGTTTCAGCGTCCATAACGCCCAACTGTCCTCCGTCCGCTCCGACAACTCTGACTTCTCTGTCACGAATCTGTTCGTTTATTTGTAATTCATTCTTGCTAATGGCTAATCCCTCCTAATCTAATTTACCAACAAAAAAGCGGATACATAGAATATCCGCTCATACAAATCAAAATGATATATTTACCGTTGCACACTTACGCTTACGGTGAGAGCGGATAACTCTGCTTGTTCTTTACTGAGATAGTATAGCATAATTTATCATATTTGTCAATACTTTTTTAAAAAAATTTTAATTATTTATTTGTCAGCTTATTTATATTATTTATTTTAATTGAAATAGTGCCGTTTTCGTTATTGATTATTTCTATATAATTGTCATCACTGTAGTATTCCGCCGGAAACGAAAGTTCTACTCCTATATCGGTTGCAATTTTAATATTTGAGGTCATCTTTTTTGTAATATAATTTGTAACCTCTACTTGTTCGGGAACTGACGAATCTTTCAGCTTATCCAAAAATTCGTCTTTCATGGCAGGTCTGCCGTCAAATACGGTTTCCGCTATTTCTTCGGGCTTTATATATTCAAAGTCGTTGTCTTCAATATTTTCGACAATATATTTTTTCATTCTTACGCTTGTTTCAATCGTATCTCCTCCGTTTTCCTCCGTAACCTTTTTTGCAATCCTATTAACGGCATTTATCGTTTCCCGCGGAGATAGGTCGAAAATACATTCCAAAAGAAAATCGGCAATCAAATCAACGTTTTCTCCGTCTATTTTGCGTTTCTTACCCATATATTTTATCGCAAACGTTTCCTCGTTTACAAATGCACACTCTGAAATTCTGCGTGTAAACGACGGAAGAATTGCATAATGATTTATAAGATTATTTGTAATCTGCCCGTCCTCTTTTATTACCTGATGAGTATATCCCATCTGGTTATCACATTTTAAAACCGCCAAAGTCGGGGTCTCGTTTATATAACAGTCGCATACCAAAACATCACACGATTCGGTATTTTCGGCAGATGATATTCCCTCATATATTTTTTCCGCAATGAAAAGCGACAGACTTTTTAAATCACGTTTCTCTTCATCGGGTTCAAGGTATTCCTTTAAGTGGTATAAAAAACCGCTGTTACTGTTAAATTCCCCCGTACGCAGTGCCGCACTCTCGCATACTTTGTCTATATGCTTCGTTATAAAATTGTTTATTCCCGCATCCGATACATCAAGCTCATTATCCGAATATACGGTAACGCCAGAATTTGCGTCAAGAATATGTAAAATTGCGTGCTTTATTCCTACTATCATTTATATCTCCATTCCTTACATACAAGAGGCTGCCGCAAATGCGGCAGCTCTTTATAATTCAACTATTGTTTCTACCTCAAGCAATACATCTTTCGGCAGTCTTGCCACTTCAACGCAGCTTCTTGACGGATAAGGCTCTGTAAAATACTTCGCATATATTTCGTTTATTTTTCCGAAATCGTTCATGTCTTTAATAAACACTGTTGTCTTTATAACATTGTCAATAGACGCTCCCGAAGCCTCAATAAGATTTTTCACATTTGTCAAAGCCTGCTCTGCCTGCGCCTCAACTCCCTGCGGAATTTCTCCCGTTGCCGGATTAATCGGTATCTGTCCCGATGTAAAAAGCAGATTGCCTGTCTTGATTGCCTGTGAATAAGGACCTATTGCCGCCGGAGCGGTGTTTGTTTTAATTTCTTTCATTGTTGTTTCCTCCGTTTTATTTTGTTTATGATAATCTGATAATATAACAGATTATTGCCGTAAATACAAACATTCCAAGCATCATGGAATACATAGTTCGTCCCGATGAATATGAAATCCATTCGGTTCTCAATGCCTCATATGTTAAAATTACCATTCCGATAAGTCCGCATATAACAAGTATCGCAAGTGTTGTTGACGAAAGCGTTCCGAACAATATTCCGATTACACTCGCCAATGCAAGCGGTATCGCCGTGAGTGACAGTCTCGGTGCAAAATCTCTGAACGGTGTAGTCTGATGAAACATAAATCTGTTTATGAACATGAATATTCCCGAATAAATGTAGAATATCAATATTCCGCTTACCGCTCCGCTTATCATGCTGAGGCATATATATAATAAGTTTGAGTAGCTTTTCATAGGATTTATCGTTATAAGCGAAAGCATTATTCCAAAAGGCGACCTTACCGCTCCCGTTATCAAAAAGTAAAGGCATAGATTTATAATCGCACCGGTAATCATAGAAATTACAATTGCCGTACCTATACTTATATATCCCGGGTTTTGTATTGTCTCAATCGGTGCAGCAATAAATCTCTTTATAAACCGCCACAAATCTCCCCAAAAATGTCCCTGTGGTGTTCCTCCGTTTCGATTTGCATTTACACGCGCATAAAATTTATCTTTTGCTCTCTTAAACGGTCCGTCATTTCTGACATACCCCGTTTGATATGAGTTGTTATATCTGTGGCTATGCCTTTCTTGAGACTGCGTATTCTGCTGTGTGTTTTTTTGCTCCGCATTATTTCCCGAAGATTCCTTTGCATTTCTTCTTGCCTGTGCTCCCGGGCAATTACAGACTTCTCCGTCTTTTAAATCCCGTCCGCAATATATACAGCTTCTCATTTCTTACTCCTTTCATAAAATATATTTCAAGTTTTTATATATTTTATATCCGAAAGGGGTATTATGTCAATAGACAGCTTGTAAAATTTTTGTTAATTATTAAAATTATTTAATTTATACCTGAACTGTGCCAGCTCATATCCCGATACATCACGTATTCTGTGATACAGCTTTATTTCAGCACCGTCTATTACCGTAGCATATTCGTACATTTCTTCATAAGCCATTGCAATATCGCTCCAGTTTGCAAAGCTGTCCACTGCCGCTCTTAAAACCTTTTGGTCTTCCCGAACATATTGAGCAGGATATGCCACAAGCATATAATTTGCATTGCAAAGCGGATTTAAATCAACCTCCGGTAAATCAAAATACGGTATTGTATTTGCAATATAGCCTATGCGATATTGCTTTACATTAAGCGACGGTTCGGCATTTTTCAGCATATCGCTGTTTAAAATATCCGAATATGCCAGCACGCCTAAATATTGTCCCTCGGGAATTATTCCGTCAAGTTTCGACTTCAATGCCAGAATATCATAAGCGCTGTCACGCTTTCTTGCTTTCATAGAAAAACTCGGAACAAGCGAAATATGTTTAATTTCCTCTGTACTTTTTGGCTGTATCCTCGGCAAAAAGACGCTTACAGACTGGATTAATGCAAATACAATTACCGTTAATAGGAGCTTTTCCGTTTTGATATATTTCACACTCAGAATCATCAATACCGTAAGCCCCGGCACATACATAAGCAAATGTCCCTGTCCATGAATTTTTGTCGATGTAAAGCTTACGTAACATATCATAATTTGCAGCCATACAAATATTGGACGGCTGTCATTATTTTTTACCATCACACCCGAACCGGCAGCCATACCGATAATAAAAACCAATCCCAAATATCTTGTTATAACTCTCAAATTTAAAATAATATTAAATTCAAATCCGCTTTCACCGTAAGCAGTCAGCAAATGTCTGAACATATATCCGTCAAAAAAGAATGTAAGAAACGCTACTGATGCCGCAAGCGTTATAAGACACATATACGGTCTTTTCCGAAACAGAACAGCGTATGCCGTCATTGCTGTAATAAAAGATACCGAAAAGAATAAATACCAGCTATTCCATAAAATAAGCAGCGATAAAATTATTCCTATTCCGATATAGTTTACAACCGAAAGCTTTTTTTCATCTATTGCAAAATACATATAAAAGCAAAGCAAACATAAAGCAAAACCGCCCATTTCCGTAAACCCGTTAAATGTAAGATATAATGTAACAGGCACTGTAAATATTACTATAAGCATAGTTATAAGCGGAGCCTTGCCGAGTTTTTTTGCCAATAAATATATCAAAATATCAGACGGAAGAAGATAACAGTTTACAAGACTCAATATAAACACCATTCTTGAATTTCCAAACAGTTTTGCAAACAATGCCGGAAGAAGTGACGGTACATAGTTAAATTCACCATTTAATATTGATTGATATACCGCTTTCCAAACAGGCATACCAATACTTCCGTCCGCAAGCTTTCTTGCTATGTCCCAGTAATCGGCATTGCTCCAGTAATAAATATCACGGCACAGATTTATATAAATGACTGCCATAAGATTTAAAACCAGCGCTATAGCTGCAAACACGATGAGATTTATTTGCCACGGTTTCAGATTTCTGTCTTTTCCTTCAATATCTTCAATATCATCAAATATAGCCCTGTATTTCATTCATCCACTTCCCTTCATCTATTCAAACAATGCAAGAATTTCTTCATTTGAAAGCGAGAAGAACGCATCTCCTCCAACCGATATTATATCTTTTGCCAAAGAGCGTTTCGCCTCCTGAAGTTTTAAAATCTTTTCTTCTATTGTACCTTTTGCAGCAAGCCGAATTACCTGAACATTGCGTTTTTGACCAATTCGGTAAGCTCTGTCCGAAGCCTGGTCCATAGCAGCAGGATTCCACCACGGGTCATAATGAATTACCATATCTGCTCCCGTCAGATTTAAGCCTGTTCCCCCCGCTCTGAGCGATATTAAAAACACATCACGTTCACCGCCGTTAAAACGGTCAGCCATTTCGGAGCGTTCATATGACGGAGTTTTTCCGTCAAGGTAAAAGCATCGTATATTTTTCTTTCCCAGCTCACTGCGTATGATTTCAAGCATAGAAGTATATTGCGAAAATATGAGCAGTCTATGCCCCGAATCTATCGCATTTTCAACAAGCTCCGTCAAAAGCTGAAGTTTTCCGCTTTCATAGCTGTAATTATCATCAAAGAGCGCAGGATGACAGCATATTTGCCTCAAACGCATAAGCAGCGTCAAAATCTGCATACGGTTGTTTCCATCATTTAAAAGCGTTATTGTGCGGTTTTTTGCCAATGCCAAATAAGACATATACATCTTTCTCTGTTCAGTCGTTAAATCGGCGTAAACCGTATACTCCATTTTTTCAGGCAGTTCAGACAAAACCTCAGATTTCATCCTGCGCAGAATAAAAGGCTTTATTTTCGCCTTGAAATCCGCTCCGATTTCCTTATCCCCTTCTTTGACAATCGGCGTTTCATACACATTTCGGAACGTGCGCCAATCATACAGATAGCCGCTCATTATAAAGTCGAATATCGACCATAATTCCGATAAAGAATTTTCTATCGGAGTACCGGTAAGCGCAAATCTCCGCTCCGCCTTTATACGCTTTACACTTCTTGCATTTGCTGTTTTGGGATTTTTTATATACTGCGCTTCATCAATAAAGCAATACGAAAATTCAATATTTCCGTACAATGCAATATCACGGCGCAGTACAGGATATGACGTTATTATAAGGTCATATTCATTTATTTTGGCAATAAGCCTCTCACGCTCATTTCTGACTCCGTCTATTATAAGTGTTTTCAGATTTGGAGTAAAGCGCATACATTCATTATACCAATTATAAGTAAGTGCGCTCGGTGTCACAACCAAAGCCGGCTTATTCGGCTTTTCGCCCTCAATAAAAGCAAGAGTCTGAACCGTTTTACCCAAACCCATATCGTCGGCAAGTATTCCGCCGAATCCAAGCAGGGATAATCTTTTTATCCACTTTACTCCGTCTTTTTGATAAAATCTCAGTGTTTTTTCAAGCTGCTTCGGAATGACAGGTTCAACTGCCATAATTTTATCTATATATTCAATAAAGCTCCGTTTCTTTTCCACACCGTCCAAAGCATTTAAATAAAGTGTTTGATACTTAGGCAGTGTTTTCCTCCCCTTTTCCAATTCAGACGGAGAAAAATCAAGATTTTCAAGAAGATTAAATATATATTTTTTATCATTATCATCAAGACTTATAAAAGAACCATCGGGACGGCGGTAAAAATGCTCCTTTAACTTTATCGAAGCAAGAATACCGTACACCTCTTCCATTGATAAATCAGTAGAAAAGTCGGTTTCAAGCAAATCTATTTTTTCATTATATCCCACCGAAGTACTTATATTTATCGTATCGGATATCTTGAAAGTCTTGAATGAATCCGAAAATACAGTTTCCGCAATTCCCGATAATGCGGGTAATTGATATTTTATAAAATTGAAGATAACCTCGTCATCATCGGAATGTAAAGCCTCACCCGAATAATTAAATCCCGTAAAATATGAAAGTACCTCATTTTCAGCGTCAGCGTCTCTTACTATAATTTTGCTGTCATTCTGTTCATTTGCACCCACACGCATATCAACTGTTCCGTAATGAGCTATAACCGTTGCATTCACACCGCCGTTTACTGCGTCAAAATACACCGTAAAAGCAGGACGTTCATTTACAACCAACTCGTCAATTCCCTGATTTACAACACCCTGTCTGTTTTTGAGCATAGGCAAAATATGTGTTGCAAACAATATCGTATTTTCACCCCGAAATGAAATCTGCGTTCTGCCGCCTTCTTTGAGAGCATTGTATATAGGCATAAAATATTCTCTGAAATCCTCCGTTGTTTTATATATTATATTATCGTGCAGAAAATATTCTCCTCCCGCAGTGAGTGCTAATCCTTTATCGGGAACGGAAAGAGTAATTTCTCCGTGCATTGCACGTATATCAACAATTATATCCGGGTTCTCATTAAGAAATACCAAATCCGAAAGTTTCATACCGTCAAGCACTATACTGAAGCTTACGTTTGGCAGCAGTTCCAATATACGTTTAAATGTCGTATTCCCGAACGAAATATGATAATATTCGGCATGATTACGGGAATGATTTTCACAGCTTTCAGCCATGATATTTAAAATCTCCGTTTCATTTGGTGTAAAGCTTGTCTTTACAGGACTATACAGTAATGTTTTTGAAATCGTAAATTCCGCTCCCATAACATACGCCCGCAAAAAATTTTCAATATTTGTGGTTACGGCATTATCCCCGAATGAGACAGACGCAGCAACAGCAGTCGGTAAGCTTGTGCTTACATACATTGTAAAATGTACCGCAAGCGGCTGTTTCTCTGCATTTTTATCAGCAAAGCTGCTGCACAGGCGAACCGCAAGGCTATCGTTTTCATCACAAATATCGGTTTTATTTTCCAATTCGGTGCTACGCTGTTTCAAAACCGCAACAATATGCTTGCAGGTTGAGTGCATAGTTTCATAATACGGACACGTACAAAACGAATCCTCTATTCCGTTCTCATTAAACTTAACGGATACATTATACAGACTTTCCCCGTCCACAACGGCAGTAATCATATCATCGGAGCGTTTGCGCAAATGCACACGTCCTTCTCTGAAATATTCCATACCCCTTTTATATATTGCGGCGGAGCAAGACTTTTTTATCAAGCTGTCGCTGATTTTCATAATCGTCATTGCCTTTCTGCTTTAATTTCTTACAGACCGAATTTTCTTTATCGTATTATTATAGCATATAAATATTCATTTGGCAATATTATTTAAAATTTTTTTATATTTTAACTTGAAAACCTACTAAATATATGTTATTATAGTATTATAAATAATTTCTAAAAAAAGCAAAGGTGATTTAAGTGAAAATTTCAACAAAAGGAAGATACGCAGTGCGTATGCTTTTAGATCTTGCAGAGCATCAAAACAGCGGATATATAGCCCTTAAGGAAATCGCCGAACGTCAGGGCATATCAAAAAAATATCTTGAGCAAATTGTCCCGATGCTAAACAAATCAGACATTCTTAAAACAAACAGAGGTTATCAGGGCGGTTATAGGTTATCCCAAACACCCGATAAGTATACTATCGGAGATATTTTACGGATAACAGAGGGCAGTATCGCACCCGTTGCCTGTGTTGAAAATCCGTCAGACTGCGAGCGCAGCGGTGAATGTTCAACGCTTGCTCTTTGGGAGGGATTGTATAAGGTTATATGTGAATATCTTGATAATATAACCTTGCAAGATTTAATAGAGCAAAATAAAGAAAGATATTCAAATAACTATGTAATATAAAAATCAGACAGACGAAACAGACTATCAATCCGAATTACAAAAACACACATATCATTTTTTTATATGGTATGTGCGTTTTTATCGGTTAATATTAATAACGGATATAGCAAGCATTCTTTTTTGATTTTCCTTGCAGTAGACAACATCTTCTTAAAAATTTTCAAACAAAAAAGACAACCTATGCAGATTGTCTTAAAGCTATTATAAATTTAAGTATTATACTCAATTTACAATTTTATTAACGATAGGCTTTAACAATTTTACAAACTGTTGCAGCAAAACTCCCGACACTAAAATTGTAACCACCGTGCATAATCCAATCTTGCCGCCTAACAATGCACCACTCAAAACACATATTATATCTAAAACGATTCTCACTTTTTGAATTGAGTATTTATTCTTATTCACAATGGCAAAAGTCAACGCTTCATATGAGCCTTTTCCAAAATCAGCAACAGAATAAAGTGCTGACCCCAAGCTGAATATTATCAGTCCCAATATCATCAAAAGAAAGTCGATCGGTTTTGAAGAACTGTATTTTATGTATGGTTCAAACCAATCTATACAAATACTGTATATAACTTGATACAGTATTGTTCCTATGTTTATCTGACTTCTGTCATAGAACCAACAAAACAACACCATTGCCGCTGCAATGATAAGAGATGCTTGTCCGATAGTTATATTTACGGTCTGAGCTATTCCTTGCCATAGCACCGCAAGAGTTGCAGAGCCAAAACCTGCATATATAGCCATATCCATACCAAGTGCAGCAACAGCAGTTCCTATAGCAACAATCAGTAATTTTAATATCTGTTTTTTATAAAAAATTTCTAACACCTCTTTTAATATGCTGAAATTTACTATCTATTCATCCCAATAGCACAGAAAAAGCAATCGTTTATGACTGTTTTTTCTAATTTGAATAATTTTAACAAGGATTGATTATACCCCCTTTTATTGCGGTCTTACCTCCGTTTCGGGTATGCCGCTCATATCCATAAGCGAATCAAGTCTGCCGTCTCCGAAAGCAATTCCATCTATGTTTCTTCTTTGCATAAATACAAAATTGTCGAAGTAATCCAATTCAGGCTTACTGTAAACCCCGCAGAAAATTTTAAATCCGTGAGCTATAAAGTCAGTCTGTTTTGCATCATTCCAATTCTCCGGCGTTGTTCCGAATGGGTATATGTATATATCTGTGCCCCCTATTATAGGAGCAACCTCTGCCTCCCATCTGGCAGTATCAATACCGTACCATACATTATCACGCTCATCAAAACCGCGATGACCATAACTGTGTGAAGCAAAAGTCCATCCCAAAGCCTTGAATCCATCAGCAACCGCTCTTGCCTCCTGTACACGGCTGTCATAATCAGGTGAATCCAATTCATTTGTTCTGTAACCCAATACCCCGTCATATCCTGTCAGTGCCATAGTCGCTTTCGCTCCGCCGTAAGAGAAATCAGGGTGCTCCTTAACAAATTTTTCAAGTATAGGCTGATAATCGCCATCATCTATATATTCTCTTGAACCGTCATAGTTATATTTAAATGTTCTCGGCATTCCGTAAGGACCTATATCAACCCCCTGAACAAATCCGTAAGGTTTCATATATTCATAATAGCACGCATCATCAAAAGACATAACAAGCGGTTTTTTACCTTCGGGAACATAAACCGAATTTTTTGAAACACTTCCATCTTCATTAACCGTATATAATCTTTTTATATCATACAGAACGAAATTGCTTTCATAAAGTCTGTCCAATATACGCTTAAATTCTGTAACCGTCACATAATTATCATAAAAATCCTGAGTCTGATAATCACCTATAAATGTTGTTGACGGGTCATAAATAAGTGAATGGAAAAACACATGTTCAACATTGCCCGTCCACTCAACTGCATTGCTGAAATTAACACAAGTATTAAACAAATTATTCAGACTTATTTCTTTTCCGTCCACATTCAATGCGACAATCGGTTCAAGAACCTGTGCAGCTCCTACATAATCGTAATTTCGTATATACTGATATGCTTCTTTTTGCTTGTTTTCCGATAACCAATAAAAATAAGTTTCTCTTAAGCCTTTCAATGTCCCATCCTTATCCTTCGTCATATTGGCATCAAGTATTTTTACCGCACTTTCAAGGTCGTTTGTGTTATTAACAAGCTCTTCCGCTGCCGCCTTTGCTTTTTCAGCAGTCGCATATTTTTTTATATCGGATTTTCCTGTTCCATTGTTCAGAAAACCGTATACCGCTGCTCCGATAACCCCTAAAATAACTATAGTTAAAGCAGTAATCAAAACAGGTTTTTTTGATTTTTTCTTTGTCTCTTTCTGTTTTTCTTCCGAATCCGTTTCAGTTTTTTTATCTGACGGAACAGCAAATTCCTCTTCTTCCTCTTCAATTATCGGATTCACATCTTCTTTTTTCAATCGTATCCCTCCTAAATTATCAACCCTTTAATTCGTAACCTCCGACAGGCCGTATCGAAAGTACATGACACATTTCATCACCCAAAACGGCTTCAATCTGCGCTTTAAACGAATCAAGCATTTCAAACGGAACAAACGCCTGAACCGTTCCCGCAAATCCTCCGCCGTGAACACGATACGCACCCCTGTCTCCAAGCAATTCATCACACATTGCCAGCGCAACCGACATTGCCTGCGCTTTCGGATTGCTGTTTGAATAAATATTTTGCAGATACATAAATGAGGAACGTCCCGACTCTTTTACTAATCTGAAAAATTCATCAAAGTCATCATTTTTTATCGCTTTTGCTTCCGAAACTGCTCTGTCTGAATCGTTAAAATAATGATATGCTCTCAAAACAGCCCTGTCATTACCTAATTTTTTCCTTATATCTTTGATATTTTTTATAAACTCCGATTTATCTACTTCTCTGAGACAGCTTTTGCCAAAATATTCTGCAACCGCTTTCATTTCAGCCGGAACAGCCGCATATTCATATGTCAAATCCGCATGGTCTGCACCGGAATCAATTATGCAAAGAGCGTATCCTTTTCCTGTCAAATCAAAATCAACCTTTTTTATAATCGGTTCGTCCGTATTTCCAAAATCAATTGAAACAACAGCGCCTACGGATGATGCCATCTGATCCATAAGTCCGCTCGGTTTTCCGAAATACACATTCTCGGCATATTGACTGATTTTCGCTATATCAACCGCACTTACCTCATTATTTGCAAAAAGACCGTTTAAAATCGTTCCTATAAGAACCTCAAACGCAGCCGATGACGATAATCCCGAACCCTTTAACACATTTGAAATTGTATATGCGTCAAATCCTTTCACATCATATCCCATTTCAACAAATTTTTTAGTAACTCCCTTTATAAGTGAAATGGCTTTATCATACTGAGCCTCATTAATTTTCAAATCACTCAGGTCAACCGTATCCATGTCGTAGCCCTTTGATTTTATTCTTATTTTATCTGTTCCGTTCAGCGCAACAGCCGCAATAACATCAAGATTTACACCTGCGGCAAGTACGCACCCATGTTGGTGGTCTGTATGATTTCCACCGATTTCCGTTCTGCCCGGAGCCGAGAACAATGCCATTTCTTCAGGTTTTCCGAACAGTGTTTCAAATCCGTCCATAACCTCAATGTATCGGTCGGCATATTTTTTTATATTATTTTTATCGCTTGAATATATATACGCCAGTTGCTCGTCATATGCACCGTTTTTTAAATTATTTCTTATAAGTTCAGTAGAATTCATTGTCAATCCTCCATATTTTTATTAAAAATTGTTCTCTCTCCAAACCCTTACAAAATACAATAATCGGGGCTGCGGCAAACGCCGCACCCCCTGTATTTTATTCAATCATCAAAAAATCTCCGACAACTTGTTTCATCTGCCCTTTATCGCAAACAAGGTCAAACACAACCGACTTATTTTTCAGGTCTGCAAGAGATTTCGGAATATTCATTCCGCTCTTTTCATGCAGTTCTTCAAGCAAAGTAAATTCGTCTTTATTTGCAACATATTCGCAGTTTTCAAGTGCAATAAGCACACTTTGATTAAACTTGAACGGACTTGCCGTTGAAGCTATAATTGTTTTTGTTTTGTCGCCAGTTTGTTCAGCATATTTATTATACACCGCTTTTGCTACCGCAGTATGGGTATCTATAACATATCCATATTCGTCATAGCACGATTTTATAGTATTCTTCGTCTCAGTATCGTTTGCAAAATCCGCCCAGAATAAATCATTAAGCTTTGCCTTAACCGACTCATTCACAGTATAAACTCCGTTTTCCGTTAATGCCTGCATCCATTCCGATACCGTAAAAGCATCACATCCCGTCAAATCATACAAAAACCTTTCGAGATTTGATGAAATAAGAATATCCATTGACGGAGATATTGTCGTGTGAAATTCTCTGTTCTTATTATACTCACCTGTTCTGATAAAATCCGTAAGAACATTATTTTCATTAGATGCGCATATAAATTTCGCAACAGGCAATCCCATCTTCATTGCGTAATATGACGCAAGTATGTTTCCGAAATTGCCGGTAGGAACAACTATGTTTACCTTATCGCCCATTTTTATCTCATTATTCGCCAGCAAATCAGCATACGCTGAGAAATAATAAACAATTTGAGGCACAAGACGACCCCAGTTTATTGAATTTGCAGATGACAGTTTAAAATGGTTTCTTCCTAAAAGCGCCTTATAGTTCTCATCTGTAAAGATTTTTTTAACACCGCTCTGTGCATCATCAAAGTTACCCTTAACCGCCGCTACCGCAACATTGTTTCCCTCTTGTGTAACCATTTGCAGTTTCTGTATCTCACTGACACCGTTATCGGGATAAAAGACAATTATTCTTGTTCCGTCAACATCTTTGAACCCCTCAAGCGCCGCTTTTCCCGTATCGCCCGAAGTAGCAACAAGTATAACAACCTCATCGGTTTCATCTGTTTTTTTCATTGATGTTGTTAAAAGATGCGGAAGAATTTGCAGCGCCATATCCTTAAATGCGCATGTAGGTCCATGCCAAAGCTCAAGTACATATTCATTATCATTGAGCTTATATACAGGAGCAATATTATCTGTTTCAAATTTCTCCTTTGTATATGCACTCTCTATACATTTATTAAGTTCTTCCTCAGTGAAATCCGTAAGGAATTTACTCAATACAAAATATGCTCTTTCATGATAATTTTTAGATGCCAGCGACGCTATTTCTTCATCACTTATCTTCGGAAAGCTTTCAGGAACAAACAATCCTCCTTCCTCACTCAATCCTTGCTTGATAGCCTGTGCCGCACTGACTGAAATACTGTTATCCCTCGTACTGTGGTATTGCATATTTAACTAACCTCCCAATTTAAACCGCAAAGTCATAAAAACTTTATCGGTTTTTCCGGCAGCATTGACGCCGAATTTTATTTATGCCAAATTTTTAATGTAATCAGGCGCTTCATCTGCGTCTATACTTACCGATATTACAAACGATATGTTCAAATTATTTCCTATCTCTTCAAGTCTTGACAAAAATTCTTCAAATCCGTCAAGGCTGTCAGTTCCTACAATTTTAAAAATTCCGTCAACAAAAATATTTGTAATATCATAGTCACGGCTGATTATTCCGCAGATAAATCCCAAAAATTCACTGTAGCTTTTAATTCCGAAATCTTTTGTGTCTGCCATCCTTACTTTTGACTTTATGTCGTGCATCGAACGTCTTGTATCATCACTTATAAATACAACACTTCCCTTTGCCACCGTTGCAGCATTGTTCACACTCTCAATAAGAGCTTTTGTTTTTCCTGTTCCTTTTTTCCCTATTAATAATTCAACCATTTTCATTTCCTCCTTAAATATTTTATATAAAATTTATTTTAATCTTTCTTCAAGCGCTGCTTTTTGGTCTTCATATCCAGGTTTACCCAAAAGTGCAAACATATTCTTTTTATATGATTCAACTCCCGGTTGGTCAAACGGATTTACTC
This sequence comes from uncultured Clostridia bacterium, assembly GCA_934454215.1. Taxonomy (GTDB): domain Bacteria; phylum Bacillota; class Clostridia; order UBA1381; family UBA1381; genus Ornithomonoglobus_A. The sequence goes on from CAKSGG010000058.1 coordinate 18,135, forward strand.
CGAGTAAATAACCTGAAATTCCGCACGCTTTTTCAAAGAAATATACCATTTGTCCGAAGTTATAAGCGTCAAGCTTTTGAACCGTAAGCTTTAGGTTCGGCACTCCTCCGTCAATATGTGCAAGAGCAACACCCTTTGCCGCCATTGAATTTACAAAATCAATTGTCTTTCCCGAAAGGAAATTTAATCCGTCAAGGTTATCCTCTGTTTTGTCTATGGTAATATCCTTTTTCGGTTCTTCAACAATAATAGCAGTTTCAAATAAAACTCTGCGTCCCTGCTGAATATACTGTCCCATTGAATGTAAATCACTTGAAAAATCAGCAGCAGCCGGGAATATACCCTTATTGTCCTTGCCTTCGCTTTCGCCGTAAAGCTGTTTCCACCACTCTCCGAAATAGTGTAATGCAGGTTCAAAGTTTACCATCATTTCAACATTTTTACCTTTATTATACAACGCATTCCTTACAGCCGCATACTGATAACACTCATTTTTTGCAACATCTTTCACTGAGTATTCTTCACGTGCATCCGCTGCGCCTTTCATCATTTCATCAATATCAATTCCCGCTGCCGCAATCGGAAGAAGTCCGACAGCAGTAAGAACCGAATATCTTCCGCCTACATCGTCAGGCACTACAAAAGTTTCATAGCCTTCTGTATCCGCAAGAGTTTTCAATGCTCCCTTAACCTTGTCAGTTGTTGCATAAATTCTGCCTTTTGCACCTTCTTTTCCGTATTTATTTTCAAGTAATTCCTTGAAAATTCTGAAAGCAACGGCAGGCTCTGTAGTAGTTCCGGACTTTGAAATAACATTCACTGAAATGTCCTTTCCATCTATCACCTCAAGCAGTTCCGCCATATAAGTTGACGAAATACTGTTTCCCGCAAAGAATACAGCCGGTCCCTTTCTCTTGTCTTTATCAAGCGCATTATAGAAAGAATGCTGAAGCATTTCAACAGCCGCTCTTGCGCCCAAATACGAACCGCCTATTCCTATAACTATAAGTACATCGGAATCGTTTCTTATTTTTTCGGCCGCCTTTTTTATACGGCTAAATTCTTCTTTATCATAATTCACCGGCAAATCTATCCATCCCAGAAAATCATTTCCGGCACCTGTTCCGTTATGAAGCATATCATGCGCCGATTTAATGTATTCTGCCATGTAATCAATCTCATGCTGATTTACAAAAGACAAAGCACCTGAATAATCAAATTTTATACTACTCATTTGACAACCTCCGTTGAAATAAATTAAATTTATACATTTTTATTTTACATTATTTTCATTGCTTTGTCAAGTGTTTTTTCATAATAAAATATTCGGCTTATCCATGCGGTTTTCGTTATACATATTCGATACGTTTT
>CAKSGG010000059.1 GCA_934454215.1 uncultured Clostridia bacterium
ACCACTGTGAGGTGAAGGGCTGTAACGGCAACCACACGGATATCACAGTGAATCTGTGGAAACTGAAGAATCCTGCCAAAGAGACAATCTTTGAAAACTGCGTGGCAGACGTGAATATTCCCGTGGGAGAAGTATTTACCTCTCCGGTGCTGGAAGGCACAAACGGTGTGCTGCATGTGACAAAAGTGTTCCTGAACGGCTTGGAATATAAGACAGATTACAAAATAGAAATATCGGGAATTAATTCCGATGAAACGATAAGCGTTCCTATGGCGCAGGCGTATGAATACACAATAACGACAAAGCCGAGAAACTTTGATATAGTTTCGTATACGGTTAAGGATTCGCAGGGAAATACTGTTACGGATTTATCAACAGTAAAAGGTCAGACAGTAACGGTAAGCGCTGAATTGAAAAACTATGAATTAAACGAAAATAAAAACTATGAGTTTATTGCGGCATTGAAGTCAAAGGACTCAAAGCTGACAGACTGTGACTCATTCAAAGGCGCTCTCGGATTGGGAGAAAGCGAAACGGCAAACGTACAGCTTAATGTTCCGTCGGAGGGAGATTATACATTGGAAATATTCGTATGGTCATCACTTGAAAGCGGAGTGCCGATTCTTGATAAGATAGTATTTTAGACCTAATGAGACTGCCGTGTTCGGCGGCAGTCTCTTAAAAGGAGAATATCAATGAAAAAAATAAACCAATTAATTGCGGCTTTAATCAGCATATTTATGATAATCAGCAATGTAAATATTTATGCGGCAGATAATATGAAAATAATAAAAAACGGCAGCGATTTTGTGCTGACGGGAGCATTTTCGACCCCGAACGAAACAGTAACGCTCAGGGTTTTACCCGTAATGGGAAATACTTCAAATCCGAAAGAATTGGCTGCCATAGACAGCATGGTTACGGATAAAAACGGAAACTTTGAATTTAATTTCAAAGTAAACGGAGAAACGGGAACGTATAAAGCTATTGTATGTTCGCAAACAAATAAAAAAGAAATTGAATTTTACTTTGACAATTCCGCTCCGACACAGTATAATATATATGTAAGTCCGACAGGAAATGACAATGCGTCGGGAACTGAGGAAGAACCGTTAAAAACAATAATCGGGGCGAGAAACAGAATAAGACAGCTAAAAAGTAATTTTGAAAACAACTATATTTATACAGTTTATATAGAAAGCGGAGAATATAATATCAGCGATACAATTATATTCGGGGCGCAGGACGGAGGAAATGAGGAATATCCCGTAACATATAAGGCTGACGGATATGTGACATTTTCGGGAGGAATAAATATTGATAAGGAAAGCTTTTCAATATCGAATGACAGCAGGATTCCCGAAACGGCAGCCGGAAACGTGTATGAGGCGGATATTTCCGAATTGGGAGAGCTTGACGAATATATACGTCCGAACGGAGCGCTGAATGTTGAAACAAGCTACTATGATGTTACAGATAACGGCAAGTCACGCACGTTGGCTCGCTATCCGCAAAACAGTTTTATAAATACGGGAGAAGTTATTGACAGCAAAAGCTTTAATGCAGATGACGATACCGAATTATCGGACGTATGGTTTTTCGGATATTGGGGAAATTACTGGGCGGCAGAACCCATAAAAGGTAATATTTCGGGCGGCAGGATAAGCCTTAACGGTGAACCGAGCTACACTCTTTCAAAAAATATGCCGTTTTATATGTTTAATCGTTTGGAGTTTTTGGATAATGCGGGAGAATGGTATATAGATACTGCGGCAAAAAAACTGTTTTATTATCCGTCAGACGGTCTTGAAAATATAGAAATTTCCGTATTAAAAGAGCCTGTAATCGGAATATACGGCGCTCGTCATATGGTATTTGACGGAATAGGTGTTTTAAATACACGTGACAGGGGAATGGTTATAGATACAAAAGCGGACGATATAACAATTTTAAATTCACAATTCAGAAATATCGGACACACTGCAATACAAATAGGCTCGGGTACAAATATAAAAATCAGCGGCTGTATTATTGATTCGATAGGCGGAAGAGGAATAACAGACAGCGGCGGAAACAGATATACGCTTACTTCTTCGGGAAATATTATAGAAAATTGCGATATATCGGATTTCGGCAAAATATACAGAACATATGCCGCAGGAGTTACTCTTTGGGGCGTAGGAGCGACTGTAAGAAATAATATAATTCACGATTCACCTCATGCAGGAATTGTTTTTGCAGGGAATAACAACCGTATACTGAATAATGAGGTGTACGACTGCTGCAAATATACACGTGACGCAGGCGCAATATATGCGGGACGTGACTGGCTGGGATTCGGCTGTGAAGTTTCGGGAAATTATATTCATGATATAAAGACGGAAGTACCTTTGGTAAATGAAGAAAATGTGAATGCAATTTATCTTGATGATATGTGGAGCGGCACGAAAGTGAAAAATAATATTATTGCACGTACCGGCAGAGCGTTTCTTATCGGCGGCGGAAAGTATAATCATATTGAATCCAATACGGTTGTTGACTGTGATTACGGAATGATTGCAGACAACAGGGGAGTTGAAGGACAGTGGGCGTACAGCCATACTCTTGACGGCGGTCAGCTTATGGAGAATTATAAGAGGATTGTTAATGACAACCGTTTTGATGAGGATATATGGAAAAACAGTTTTGATAATTTTGAAGATATGTGTGCAAGCATCGAATCGGGCAACGGAGGAATTCCCGAGGGCAACAGCATAAAATCAAATATATTCTGCGGAGCTCACGGAGAAAAATATATAAGCATTGCAAATGAATTTAACAGTTGTTTTTCGGATAATTATATAACCGAAACTTCGGATATAGGGTTTGCGGATTACGAAAACGATGATTTCAGGATTAACGGAAATATTCCGAATTATGTTTCATCTTGTATCGAAAATGACAATACAATGAAAAATACATATTGCGATGCAGTGACAACAAGTGATGAAATTGTTATCAGAAACAGAACCGATAATTCGGTTTGTGCCGATATTTATGCGGTGCACAGGCAGAATGAAATACCGACAAAAACAAATAAATATTTATTGAAAGCTTGCGAAAACAGGTTTACGGCTTTAAGGCTTGCGGAGGCTGATAAAAATTCGGATATATTTGTGTGGTCGCAGATGAAGCCTTTGTATATGAAATAAAAATAAGCCGTTAAATACGGCAGAACGGAGCGGATATATGAAGAAAATTATATCACTGGCATTAACGCTGTTTTTGATTTTGCCTATGTATGTAAAAGCGGAAACGGAGGAAATAAATATATATGTTTCTCCGAGGGGAAACGATATGTCAAACGGAGCTTTTTCATCACCGCTTGCAACAATTGAGGGAGCAAGACGGCGTGTTCGCGAATATATAAAATACGGTAAAAATATAAATGTAAATTTTTTCGGCGGCGAGTATGAAGTAAAAAATACGGCGGTGTTTGAGGCAAAAGACAGTGCCGCCGACGGAACCAAGATTACATATAAAGCCTACAATGATGAAAAGGTCACGTTTCGGGGCAGTCATATAATTAATCAAAAATTATTTATGCCTGTGGAAGATAAAAGCATAAGAAACCGTTTGCAGCAGGAGGTAAGAGATAAGATAGGCTGTATGGATTTAAAGGCGGCGGGAATAGATGAGCTTGAAAAATACATTCCGCCGAAAGAATATATGCAGACAGTGGTGTCATATCCGAAATTATATCTTGACGATAACGAACAGCAGCTTTCAAGATGGCCTAATGTAGGCTACAACACAATTGAGAAGGTGCTTGATAACGGAGCAATAAAGCGAAACGGCGATTTGTCGGGCAGACCTGCCATAATCGGCTATAAAAGCCCTAACATAGACCGATGGACAGCGGCAAAGGACGCAATTATAGAGGGTATTTTCTGTAACGAATACGCATTTGAAAGGCTGTATATAAAAGAAGTAAATCCGAGTGAAAGAACGATAACAACAGACGGTTCTACGGTTTACGGCGTTGCTGAGGGGAAACGTTGGGCGGCTGTAAATCTTATGGAGGAAATTGATATACCGGGAGAATACTATATTGATATTGATAACATGAAGTTGTATTACTACCCTCCGTACGGAATTAAAGACGGTAAGCTTGAAATTACAACGCTTACAAAGCCTATGATGACGGGTGAAAATGTTCATGGCTTGGTTTTTGAAAATTTATCTTTTGAAAAGACAAGGGCAAGAGTAGGCGAGTTTAATAATTGCTATGATATAACGTTTGACGGGTGCAGTATTAAAAATATAGGTCATCAGGCGCTGAATATGCAGAAAGTATCAAAAATCAATATAAACGGCTGCCGTTTTGACAGCGTGGGCGGTACCTGCATATATATTGAGGGTGGAGACAGAACAACGCTTACGGGTGCGGATAATCATATTGAAAACAATACGTTTTATAAAATGGGACGTGAAACAAAAACGTATGCGGGAGCTGTTGATATTTACGGCGTCGGGACCTATGTAGAGCGTAATATTATGCACGAGGCACCGCATCAGGTAATACGTTTCAGCGGCAATAACCATAAAATCAGATATAATGAAATATACAATGCCGTAAAAGAAACGCTTGATTCAAGTGCCGTATACTGCGGACGTGATTATACGATGTGGGGAAATGAAATTGCGTATAATTACATTCATGATATAAAGTCAAGCGCAAACGTTGCGGGGTTGTTTGCGGCAGGCGTTTACCTTGACGACATGTGGAGCGGTACGAACGTACATCATAATATATTTGTAAATACGGATTTGGGAGTGCTTGCGAACGGCGGAAGAAATAACACAATAAATTCAAATATTTTTGCAAATTGCGATACAAGCATTTATTTTGTAAATTCCGGCGAAACATGGGCAAAGGCTTCAACATTACCGGGGGGTGATGCATATAAGACTCTGGGAAAGGTTGATTATATGAATCCTCCGTACAGTGTGCAGTATCCCGAGCTGCCCGAAATATCGAAAGATTTGGCAGAGCTTGGAAGTCCGAAAAATAATACGATTTGCGATAACCTTATATACAAATGCCCCGAAACGGTTATATCGGACAGCGTATATAAATTTGCAAAGAAGATAGAAAATAATATTGAAACCGATGAGGCTGAGTTTAACAATCCCGAAAACGGCGATTACACGATAAAAAAAGACAGCGATATATTAAATAAGCTGCCCGAAATCGGAGAAATAAATATATCCGAAATAGGACTGACCTCCGATGAGGACAGATTGGATATAGATAAATTTAAGCTTATTTATCCAAAAAACGGACAAGCCGAAATAAATAATGTTTCACAATTGTTTATGTGGGATTATGCTGATGAAGCCGATTATTTTGAATTGACAATTGCAAAGGATTCGGGCTTTAACGAGGTTGTTTATAAAGAAAATACACGCTATAATTATGCGGTTGTGAAAGGTCTTGAAAGCGGAAATATAAAATACTATTGGAAAGTGACGGCAAGAAATTATTCAAGACAAATGCCGGCTGTAAAAGAAAATATGGGTGCGGCATATTTGTGCAAAACTCCGCTTTGGGGATATGTTGATACGGATTTGTTAAATTCCAATATGGAAACCGCATTGAATTTGGCAAACACAATAACGGAGGGTGACGGAATCGGCGAATATCCCGAAGGCAGCAAACAGCAGCTTGCTGATTTGGTTGATTTGTGTAATGCACTGAAAAAGAAAAAGAATGTTTTACAGCAGGAAATAGACGATTATGACAGCAGATTGCAAAAGAAGATAAACGAGGTAAAAATTTCGGCTAAAAGCGGATATGTTTCCGTGCCCGAGTTGAATGCAGATGAGTGGAGCGGCAGTGCGGAGATTGCATTTTCCGATAATATTATGAAAATTGCAAATGGTGTTGCGTCAAGCACTTATGAATATACGGGCTGTGAAATGCTTTGCTTTGATATGAAAACGGATTATAACGGAAAATGGTCGGGCTTTGCATTAAAACAAAACAGACCGAAAGAGTATGTGTATTCAAATTCTGGGGACGCATATCTTGTAGTCGTCAAAGAGGATATTATAGAACTGCAAAGATTCAGAAACGGAATATCAAAATTCCTTGCGACAGTACCGAATAAATATATAGGCAAGGGCGAATGGAGCAGTATTCAGTTTGGCGCATTTAATGTAAAAAAAGGCGTTCGGCTTATACTGAATATAAACGGAGAAAATGTGTTTGATTATACCGATAAAAAGAATGCGATAACCTCAAACGGACATATCACTTTTTATGACGTAAGCGGGAATAACGGCTTGCAGATACGTAAAACCGAAAAGCTTCCCGATGAAGAATTTGATTTAAGCCGTGAAATAAACTATCCCGAGCCTGAGATTCTAAAAGGCCTGTTTACGGATAAAAGCTTATGGACAAAGGACGGTTCATGGTTTATGGACGGTGATATATCTGTTGATGAGAATGGTATAAAAGCAACGGGAACGCATTTTGTAACCAATTCCATACTGCCTGTTGACAGCGTTATAAAATTTAAGGCGAAATTTAATCTGGGTACAAGCTGGCAGGCTTTGTCGATAAGAAATTCAACACCGACCGTTATGCCGTGGAATACGGGAGCAAATAATTACCTTATTGCGTTTAAGCCGAAATCAATAGAGGTGCAGAAATTCATAGACGACAAAAACGAGTATATTGCAATTTTTGAAAATACATATATGAAGTCGGGCGAGTGGCATGATTATGAGATAACAACCCGAAAGGCTGCAGACGGAGTAAGAATAATTTTCAAAATTGACGATAATGTTTTGCTTGATTACGTGGACGAGTATGCTGTCATGTCGGCAGGATATATGGGATTTTACGATTTTTCAAAATTGGGAATGGAGATAAAAGAAAGTCAATGAGAAATGTAATGATAAATTATGCCGAAAGCATATTTGAGCCGTTTTGGGATTGCGGAGAATCATATCCGAATCATCATAAATATTCGCCGCTGACGCATTATACCGTCGGTACGCCGAATACCGCCGCACATACAGATACAACATGGTGCGGCGTGTCGGTATCGGTTGATAGGTGCTCCGATAAAGAATATGATATAATATTAAAATCGAAATGCAAAATGGATTCGGCTGATTTTGATACGTTCAGACTGTTCGGCGCAGTTCCAAAATCGGTAAAAGTGAGAATAAATCTTGAAATAGATAATGAAACAATATCAGGTGAATTTATCGGAAAAGGCGAGACAGACGAATATACCTTTAAAATTAAAAGAGGGACTGTTTCGCATTTGGAAATGTGCTTTAAGGCTTTTGAAGATTATCAGAGCGTTCAGCTATTTTATCTGGGACTTTGCGACAGCGAAAGAAAAAGCTTTATGGAGAGCGTAAAATCTCCGTATGATGAAAGCTGGGAGGGGTGCTTTAAAGATGATGTTGAAATATGTCCGCAGACGGAATTGTATTTCAATGAAGAAGAACTTGCACAGCTCCGAAAAAAGCTGAAAATCAAGCCGTTTTCGGATATTATGGAAAAGCTCAGAGCGCAGGCGGAAAATGATTTGAATATCTATCCCGAAAGGGACGTAAGCACATTTATTATAAATCCCGACAGGCGGTGGGTAAGCCCGAGAGATTTAAAAAGAACGGAAATAGCGGCGGCTATGGAAAGACTTGCATTTGTAGGAATCGTTGATAAAAATATTGCTATGCTGCGCCTTGCGTGCCGAATGGCGCTGTGTGCGGCACACTGTACATATTGGTGTGAAAGCATTATGGGAGTATTTCCGGGCGCAACATGGCATCACCGTTCGTTTATGGAGGAGCAGTATTCAAAGGCTTGTTCGCTTGTACTTGACTGGGCGGGAGGCTTGCTGACGTGGCACGGTAAAAACATAATATATGACGCCATAATAATGAAAGGCTTGCCGAGAATAGAAGCGGATTTTATGACCGTGGATTATATACGCCATATGAATCAGGGACTGGTATTTTCAAGCGGAAGAATAACGGCTCTTATAACTCTTTCAAAAAAATATCCCCGTTACGAAAAACGCCTTGCTGAGGCGGAGCAGGATTTATTTGAAATGCTTGACAATTATTTTGACGATGACGGCGGGATGGCGGAGGGCCCTGCATACTGGAATTATACATTGTTTCATGTTTTGCCGCTGTTATATGTAATTGCAAGGCGGAGAGGAAAAACAATAAAAGATATTCTTACGGAAAAACTGAAAAAAACCGTAAATTACGGTCTGTGTATGCTAAGCGACGAGGATAACGGACGCTTTATGCTGCCGGTAAATGACAGTCATAAGCAGGAATATAATCCAATAATAGCGGCGGTATTTTCACAGCTTGATGAGAAATGGAAACAGATATATTCACGTATGGCGGATAACGGAATTGAGGCTGATAAGGAGTTTTTGATTTTGGCTCAATCCGAAAAATGTGAGGTTAAAGATAATATATTAAGCAATGGAATTATATCAAATATTCAATCGGGGCAAATATCGCTCAGGCGAAAAATGAATCCGAGCGGAACGGTTCATTTGCATCTGGTAAGCGGCAAAACCTATTTCGGACATACGCACGGCGATAAGGGTTCGTTTATTCTGGAGCTTGACGGCGAGCCGATTTTCATTGACAGAGGTATGGCGCCTTACGGAATGTCATATTCGGAAATACAGACAAGCCAAATGCACAACTGTTTTGTGCCGACCGAAAATGAAAAGATTTTTACACAGCCGAAATTTGATGTATACGGCGGAAAAATAACGGAGTGTGTTCAAGATGGGACGGCGTATATATTTGAAACCGATATAACGGACGCATGGGAGAAGGGCAGATTTGAGCTGCTTAAAAGAAAAATTATTTCGTATGAGGATAACACATTGGTTATAGAAGATGAAATGATTTCCGAAAATCAATATGAAATGTGTTTTTATCTTAATACATTGGGAGAGATTGAGAAGAATGAGGACAGTGCGGTGATACTTACGAAAAACCACAGAGCTGTTGTGGAATTTGATACTGATGAGCTTAAAAGCGTATGTGCGGAGTCTTTCGGCATGGACGAAAACATGAAACCCGTAAACAGGCTTTGCCTTAAATATAACAAGAGCGGAAATATCAGTATAAAAACAATAATAAAATTTGAACGGAGGCAACATAAGTGAAGAGAATAGCGGCGATTTTATGTGCGGCAATGCTTATACCGTCGGCGGCGTATGCTTATGAAATTTCAAATATAAAAACAACGGTAAATTATTTGGATAACAGCATAACCTGTACGGCGGAGCTTAACGATTTCGGAAAAAACGATATTATTACATTCAGAGTGTTAAAGCCCGGTTACAGCCCCGATATGCTCCGGGGCTTGGAATGTATAGACAGTGCAAGCGGAGTCGAAAATAAAGCGGAGTTTAATTTTAAGATAAGTGATGAAAATATGCAGGGCGGTGAATTTAACATATATTTTACCGCACCTGACGGTACAACGGAGCATAATAACTTTTATTGGGCAAACGAGAGTGAAAGAACGAATGCGATAAAGAGATTATTTGCCGAAAATGCCGATATTAATGCTCTGATAAATGATGACACATTCATAAAGCCGCTTTCCTTGAATAATGAATTGTTTGCTGCTTCGGACAAGAACAAAATTGCGGAGCAGATAAAGAGAATGCTTGCAAACAATGAAATTGAACAGAACACGGAATCTGTACAAAAGTCATTTTTTAAGGCTGACATTTTTGAGATATGCAACAGTGAAAAAACAGACCTGCTGTTTGACACGGACGGTAAGTGGAAATATGACAATATAATTTTGTTATCCGAAGCCGATAAAAATGGCGTTACGGTGTATAAATATTATTCTGCAATGACGGATAAGGAAAAGGCGCTTGTAAAAACATTAATGCAGAACAAGGGTATAAAAAATGAAGATGAATTATATCTTGCTTTTGCAAAAGGCGTTATGGTATCTGCCGTTTCACAGAATACAAGCGGCTGGGGATTTTTAAGGGAATTGCTTAATTCAAATGCGGGATATGTCGGAATAGATACTTCAAAATATAATCTGCTTTCGGAAACAAATAAAAATACGGCGGACGCATATATTTTGAAAAATCAGTCATCGGTAAAGGACATTTCCTCCTTGCAAAAAGCTATAGACAATGCCGTTGAATATGCGTCAAATCAAAAATCAAGCGGCAATACACCTATAGGCGGAGGCGGAACAAGAGGCGGCGGTGCTGCGAATACGTCGTCAAATACGATACTGCCGAATAACAGCAATAATATTTTTAACGATATGGAAAATGCCGCATGGGCAAAGGAATGTGTGCAATATCTTGCGGAAAATAAAATTATAGACGGTTATGAGGACGGCAGTTTCAAGCCTTTCGGCAATATAACGCGGGAGGAATTTGTTAAGCTGACGGTGTCGGCTCTCAAACTGGAGCTTTCGTATTGCGATGAGTTTTCCGATGTTACAGAAGATAAGTGGTATGCGGGATATGTAGGTGCGGCTTATAATGCCGGAATTACAAGCGGATATGACAACGGCAGGTTCGGCGCAGGTGAAAATATAACACGTCAGGATGCGGCGGTTATTCTTGCAAGAGCAATTAAGGCGGAAAATTCCGAAAATTTATCGGTATTTAATGATGAGAGCGATATATCCGAATATGCGGTAAAGCCGATAAAAGCGCTGTTTGAAAAGGGCATAATAAAGGGTAATGAAACGGGAAACTTTTTGCCTAAAAATATGCTTACAAGAGCAGAAGCGGCAATGATGATTTACAATATGCTTAAAATACAGTGAAAGGATTGATTACATACATGAAATATAAAATATTTTTACTTACAGCGGTATTTGCATTGTTATGTTCATGCTCGGCTTATGCTTACGATAAGGCGCAGAGCGCTGACGAATTTGCCGAAAGAACCGTTTTGGGCTTGGGTATTACGGACAATAACGATTTTGAAAGTTATGTAACAAGAGGCGAATTTGCAAGTATAATGTGTAATATGTGCCGAATAGAAACAAGCAACACACAATGGCAAAAAGATTTTTTTGGTGATACGGATTCCGAAATGAGCCATAAGGATGATACCTTGTCATACAGTGAAAGCTTTGAAGATGTAAAAGCAAGCAATGAATATTACAGAGATATAAATGCTGTTGTTTCATACGGTATAATGAACGGAGTTTCAAAAAGCGAATTTGACCCTGAACGTGAAATTACATTTGACGAAGCCTTGAAAACTCTTGTTAAGATTTCGGGACATTCACCCCAAGCTGAAATTAACGGAGGTTATCCGAACGGTTATATTTATACTGCGAACTCATTGGGAATAACCAAAGGAGTGAATGTAAAATCGGGCGAAAAAATCAAATTAAAGGATTTGCAGATAATAATATATAATACTTTTGACGTAAAGGTAATTGAAAAGACAATAACGGGTGACAGAGTATCTTTTGAAGAAAGTGATGAAACGGTTCTTTCGTATGTTATGAATATGAAGAAAGCAAGCGGTATAATGACTGAAAACCGTGTGACGAATATGTACGGAGCGGAAAACGGCAACACAATAACTGTCGGAGATGTCAGCATGACTGCGGGAGATGATAAAAAATATCTGAATGAATTTATCGGTCATAAGGTAACGGCTTATTATGATATAGAAGATAACGAGGTCTTATGGGCGGATATATCGCTGAACGATTACAGTTATCTGATAGACGCAAAGGATATAAACGGATTTAACAACGGTATGCTGAAATATACAGAGAATAACAGAAATAAAGAGCTTGTTATAAAAAGCGGTACGCCGGTAATATATAACGGCACAGCGGTATCGGAAATTTCTGAATCAATGTTTGATATGCAAAGCGGCGGTGTGGAAATTATAAAAAATGACAGTGCCTGCGACGCTGTTATAATTTATAATTTTAAGACATTTGTGGTAAGCGGAATTGACAAAGAAAATGACATTATTTATAATAAATCCGCATCAAATACCGATGATGAAAAAATCAATATCGGAGAGGACAGCAATGTCACATTGCAAAAGGACGGGGAATATACCGACAAAAACGCAATAAAAGACGGTGATGTTTTGTCTGTTGCAAAAGGCGAAAATGCGGTGTATATAAAAATCTGCGATAAAACGGTTTCGGGCGAAATTTCGTCTGCCGATGACGAGTATATTTATATCAACAGTAAGCCTTATACCGTAAGCAGGCAGTACATAAATTCAAGAGCATACATTCCTCTTACGGCGGGAAGTTCTGTGACCGTATATCTTGATTCGGACGGCAATATAGCATGGGCGGATATAAAATCTGCAGAGAATATCGGCGGATATTTGATAAAATGCTATGATGATTTTGGTGTAAACAGAGTGAAAATTTTTACCCTTGCGGGGAAAACCGAAACATATGCTTTGGCAGACAGACTGGCTGTAAATTTATCAGATAACGATACAAAATATGTAAAAGGTGACGCACAGAGGGAAAACGTACAGAGCGGATATATAAATTATTCTCTTGATAAGGACATGAAAGTATCAAAGATAGTATATCCCGTTAAAAATAAGCCTGTTGAAAAAAGACTTTTCACTATGATTGATAACAGCATGAATAACATGGTTTACAAGGAGGGAACAAGAGGCTTTAGCGGAAAAGCATATATAGGAAATACTACAAAAGTAATAAATCTGAAAAATGAAAATGACACGCTTAAGCTTGCAATCGGAGACTATTCGGTATTCAAAAACGATACCGCATATAAAATAGAAGCATACGGAACAAACCCCGACAGCTCATATGCCGATGTTATAATTTACAGTGATAATTCTCAGCGTGCGATTTCCGAAAGAGATTATGTCGGAGTGGTGGAAAATATTGTGTCGGGAGTAAACTCCGACAATGAGATTGTAAAAAGAGTTATTGTTCATCAAAACGGGAAACAAATTGAACTGACAGCACGTGAGGAAAACGGAAAAACAGTATTTGACAGAGCAAATAATCCAATTGATTCTTCATCGGAGACGTCAATAAAAAAAGGCGATATTATACGCTGGAGCAATGACACAGAGGGATATACGGATAATGTTTCACTTGTGTATTCGCCGTATATTCAGGCTCCGTCAGGAAGTGAGGGCTATCTTGCGGGAGTGACAAATGATAAGTATATGGTTGCGGATGAATTTATAGACAGGGTAAAAAATGAAAACAATATATATAATGTTATGAGTAATTCGCAAACAAAGACAAACTGTAATCCGTATGCTGTGAATAACGGCAGTCTTATAGGAATGGCATTTAAGTTCGGTCAGTATAATATCAGAACGATGCTTGCTTGGGTGTACAGTAAAAATGACAGCTTTATTACAATAACCACACAGGACTTATCAAGCGGTGAAGAATTTTCGGCAAATGGTATTCCCGAAACGGAATATACTGACGGAGATATGACGGGAGTATATATTGTCGACTCCGTAAAATATGAAAGATTTGCGGTAACATATGTAAAATACGGAAAAGGAAACGGTGCATATATTCCGCAGGTGCGTACGGGTACTCTTTCGGATATAAAAACATACAAAGATTACGGAACAAAATGCTCAAAAGTTTTGTGTATGCTGCGTTCGGGAGAACCTCATCAGCTTGTAATAATAGACAATGAATAGAGGGGAGATTATATGTTGAAAAAGATAATTTCCGTATTGATTGCCGCTATGATGTGTTCATGCGTATGCTTTGCGGAAAGTGAGGAAGATACGGTTTTTGATACGCTGTATTCGGGCTTTTCTTCTGTAGGAAGCTGGTCAAATACTGCGCTGATAGGTTATGAGGGTAATTTTATTTTAAGCACAAATGCCGGGGAGAATATATCCGCACAATGGGATATGATAATAGAAGGCGGAGAATATGACGTGTATATATGGCATTGCTTGAAAGACACAGGCTGTCCGAAAGCGCAGGCAGAAATAACTGCCGATGAAACATATGTTAAGGAATTTTCTATGGCATACGGAGTTACGGGCTGGCTTAAAATTGGAAACTGCAATACATCTGACGGAAAAATAACCGTAAAAATAAATGGAGCCGAAGGAACTCTTATGGCAAGTGCCGTAAGGCTTGTGCCGCAGCATTGATAAGGAAGTAATTTTCCGCAAGACTAAAAAAGCCTTGCGGAATTTTATTCTATTGTGCAAAAGTGAGAAATGTATATCAATCCATTGATTTAAACGATAATATATGATACAATAAATTTATAGATAAAACAGTAATTTGGAGGCTGTAATAAAATGTATTTTGAGGAACTTTTCAAAAATCAAGAAAACAGAATCAGAGAAATGTCGGATATGGCAATTTCAATCGTCAGAGAGCATTTTGACCCGCTGATAGGCACTGAATAGAATGATTATATTATAAAGAAATTTCAAACAGCGGATTCAATAAGGAAACAGTTGGAAAACGGCTGTAGATATTTTTTTGTTATGGATAATGATACATGTGTTGGGTTTTTAGCTTTTTATCCGAAAGGAAAGGCGATGTATCTGAGTAAGTTTTATCTATATAAGGATAAACGCGGAAAAGGATATGCACATCATATGCTTGAATTTGTTATTAAAGAAGCAAAAAATTTTAATTGTAAATCAATTGAATTAAATGTCAATAAACATAACAGTGCGTGTCTTGCATATGAAAAAATGGGCTTTAAAATTTTAAGAAATGAAAAGAATGATATTGGAAACGGATTTTATATGGATGATTGTGTTTATAGCCTGAATATTTAGGATACGGAATTGATTGCACAGTGTGCATTATATTTCAACGCTTAAAGGCAAAAAACACGCATATCACCTAAGAAATATGCGTGTTTTTTAAATGTTTAGTCGTTTAAAAACTCAAAATATTTAAACCATTTAATTAATTCGGAGTTCCAATCCTTTACGTGCGGAGTATCCTCGGCGAGCCCGAGCCCGTGACTGCCGTGAGGATATATGTGCATTTCAACCTCCACGTTTTTGTTCCTCAGCGTCTTTGCGTAATCCAGTGAATTTATAACATTTACAGCGCTGTCGTCAAAGGTATGCCATATAAATGCTCTCGGTGTGTTTTCATCGGCGATTAAATCGGGACTTAATTCTTCACCCATTTCAGCCTGCTTATCGCCGAGCAGATTTGCACCGCTGCCAAGGTGTGAAATTCCTTTCCCCAAAAGCTTAATAACGGGATAACATAAGATTTGACCGTTGGGACGATAGTCCTCATTATCAATTTCATCTATGTTTTCAAAATCTATCGGCTGTGTGTACGTGCTTGTCATTGCTGCAAGATGACCGCCCGCTGACGAACCCATTACAAATATCATATTCTTGTCCAAGCCGTACTTATCCGCATTATGACGAACATATCTTACAGAACGGCGTGCGTCAAGCAGGGGCAGCGGAAAACGGTGCGGATACACTCTGTATTCACACACAAAAGCGGTAATTCCGAACCCTGCCAAAAATTCTGCGTAGCCTTTTCCCTCGTGCGGTGCTCTCGCTCCGTAACCTCCGCCGGGAAATATAACGACTGCTCCGTTTGATTTCTTTTCATCGGGAATGTATGCGGTCATATATGGAGTTTCTTCACACATTCCGGGGACTTCGTCCCATAAATAAATTTTTTCTGTTTTCATATTGTTAATTCCTTTCGGTATATTAAATGTTCTCCATTGCTTTTATGCTTTCGAGTACTTTATCAAGCATTTCCTTGTATTTTTCGCCCTTTGCCTTTTCTTCGTCAACAACCTTTTGAGGCGCTTTTGCAACAAACCCCTGATTTGAAAGCTTGCCCTCAACTCGTTTTATTTCACCCTCAAGCTTTTTCTTTTCGTCATTGAGGCGCTTTAATTCCTTATCCTTGTCAACCAATTCATCAAGCGGCAGGAATATTTCAGCCGACGGAACAACTATGTTTACTGCGTTCGGACTGATTCCGTCTTTGTTTTCACGTACTTCAACATCGGATGCAGACGCAAGCTTTTCAAAAAATGCCGTGCCCTTTGAGAATGTATCGGTTTCATCGGTTACAATAATTGTTTTTGCTTTCTTTGACGGCGGAACATTTATCTCGGCACGTCTGTTACGAACTGCCGAAATGGCTCCCATGATAAGCTCCATAGCTTTTTCATCATCTTCAAATACCAATGAATCATCGTAAATCGGATATGAGCTTATAACAATGCTTTCGCCCTCATGCGGGAGGTGCTGCCATATTTCCTCGGTAATGAACGGCATAAACGGGTGTAAAAGCTTCATTGTATTTGAAAGTACATATGTCAAAACATACTGTGCCGTCTTTGCCGACGCACATTCCTTATCAAACAGTCTCGGTTTTACAAGCTCTATATACCAGTCGCAGAAACTTTCCCAGATAAAGTCATATAATTTCGACAGCGCAATTCCCAATTCAAATTTATCAAGATTATCCGTTACTTCTTTTACAACCTTGTTATAGCGTGACAAAATCCATTTATCTTCAAGCTGTAGTTCGGAAACATCGGGCAGTTTGTTTTCGGTTATATCAAGATTCATAAGCGTAAATCTTGACGCATTCCATATTTTGTTTGCGAAGTTACGGCTTGCCTCAACTCTTTCCATATAGAAACGCATATCGTTGCCGGGGGCGTTTCCTGTTGCAAGCGTAAATCTCAGTGCGTCTGCTCCGTATTTGTCTATAATTTCAAGAGGGTCAATGCCGTTGCCCAGCGATTTTGACATTTTTCTGCCCTGTGAATCTCTTACAAGTCCGTGAATGAATATATTTTCAAACGGCGCTTTTCCCATATGCTCCATGCCTGAGAATATCATTCTTGCAACCCAGAAGAATATTATATCATATCCCGTAACAAGCGTGCTTGTTGGGTAGAAGTAGTCAAGCTCGGGAGTTTTGTCAGGCCAGCCGAGTGTTGAGAATGGCCACAGGGCTGATGAGAACCATGTATCAAGAACGTCCTCGTCCTGTTTAACAGTGCCTCCACAGTGTGGGCACCTTGTAATATCCTCTTTTGAAACAATGGTTTCGCCGCATTCCTGACAGTAAAATGCCGGTATTCTGTGTCCCCACCAAAGCTGACGGGAAATACACCAGTCGAATACATTTTCCATCCAGTTCATATATATTTTTGAGAACCGTTCGGGAACGAATTTTGAGCTGCCGTTCTTTACGGCGTCTATTGCAGGCTCTGCAAGCGGCTTCATTTTTACAAACCACTGTTTTGAAATGATAGGCTCAACCGTAGTTCCGCAGCGATAGCACTGACCGACATTGTGCGAGTGTTCTTCTACCTTTACAAGCAAGCCCTGCTCGTCCAAATCCTTTACAATGGCTTTTCTTGCCTCATATCTGTCCATGCCCTCGTATTTGCCGCCGAAATGGTTTATTGTAGCGTCATCGTTCATGACTTTTATCTGTTCGAGATTATGGCGTTTTCCGACTTCAAAGTCGTTCGGGTCATGCGCAGGAGTTATTTTAACACAGCCTGTTCCGAAATCCTTGTCAACATATTCATCGGCAATGACGGGAATCTCACGCCCTACAAGCGGAAGAATAAGCATTTTTCCTACTAAATTCTTATAGCGTTCATCTTCGGGATTTACGGCAACGGCTGTATCGCCTAAAAGCGTTTCGGGACGTGTCGTTGCAATTATAACAAACTCATCACTGTCTTTAATCGGGTATTTGATATGCCAGAAATGACCTGCCTGCTCCGTATGTTCAACCTCTGCGTCCGATAAAGCCGTAATGCAGTGAGGACACCAGTTTATGATTTTTGAACCCTGATAAATAAGACCTTTGTTATATAAATTTACAAAAACCTCTCTTACCGCTTTTGAACAGCCCTCGTCCATTGTAAAACGCTCTCTGTCCCAGTCGCAGGAGGAACCGATTTTTTTCAATTGAGTGATAATTCTGTCGCCGTATTGCTTTTTCCAGTCCCAAACCTTTTCAAGAAATTTCTCGCGTCCCAAGTCATAACGTGTAAGTCCGTCGTTTACTCTGAGGTTTTCTTCAACCTTTATCTGAGTTGCGATTCCTGCGTGGTCGGTACCCGGAATCCAAAGCGCTTCATAGCCCTGCATTCTTTTATAACGGATAAGGATATCCTGCAATGTTTCATCAAGTGCGTGTCCCATATGAAGCTGACCCGTTACGTTGGGGGGAGGTATTACAATTGTATACGGCTTTTTATCGGGATTTACCTCTGCGTGGAAATACCCTTTTTCAACCCATGTATTGTAAAGTCTGTCCTCAAACTCCGACGGGTCATAAGTTTTTGATATATTTTTTGCATCTTCCATTTTTCATTCTCCTATAGTGATTTTATTTTAATATTTGTATCAGCTCTGCCCGACTCGAAAAACCATTAAAAAGGCAATCACAGCCACAAAGAAAGCGATAAATTTAACAGTCAGAATCTGTTTTTGATTCGGTTCGGGGATTTTGAGGATACTGCTTAAAATCCAATCGGCTCTGAACGTAAGAACCAAAGCGATAATTCCGAGTATAATTGCCGCTGTTTTGACTGCCATATCCCTCACCTCTCATTCATCTTTATATTATCTCATTTTTTGATATATTTGTCAAGGCTTATTGACTATATTTTGAAATATTTTTCAATTAAACGGCAATGCTATTGATTTTTTGCGTGTTTTGTGGTATGCTATAGGTAAAATGTATTATATTGGATTTAAGCCGAACGGAGGATTTGAATGAAAAAGCTTTTAATATTGGATTCAAACAGTATAATAAACCGAGGGTTTTACGGAGTGCGGTATCTTTCGGCAAAGGACGGAACTCCGACTAACGCAATATACGGATTTCTTTCTATCTTGCATAAGCTTATAAATGAACAGAAGCCCGATTATATATGTGCTGCATTTGATTTGAAAGCGCCTACGTTCAGACACAAAATGTATTCCGAATACAAGGCGCAGAGAAAGCCTATGCCCGATGATTTAAAAACGCAAATGCCTATTGCAAGAGATATAGTGCGTGCAATGAATATACCGCTTTTTGAAATTGAGGGCTATGAGGCGGACGATATTATAGGAACGGCGGCACGTATATGTGAAGAAAAAGGGATTGAATGTCTTATTGCGACGGGAGATAAGGACGATTTACAGCTTGCAACGGAAAATACAAAGGTAATCCTTACCGTAACCCGTATGGGGCAGAATGAAACGGTTATTTACGACGCTGATGCGG
>CAKSGG010000060.1 GCA_934454215.1 uncultured Clostridia bacterium
GTTCAGAGGCGGAGACCCGTATATATTTAAGGATAAAAGCAAAAAATATAAGGACGGAAACGGAACAAGGATAGACCTTGCAAAAAATTTCAGAAGCAGAGCAGATGTTATTGACAGTGTAAACAGCGTGTTTGATTCGGTTATGTCTGATGCTGTGGGCGACGTTGATTACAGCGGAGATGAGAGATTAAAACAGGGCGTAGAGGGCGAAAAAAAAGATTTTTACCGTTCGGAACTTCATATTATAAAGAAAATGGGTGATTTGGAACAAACGGAAAATGATGAAATTATCGAGGCTGAATATGTTGCAAAGCAAATATTAAGGCTGAAAGGGCAGTTGTTTGCGGATTCTAAAAAAAATATCAGCCGGCCTCTGCAATTCAGCGACTTTACAATTCTTGTAAGAGAAAAAAGAAAGAGCGCACCTGCATATGAGGCGGTGTTTGAAAAATACAATATACCGCTTGTTGCGGAGGTGAGCGATTATTTTGAGAATGTTGAAATAAAAGCAATGACCGCTCTTATAAGTGTAATTGACAACGTGCGTCAGGATATACCGCTTATTACGGCACTGCGATCGGCTTTGTTTAATTTTACCGACAGTGACTTGGCGTATATAAAAATAAATTGCGGCAAGGATAAAGATTGCTTTTATGAAAGTATTGAGGAATGTGCGGAAACGGATAATAAGCTGAGTGCGAAATGCAGACGTACGGTGGGCATGATAAAGCGGTGGCGTGCATATACAAGAGAAAAGAGCGTTGCAAAATTAATACGTATTATATATGAAGAAACGGGCTTTTACGATTTTGCCGCAGTGGCAGGCGGAGAAACGGCGCAGTCCAATTTGCTCATGCTGTATGAACGGGCAAAAAGCTATGAAAATTCGGGCGCAAAAGGGTTATTCTCTTTTGTGAAATATATTGACAACTTAAAAGAACGCAGTAAGGATATTGCGGGAGCGAAAGCGATAAGAAACGATACGGTAACTCTTATGACGATACATAAGAGTAAGGGACTGGAATTTCCGATTGTTTTTCTCAGCGGAATGGGAAGAAACAGTCTGAGAGCAAGAGCGGACAGAGAAAGCAGGGTTTTACTGCATAAGGATTGGGGAATCGGGTTGATGTACCCCGACGCCGAAAACGGATTTTATCAGGATACAGTATATAAAAAGCTGATAGAATACCGCGGAAGGTCGGAAGAAGTTTCGGAAAAAATGCGTGTTTTGTATGTTGCGATGACAAGAGCGCAGTATAAGCTGATTGCAACCGCTGTATGTGAATTTAAAGACGATGACGATTTTAAAAGAAAAACAGAGCTGTGGAGCGGTACGGAGCTTGATAATATCCGCAGTGACAGCGTTGCGGCGGCAAATGAGTATGTGTCATGGATAGTACCGGCGGCTATGAAAAGCAAGGATTGGGATGTAATTTTTGAAGAACACGACGAGGAAGAAACGGCTGAGGAAGAAATTGAGGAAAATATTGAAATTACAGACAAAGCCGCACTGAAAGAGGCGGTGTATAAAATTCTTGATTATGAATATCCGTACAGTGCAAGCGGAGATGTGCCGTCAAGAACAACGGCGACGGAAATGAAAGCAATGAACAATGCGCATAAAAGATATGCGTCGATTGTGTCAAAACCTATGTTTATGACGGAACGGAAAAGTGCCGCAAAACGGGGAACGGCATATCATAATGCGGCGGCATTTATAAATCTGGATAAGCTGAAAAACGGAGTGAGTGCGGAGGTTATCGGTGATGAAATAGAACGAATGTGTCGCAGCGGATGTGTTAATGAAAATTATATAGATGAAACAGCGACCGAAAAATTACTGAAACTTTTCACAAACGACATCGGAAAAAGAATGATAAAGGCAGAAAAAATATACCGCGAAAAGAATTTTCAGGTGCTTATGGATTCAAGCGATTATAAAACCTCAATACCGAAAAATAAAAGTGAAAAGATGATACTTCAGGGTGTTATAGACTGTTTCTTTATTGAAGACGGAGAAGCGGTTTTAATCGACTATAAAACGGATAAAATAAGAAACGGAGATACGTCGGCGGTAAAAGAGAATTACACAATGCAGCTTGATTTATATACAAAAGCTATACAAGATATAACAGGTCTTAGAGTAAAAGAACGGTATTTGTATCTTTTTGATATAGATAAAGAAATACAAGTATAAAATTTTGTATGTTTTTACTTTTTTAAAATACTTGAATTTAATGTCATTTTGTGGTATAATAATCAAGTATGTGAATACGCACATATCCCGATTTTGCGGGTGTTGCCTTTTGCCGGGGTGTCCGCAAAAGAAGACGGGTATGGAGGATTTAAAAAACAAGGAGGAAATTTAAAATGGCAAACGTAATTTCAATGAAACAGCTTTTGGAAGCAGGTGTTCATTTCGGACATCAGACAAGAAGATGGAATCCTAAAATGGCTGAATACATCTTCACAGAGAGAAACGGTATCTACATCATTGACCTTCAGAAGACAGTTAAGAAGGTTGAAGAGGCTTACTATTTTGTAAGAGACATCGCAGCAGACGGCGGCGAGGTTCTTTTCGTAGGTACAAAGAAACAGGCTCAGGACTCAATCAAAGAGGAGGCCGAAAGAGTCGGTATGTACTATGTAAATGCAAGATGGCTCGGCGGTATGCTGACAAACTTCCAGACAATTCAGAAGAGAATTGCAAGACTTGCACAGATTAACAAAATGGAAGAGGACGGTACATTTGAGGCTCTTCCCAAAAAAGAGGTTATAAAGCTTAAGGCTCAGAGAGACAAGCTTGAAAAGTATCTTGGCGGTATCAAGGAAATGAAGAAGATACCTGAGTGTATGTTCGTTGTTGACCCGAGAAAGGAAAAGAACGCTATTGCAGAGGCTAAGAAACTTGGTATTCCTGTAGTTGCAATTGTTGATACTAACTGTGACCCTGATGAGGTTGATTATGTAATCCCGGGCAATGATGACGCTATCCGTGCCGTAAAATTGATTGCAGAGACAATTTCAAATGCTATTATTGAAGGCAGACAGGGCGAAGACGCTGTTGCTGCAGAAAGCAATGACGCCGAAGAAGCTGTTGAGGAAGCAATTGAAGAATAATTTGACTTTCATAAATATATAGGAGGAAAAAAATCATGGCATTTACAGCAAAAGATGTAAAGGAATTAAGAGAAATGACAGGCTGCGGTATGATGGACTGTAAAAAGGCTCTTACCGAAACAGACGGAGATATGGACAAGGCTGTTGAGTTTTTGAGAGAAAAAGGCTTGGCTACAGCCGCTAAAAAGGCAGGCAGAATTGCTGCTGAGGGTATTGTTAAATCATATATTGACGGTAATGTCGGCGTTCTTGTTGAAGTAAATTCAGAGACTGACTTCGTTGCAAAGAATGAAGAATTTCAGGAGTTCGTGCTGAACGTTGCAAAGACTGTTGCAAAAGAAAATCCGGCTGATGTTGAAGCTTTGAAGGCTTGCAAGTGCCCGTGCGGCGAGACAACAATCGGTGAGTTGCTGACAGCTAAAATTGCAAAAATCGGTGAAAATATGAATATCAGACGTTTTGCAAGAATTGAGACAACAGGTGTTGTTGTTGACTATATTCATGCGGCAGGTAAAATCGGTGTAATGGTTGAGGCTGATGCTCCGTCAAATGATGACGTTAAAGAGTGCTTGAAGAACGTTGCAATGCAGATTGCGGCTTTAAATCCGAAATATCTTTCAAGCGATGATGTTCCCGAGGATTACAAGGAGCATGAGAAAGAAATTCTTATGGTTCAGGCAAAGAACGACCCGAAGAATGCTTCAAAGCCCGAGAATATAATTGAAAAGATGATTATGGGACGTCTGCATAAGGAACTTAAGGAAGTTTGCCTTACAGAACAGGAATACGTTAAAGCTGAAAATAAAGAGAGCGTTGCTCAGTATCTTGACAACGTATCAAAGAAGGTCGGCTCAAAAATTACTTTGAAGAGCTTTGCTCGTTTCGAGACAGGAGAAGGTCTTGAAAAGAGAGAAGATGACTTCGCTGCTGAAGTTGCATCAATGATGAAATAATAAAATTCATAATTCAAAGGAGTTGCCGCTTTAATGCGGCAACTTTTTTGTATATTACAAAATCAATCAATACTTGACAAATTCTTTGAGGCATAGTATAATGTAGTTCGTGTGAAATATTTACATGAATATAGGGGTTGTGGATTTTATGGATAAGGTTAAAGAGATACTGCTTGAAATCGGGCAGGTACTCGTAATAATCTGGAATTATATCGTGCTGGGGGTATCTACGGCGTCAGAGTGGATTGGTGATTACTTTTGCGAAAATATTGCGCCTATGATGCCTACAATGATGAAACTTTTTTCAAACAAAAAGATTAATATTGTGATTTTCTGTATTGTATCTTTGTATATCTTGATAATTAATATATGCGCATTTTCAATGTTCGGGCATGATAAAAAGTGTGCAAAAAGAAAAGAAAGACGGATAAGCGAGGCAAAACTGATAAAAATATGTTTTTTTGGAGGAGCTATAGGCGGGCTTTTGGGTATGAATGTATTCAGGCATAAAACACTGAAAACAAAATTCAAGGTGATAGTGCCGATTTTATTTGTGATACAGTTAATTCTGCATAGTTTTGTATTAGGTTTTTTGAGTTTTTGGGCATTTTTCTGATTTGAAAGTATTGCAATTAAACGAGAAATGTGATATAATATATTTTACAATATTCAACACGGAGGAAGAAAAAAGAATGAATATATCGAAAAAGCGCAAGGTTTCATCATTTGATATGTATGCTTTTTTAATCTTAATTGCTTTTGAAATTATGATGTCGTTCACGTTTTTGGGATATATTCATATACCGCCTATATCCATTACGTTTGCCTATATTCCGATTTTGATGACTGCTTGTATTTTGGGAACGGTGCAGTCAACCGTAATGGGGGCAATTTTCGGATTGGCAAGTATGTATAAGGCTACGGCATTTTATATTTTGACTGAGGATATGATGTTCTCGCCGTTTTTCAGCGGCAACCCTTTTGGCAGTTTTGTTCTGGCTGTGGTAACAAGGACAGTTTTTGGATTTTTAATGGGAATTGTATTTAAATATGCAAAAGCCGGAAAACACCCAACGGTTTGGATGGGATTTATTTCATTGCTTGCGCCTCTTATTCATGGATTTATTGTTGTAGCGGCAGTGAAGGTGTTCTTTCCGAATAACGTATACAGTTATTTCCATTCAAAATATCTGATGTTAGGCAATGCAATTTCGGCGGTAATTTGTATTGGAATTGTTGAAATATTATGGAAAATATATAATCAAAAAGAACTGAAATCCGTAAAAGCGGCAATTGACCGTGCGAGTCGTATACCGTATATGAATTTTGGAAGAAAACATATATTTGTTGCGGTTTTTGCTACATTTGTGTTCGGAATGACAATTGCGGCAGCCATATATTTTTCAGATAGAATGTCGTATATGCTCGGTGTTCATAATGTTTTTGTTTCTGCGGCAATAAAGGGAGACCTTGTTCATCTTCAGATTCAGTTTATGCTGGCGGTGTTTTCACTGAATATAATTTGTATTGCGGTTTTGAATTTAGGTTATCGTTATGCCACATATAAGAATTTTTTGGGAGAGCTTGACGCTGTTACGGGTGTAATGGGACGCAGACTTTTTCTCAATTGCTGTGAGCGTGCGGGAAGAAAATCCTTGTGCGATGAGGGATGGTTTTTGTTTTTTGATATTGATTATTTTAAAACAGTAAATGACACATTCGGGCATACGGCAGGAGACGGAGTGCTTAAAGAGATTGCCCTTATTTTGAAAAGTATGTTTTATGACTGCGGAATAATTGGGAGAATCGGCGGTGATGAGTTTGCTGTTATGGTTGATAAAAAGATTTTGCGGGAAGATGAAATTAAAAAAATGCTTGATGAATTTTTAATAAAGGCTGCGGGCGTAATGCCCGAAATACACAAAGTTAGCTGTAGCATAGGGGCGTATCGCTTTGTATTTCCGTCGGATATTCTGTCGCTTATGAGCAAAACGGACACTTTGTTATATAAGGCAAAAGAAAACGGACGTGCGTGTTACGTTTTGGGCAGCTGTGATGAAGATATATAATAGTTTGAAAGTGAGGGAACAATATGGATTTTATGGATAATTCACAAAGACAGCGTATAATACAGGAGCTTGTTCCGGGTAAGCAGATTACTCTGGCGCATGTGATTGCAAGCCCTGACCCGATATTATATCAAAAATTGGGCTTAAATCCCGATATAGATTACAGCGGCAGTGCAATAGGAATCGTTACGTTTTCGCCGGCAGAAACCGCAATAATAGGAGCGGATATAGCGACGAAAAGCTCAAATATTGATTTGAGCTTTGTTGACAGATTCAGCGGAACTCTTATAATAACCGGAATGGTTGCCGATGTTGAGGCTGCACTGAAGGCGATGTGTACATATTGTGTCGATAAGCTTAAATTTGCAGTGTGCGATATAACG
The DNA here is from genome assembly GCA_934454215.1 of uncultured Clostridia bacterium. Taxonomy (GTDB): domain Bacteria; phylum Bacillota; class Clostridia; order UBA1381; family UBA1381; genus Ornithomonoglobus_A. The sequence goes on from CAKSGG010000060.1 coordinate 6,526, forward strand.
AGAACATGAGACGCTTAATATTGGTAGGACGTTCCGAATCGGGTAAAACGACGCTTACGCAAGCGTTAAAAGGCGAAAAAATACAGTATTACAAAACTCAGTATGTAAACTGTTTTGATGTAATAATAGATACACCGGGGGAGTATCTGCAAACAAGGCAGCTTGGCTCAGGTTTGGCAATGTATACGTTTGAAGCGGATGTGGTAGGATTGCTTATAAGTGCCACAGAGCCGTTTTCGCTGTTTCCGCCGGCAGTAACGCCTGTGTGCAATCGGGACGTTATAGGAATAATAACAAAAATAAATGATAAAACGGCAAATGTGCCGCAGGCCGAGGAATGGCTCAGAATTGCGGGCTGCCGCAATATATTCAGGGTTGATTCTCAAAGCGGCGAGGGCGTATGGAAAATCCTTGAATATCTAAAAGAGGACGGCGATGTTATGCCGTGGGAAAAATAGAACCGTCGGTTGGGAAAAACTGCGGTTTTTTGCTTTTGTTGGGGGAATAAATATGAATTGGGCGGCTGTTTTAGCTTGCATGACGGTTGGAATTTTATCGGAGGAATATATCGGAGTTTTGACGGTGTTGATATGCTCCGCAGTTGTTTTTATTGTTTCTTTGATAATGAAACGTAAAATTGATTTACAGATTTTGGTTTGTCTTTTGGCTGTGTGTATAGGAGCGGTATCGGTAAGCTTTAAATTGCGGGAAGATAATTCGCTTGATACATATTCGGGACATTATGTTTCAGTTACGGGCACGGTTTTAACTATGCCGAAAAAGTATGATGATAATTATAAATATACTTTGGAAATAAATTCCGTTACAATGGCGGATAAAACCGAAAATATAAAAAAGCTGATAACCGTTACAACGCCTGCAATGCCGAATGTAAACGACACTGTTATTCTGAAAGGCTTTATAAAGCATATAAACGGTGCGTATAATGAATACGGTTTTGATTCAAAACTTTATTATAAGGCAAAAAATATACATTACAGAATGTTTTCAAAAACTGCGGAGCTGTCGGAAATAAAACTGCCGAAATATTATCCGTCTGTATTATCTGCCAAGATAAAAGAGGCGGCATCAAATTTAATTTCCGATGTAAGCAGTGATGATAACAGAGGTATTCTTAAAGCTGTTATCACGGGCAATAATGACGAAATATCAAACGGTTTAAGTGACGCACTTGATAAAAGCGGAATAGGGAGATTTCTGTATTTTTCATATTTCTTTACATTTGTGTTTTCGTTCTTAATCAATGAATTTACGGGTAAAATATCAAGGGCTTTAAGAACTTATATATTCATAGGTATTCTGTTTCTGATTGCCGTTCTGAATTGTGACCGCCCTGCTTTTATAAAGAATTGTATATATTTGGCAGCGGTGATGATATTTGCTTTAAAATTCGGATATGTGCATAAGCCGAGTATGCTGTGTCTGGGAGTTATTCCTATGCTTGCGGCAAATCCTCTTATAATTTATGACGGGGGATTTGTCATTTCAACGTCGGCGAGTGTGTTAAATATTATTTTCGGCGATTATGTGCGTGCAAAATTAAAATTTATAAAAATCGGTATTATAAGGTCAAGTATTTCGTCGGGCTTGATATGTCTTATAGGCTTGCTGCCGCTTTCGGCATTTTATTTTAATAAAATATCACTGTATCAGATACTGTTTGTATTTGCATATATTCCGATAAATATAATTATATGGCTGAGTTTCTTTCCGGCGGCATGGCTGGTAAAATCTTTCGGAACTGCTCCGATATTATCGCAGATTTTGTCGTTTGCGCTGTTCTTTTACAGAAAGATTCCTTATATAGCGGAGAAACTGCCGCTGGCGTACATATATCTTCCTACACCGGGGATAATAACAATGACAGCGGCGGCAATGCTCCTGTTTGCGGCGTATTTAAAGGTGTACGAAAAGCGCAGCGTATTGGCATTGACGTGTGCATGCGTATTGGCAATTGTATCAATCGGCATAAAAATTCCGTCGCTGCGGAATGTCGAAATAACCTTTGTGAATGTCGGTCAGGGTGACGGTGCAGTCATAAGTCTGCCTTACAGAACAAATGTGATTATAGACGGCGGCGGCGGAAACGCATTTTCGGAATATAACCCCGGACGTGAACTGTTTGTGCCGTATTTGATAAGTCATGGAAAAACAAATATAGACGCCGCTTTTATAAGTCATTATCATCAGGACCATGTTCAGGGCGTAATAGCGGCAGTGGAGGAATTGAATGTAAAGACTTTGTATATGCCAAATTCTCTGCCCGATAACGAATACAGGATTGAAGCTGAAAATGCCGCAAAAGAAAACGGTACGGAAATAAAATATATTTCCGAGGATACGGAGCTGTTTTTCGGAACTTTAAGACTTGATATAAAAGCGCCCGATGAAAGTGTGCTGTCGGACGGGGACGAAAATGATACATCACTTGTAATAAATGCAGAATACGGAGATGTGAGCTGTCTTTTTACGGGTGACATGACAAAGTATTCGGAGAATAATCTTTTAAGCAAAAACAAGATTTCGCAGGCGGAAATATTAAAGGTTGCACATCACGGCTCTGCGACCTCGACAGGGCAGGAGTTCGTTGATAAAGTAAATCCGAAAATTTGCGTTATAAGTCTGGGAGAAGATAATATGTATGATTTTCCGAGACAAAGCGTATTGGACGCACTGAACGGAAGGACAATATACAGAACTGATGAAAGCGGAGATGTTACCGTAACCGCAGATAAAAAACATATAAAAAATGTAAAAACATATAAATAATTCTTGACATTCTGCGTAATATATATTAAAATATATATGTGGAAAGCAAATGACTTTCAATAATTAACCGAAGGGAAGAAAATAAATGGAAGAAAATATAATTATACTTGAAGACGAACACGGCTGTTCAATTGAATTTGAGGTAATAGATGTATTTGAATTGGACGGAGTTACGTATTTTGCGCTTGTTGAGTGTATGCCCGAGGGCGAAGAAAGCGATGAAGTTCTTATAATGCAGGTTGAAGGCGATATTGACTCGGATGATGCAGAGCTTGTTATGGTTGAAGACGAGGACGCACTCAAAAAAGCATTTGATGAATTTGTAAGACGGGATTCCGAAGACGAAGAATAATGTAACAATATTTTAATATATAAGAAAATATATTCCTCTTGTATTTTTGAAATATTTGTGGTATAATAAATACAGTTAAATATCCCTGAGATTTCACGTGAAAAAGTCTTTTTTTTACCAACACTTCTAAATTGGGATTGCTACTCCGATTGCGGCGTATACGCCTCCGTTTCTTAGGAAATGCCAGTGGACATATAAAACAATCGGGAGCTTGCCCACCTGCTTATGCAGGTAGAAAACAGACTTGCGAAACGGTTATTTCGGGGCTTATTTTTTTGCTTGAATATACGAATTTATATATAAAAACGTATATTTGCCCTTTGCGTGTAGTAAATATTGTTAAAAAGTTGTTAAAATTGAAAAAAAGGGTTGAAAAGCTTGTAATTACATGATATAATACCTACTGTATGTTAAATGGCGTATTATACGTTTAAAAATTGTCCCGAAGGACATAGAAGGAGGATTTATCACTATGGCAGTGAAAAATGAACAGATTGAGAAAAATTTAGTAAAGCTTACATTTGATGTATCGGCAGAGGATTTTGAAAAGGCAATAAATAATGTATATAAAAAGAATGCGAAGAAATTCAATATCCCCGGATTCAGAAAGGGAAAAGCTCCAAAGGCAATAGTTGAAAAATATTATTCGGAGGCAGTGTTCTATGAGGACGCAATAAATGAGGTTCTTCCGAAGGCATACGGTGATGCTGTAGACGAGCTTAAGCTTGATGTTGTTGCAAAGCCGGAAATTGACGTTGAGGAAATTAAAAAGGGCGAGCCTGTTGTATTTACGGCTCTTGTTACAACAAAGCCCGAGGTAAATCTTGGCGATTATAAGGGTATAGAGGTTGAAAAAATTGAACATAATGTAACAGATGAAGATGTTCAAAAGGATATTGAGGCTGCACAGAAGAAGAATGCGCGTATCATAAATGTTGACGACAGAGCGGTTCAGGAAGGTGACATTGCAGTTATTGATTTTGAGGGCTTTGTTGATGACGTTGCATTTGACGGCGGAAAAGGCGAGGATTATGAGCTTGAAATCGGTTCGGGAACATTTATTCCGGGATTTGAGGAACAGCTTGTGGGAGCAGAGATAAACGGTGATGTTGACGTTAAGGTTACATTCCCCGAAGAATATCATGCTGAAAACCTAAAGGGCAAGGACGCAGTATTCAAGGTAAAGGTAAAGGGAATAAAGGTAAGAGAACTTCCCGAACTTGATGATGACTTTGCAAGTGAAGTAAGCGAATTTGACACATTGGACGAATATAAGGCTGATGTAAGAAAGAAGCTTGAAGAGGCTGCCGAGAATAAGGCTAAAAGCGAGACTGAAAATGCGATTATCAAAAAGGTAGTTGAAAATGCTGAATTTGAAATTCCCGAAGCAATGAAAGAAGCTCAGATTGACAGACTTGTAAATGATTTTGCTCAGAGAATCCAGTATCAGGGTGTAGATATGAATATGTATTTACAGTATACGGGTCAGACTATGGAGCAGTTAAGAGCACAGTTTGACGAGCAGGCTGTAAATCAGATAAACACATCGCTTGTACTTGAAGCTGTTATGAATAAAGAGAAAATTGAAATCGGTCCCGAGGAGCTTGAAATCGAGCTTGCTGAAATGGCAAAGAGATATAACATGGAGGTAGACAAGCTTAAGGAGCTTATTCAAGAGCCTGAAATGGAGAACATCAAGAAAGACCTTGCAATTCAAAAGACAATTAAGATGATAGTTGACAACGCTGTTGTAAAATAAATACCAAAGAAAGCAATATTTTAACAGAATAAAGAGGAGTATTTATTATGGCTTTAGTACCTATGGTCGTAGAACAGACAAACAGAGGAGAACGTTCATACGATATTTACTCAAGATTGCTTGAAGACAGAATTATATTTTTGTCGGGTCAGGTAGATGACGTAACATCAAGTCTTGTAGTTGCACAGTTATTGTATTTGGAGTCAAAAGACCCCGATAAGGAAATTCAGCTTTATATAGACAGCCCCGGCGGCTCGATTACTGCGGGAATGGCTATATATGATACAATGCAGTACATCAAGTGTGATGTTGCAACTATTTGTATCGGAATGGCTGCGTCAATGGGAGCTTTTCTGCTTGCTGCGGGAGCAAAAGGCAAGCGCATGGCTTTGCCTAACAGCGAGGTTATGATTCATCAGCCGTTGATAGGCGGCGGCGGGCTTAGCGGACAAACCACCGATATTAAGATTTATACGGATAATCTTGTTAAAACAAAGGAAAAGATGAACCGTATTCTGGCAGAGCGTACGGGCAAGACTTATGAACAGCTTTGCGATGATACGGAAAGAGATAACTTTATGACTGCTGATGAAGCAAAGGAGTACGGACTTATAGATAAAGTTATTACCAAAAGGCAGTAAATTAATATATTGAAGAGCTTTCGCTATGCGCAAGCTCTTCAATGCAGATTATGGAGTGATTGCTTAATGAGTGAAAATAATCAGCTCAGATGTTCTTTTTGCGGAAAATCAGAGTCGGAGGTTGAAAGACTGCTGTCGGGACCGGGTGTTTTTATTTGCAACGAATGTGTGGATATTTGCAATAAAATTTTAGCCGAAGAACCCATAGAAATGTCGGAAACGGCGGGAGAACTGCCAAAGCCGAAACAAATCAAGGAATTTCTTGATAAGTATGTTATTGGTCAGGATAAGACAAAGAAAATTTTGTCGGTAGCAGTTTATAATCATTATAAGAGAATTGAACATGAAAATACCGCCGATGATGTGGAATTGCAAAAAAGTAATATACTTATGATAGGACCTACGGGAAGCGGAAAAACCTTTTTGGTTCAGAATCTTGCAAAAATACTTAATGTTCCGTTTGCTGTTGCGGACGCAACCTCGCTTACGGAGGCAGGATATGTAGGCGAAGATGTCGAGACGATACTTTTGAAATTAATTCAAGCGGCAGATAATGATATTGAAGCTGCCGAAAGAGGAATTATATATATTGATGAAATTGACAAAATTGCACGTAAATCCGAGAACCCGTCAATAACACGCGATGTTTCGGGCGAGGGTGTTCAGCAGGCATTGCTGAAAATGATTGAGGGAACAAATGCGTCCGTGCCTCCGCAGGGGGGAAGAAAGCACCCTCATCAGGAATGTCTTCATATTGATACGACCAATATATTATTTATATGCGGCGGCGCTTTTGACGGAATCGAAAAAATAGTAAACAGCCGTATCGGGAAGAAAGGTCTTGGTTTCGGTGCAGATGTCGAGAGTAAAAAAGATGTGAATTTAACGGAGCTGCTGAATAAAATTATTCCGCAGGACTTGCTTAAATTCGGACTTATTCCCGAGTTTGTGGGACGTCTGCCTGTATTTACAACGCTTGACAAGCTTGATAAAGAAACGCTGATAAAAATACTTAAAGAACCAAAAAATGCGCTTACAAAGCAATACAAGGCACTGTTTGCTTTTGATAATGTTGATTTGGAATTTGAAGATGATGCAATTGTGGCGATTGCGGACAAGGCTCTTGAAAGAAATACGGGAGCAAGAGGTCTGCGCTCAATCATAGAAGAAACAATGTCAGACATTATGTTTGAAACCCCGTCTGATGATACGATTAAAAAGGTAATAGTTACCAAGGAATGTATTACCGACGGAGCTGCAACGCAGGTGATAAGAGAAGAGCCTGTGTTGCTTGAAAAGACGGGAACTGAAAATTAATACGGAAAAGAGGCATATAAAATGTTTGTATCAAAGAACTTATCGGTAAATGAAAAAAATCATCTTGTAATAGGAAAGAACGACACCGTTGAGCTTGCGAAGAAATTCGGAACTCCGCTTTACGTAATAGATGAAGATTTGCTGCGTGAAAATTGCAGGGTTTATAAAAATGCAATGGATAAATATTACGGCGGCAACGGATTGGTTCTGTATGCAAACAAAGCTTTATGCACGAAATATACATGCCGAATCGTAAAAGAAGAGGGATTGGGAATGGACGTTGTTTCGGGCGGAGAACTGTACACGGCGATAGCGTCAGATTTTCCCATGGATAAAGTCTATTTTCACGGAAATAATAAGACTGTCGATGAATTGGAGATGGCTGTTGAAAACAAGGTCGGAACTGTAATTGTCGACAACATCTATGAGCTGGAAAAGCTGAATGAAATTGCGAAAAGTCACGGTATTAATCAGAAAATTATGTTCAGAATAAAGCCGGGAGTGGACGCACATACTCACAGTTTTATACAGACAGGACAAATTGATTCAAAATTCGGCGTTGCTTTGGAGAACGGAGAAGCTTTTGAGATATGCAGGCTTGCCAATGAAATGTCGAATGTTACGATAGTTGGTCTGCATTGTCATATAGGTTCACAGATATTTGATATAGAGCCGTTCTGTAAAGCTGCGAAAATAATGATGGATTTTATTGCAGAACTGAAGCAAAAGCTGAATATTGAAATAGATTGTTTGAATTTGGGCGGCGGTTACGGAATACGCTATACGGAGGAGGACGACCCTGTTCCGTATGATGCTTATATAAAGCATGTAAGCGAAGTTGTAAAGGCTGCCGCAAAAGAACATGACGTAAAGCTTCCGTTTATTTTAATGGAGCCCGGGCGTTCGATTATAGCGCCCGCGGGTATTACGTTATATACCGTTGGTGGTGTTAAGGATATAAAAAATGTAAGAAAATACGTTTTGGTAGACGGCGGTATGGGGGATAATCCGAGATATATTTTATATGAATCGGAGTATTCGGCTGTTATTGCAAATAATGCAAATGCTGAAAGAACCGAAAAGGTAACGATTGCGGGAAGATGCTGTGAAAGCGGAGATTTGCTGATAAAGGATATTATGATGCCGGAGATTAAAGCTGAAGATACCTTAGCCGTATTGGCGACAGGTGCTTATAATTATTCAATGGCAAGTAATTACAACAGAATTCCCAGACCTGCGATTGTTGCTGTTTCAAACGGTAATGCCAAGATTGTTGTAAAAAGAGAATCATATGAGGATATAATCCGAAATGACCTGTAAAGTAGATGAAAGAGGAACTGCCGCATTTAATGCGGCAGTTTTTTTGCAGAATTTCCTTTCCAAAAATTAATTATATAACCAAAAATTAATCAGAATATATTTCGAGTATCGGTACAAAATATTAGTGTAGTCGATATGTTTCGACATACAAATTATATAGATTTAAGGATTATGAATCAAGGAGGGAATTTACTATGAGTAAGTCAAAGATTTCAGTACCTGAAGCAAAGAAAGCTATGGAGCAGTTCAAAATGGAAGCTGCTAACGAAGTAGGAGTAAACCTAAAGCAGGGTTACAACGGCGACCTTACAGCTAAGCAAGCCGGTTCAGTAGGCGGTCAGATGGTTAAAAAGATGATTGAAAGCTACGAGAACGCTATAAAGTAATTTAAGCTGACAAATTGATAAAAGAGTTCGGATTTAAATTCGGACTCTTTTTCAATATATCAGGATTCGTTTACGAGTTTTCCTGTCATGTGTTCGGGCGTCAGTTCAAGGCACATTACATAATTACTGCCTCTTTTGAGCTCGTGCTCCATGTATTTTTTATCATCGGTAAATTTCAGACATAGATTTTTGCATATTTCTATTGTCTTTTCTTTATCCTCTACAAATTCTATTTTGCCGAAAACAACTACGCTTTTTATGTTAAGCGCCCAGTCGCCGTCTTTTCTGAAACCGCTGTCATATACACAGTATGAGACTTTATTGCATTTTGATATGGCATCCGCTTTATGACCTTTCTTAGAACCGTGAAAATAGAGTTTTCCGTCCTTTTCGCTGTACCAGTGGTTAAGTGGTATACCGTATGGGTAACCGTCATCGCCAATCAGCGAGAGAACGCCTCTTGGTTCGTTAATTAGTATATCAATACATTCCTGCTGTGAAAGCTGCTGTTTAATTCGTCTCATTTTTCTAAACATAATTTAAAACCTCCGCATTTATTCGATTGATAATTTATTATAACACATTTTATAAAAAAAATCAATTGTTTATGTTTGTTAAAAAATCAGTATGGGAGATATAAATTACATACCAAAAAAACACAATAAAATAAAAAAAGTCACAATTGCAAAATAACCAAATATAAGTTATGATATATTATATAAAGTTGTACAAAATAAAATTAATATTATGAAAGCAAGGGATGATTATGTTTAATGTCTTGATTGCGGATGATGACAGGTTTGTGCTTAAAGGATTATCGACGGTTATCAAATGGGAGGAAATGGGTGCACAAGTTGTTGCCGCTGTAAGAAACGGAAAAGAAGCGATAAAGGTTATAAACAGCAATAACGTTGACTTGCTGATTTCCGACATAAAAATGCCGGAAATGGACGGATTGGCGCTGGCAAAATATATAAGCGATAATAATTTGAATATTATTATGGTTTTGTTCAGTGCGTACGGAGAGTTTGAATATGCCAAAAAGGCAATGGACTATAATGTCAGGGAGTATTTGTTAAAACCGATAGATTTAGAGGTTCTTAATAAAATAAAAGACTTGGTGAAACGTGAAATAAGAAAAAAGCAGCAGCGCATAGATATAAAAAATAAAATCCACAGTGAAGAATTTGAGAAGAAAATCGAAGATTCGATAAAAGAAAACGATTCCCAAAGTATAAAAAATATACTGGATATAGATGTTTGTGATATGGATATAGGACTTATAAAGGATTATTATTGTATTGTGGTTGAACACGTTTTCAGATATGTTAAAGGTGCGGTTTATCCTATATCAAAAGAAGATGTAATTGAGGAGATATTCCGTTATAACGACAGTGAAAGTGTTAAAAGTTATGCTTCAAATACTATTCGCAAAATGCTGGAACTGATGAATATTGACAGAAATAAAAATATTGACAATCTTTTGGAATACATAAAAAATTATATTGATGATATGTATTCCGACCCTGAAATAAGCGTAACATGGGTGGCAAATAAATTCGGATTGGATTTGTCGTATTTCAGTCTTGCCTTTAAGGAAAAGTACAATATAACTCCCAAAAAGTATATTTTTTCAAAGAAAATGGAGGGTGCGTGCAGATTGCTGCGCGAAACCGATTTAAAGGCATATGAAATCGGGAACAAGGTAGGGTATCTTGACAGCCAGTATTTTGCAAATATTTTTAAAAAAGAGTACGGTGTAACCCCGATTGAATACAGAAAAAAATATCGCAGTGAATAAAATAACAGCCGCTGACTGTGGCAGAAACGGAGGATTCAGATGAAAAAAATATTAATTTTAACCGCCGGGATTTTAATGCTTTCGGCATTGACGGCAGGTGCTCAGGACATGAGCATAACGCTTGATGTTGCGGAAACACAATATGATACGATTACAATAACACCGCAGCTTGATGAAGGAAATACAAGTTGGGTTACAATGACAGTAACCGATGGAAACGGAAATCCGATGTATTTCGGAGAAAAAAGACCGAATGAAACGGATTTGAATTTTGTTGTAAATATGGATTCGTATACGGTGCGTACAAGAAATTATAAGGCAGTTATGACAGTATCAAAAACCGACGGAACATCAGAAACAACCGATAAAGAATTTACATATTATTCTTTTGCGGAAATTAAAGACGCAATAGATAAAGTGCTTAAAGGAGACATGACTCTGAAAGAGGCAAAGGATATTCTATCTTTGGACATAACGGGCTTGTATTCAAATATTGATAATGATAGTCTGATAGTAAGCTCAATGAAAGATATACTCGGCGATAAAACCGATATTTCGGCAATTGAGTTCAGAGAGGCATATGATAAAGCGCTTGTAAAAGCGGCGATAAAAAGCAAGAATACAGCGACGATAACAGCGCTCATAGATAAATATGCGGAGCTTGTAGGAATAACGGATAATTTAAAAGAATCCGAGTGGTTTAAAGAGGGAAATAAAACGAAGATTATTTCTGCAATTGCGCTTAAAGCCTATGAAGATGAAAATGAATTTTTACAGTCATTCAGAACGAACGTATTCCTTGACAGGCTTTCGGGTCTGCACAGCAGCAAGATAATAAGCTTTTTGAGGGAGAACAACAATTCCTATTATGATGACGAAAGCTTGATTGAATTGGATTTTGACAGTTTTGATTTAAAATTAAAAACGGACGGCAAAAGAGATTATGCGGCTTCGCTTATCTCAAAGGCAGATACATCAACTCCCGAAAAGCTGATAAAGGAATTTAATGCGGCAATAACAGCGGCACAAAATTATAACCCCGGTGTACAGCAGAGCGGCGGCAATTCGGGAGGCGGCGGATATTCATATACCGCACCCACTGAAACAAAAGATGAAAAAACAATATTTGACGATATAAACGGCGTTGCATGGGCAAAGAAAGAAATTGAATATCTTGCCGAAAAAGGTATATTAAACGGAAAATCAGACAGGCATTTCAATCCGAACGACAACATTACAAGAGAAGAATTTGTTGCGATAATAGTCCGTGCATTTGGATTTAAGGCAAGCGGAAACGTTGAATATTCGGACGTGCCGAATAATGCGTGGTATTATGAAAGCGTTAATGCGGCATATGAAAACGGAATAGCATCGGGCTTTGGCGGAAAATTCGGAACGGGTGAAAAAATAACAAGACAGGATATGGCGGTTATGCTGTACAGGACAGCGAACAAGCTGAATATAGAGCTTGAAGCAAAGTCGGAGAGAGAAATTTCGGACAAAGCCGATATAAGCGATTATGCGTATGAAGCAGTCGACGCTATGTATAAAGCCGAAATAATAAACGGCATGGGCGGAGGAAAATTTGAGCCGATGTCGAATGCGACAAGAGCGCAGGCGGCAAAGCTTATATATGATATTCTGAACAGATAAAAGAAAGGATGCAGAGCAAATGTCAAAAAAAATATCATTGTACATATTACTGATGGCTATGATTATGAGTATTCTGCCTATAAATTATGCGGCGGCGGAAAGCTCGGGAGTTTCATCAATTATAGGAATATCAACGGATTCGGATAATCCCGATAAAGAGATTACAAGAGGCGAGCTTGCACAAATGGCAATATCCCTTACAAAATCCACACTGATAGAGGACGGCAAGGCTGTATTTATAGATATACCGCAAAAGCATAAGCTGTTTGCGATTGTCAATACAGTATACTTAAACGGTCTTATGAGCGGTTACGGTGATGCAACATTTCGTCCCGATTCGGCCGCTGATGTAAATGACGCAGTCAGAATGTTTTTGAATATTGTCGGATACGGAACACTTTTGAGAAACGGAAACGATTCAATAACAGACGGCGAATGTGTCGATATGGCAAAAAGAGTCGGGATATTAAAAAATGTGTCACAGGGTGTTCTGACAAATGCCAAGATGAACAGAATGATAGATAATCTGGCAGATGTAAATATGGTTGAGGTTAAAAATATTACAGGTCCTTTTACCGAATATGAAGAAATTTCAAAAACATATCTGAATACTTTGGGATATTCTTCGGCTTCGGGAATTGTCGGAGCTGTGGGAGAAGCGAGCATTTACGGCTACGATACAACAC